>JBBDZT010000001.1:0-9214 GCA_040900025.1 Saccharimonadales bacterium (SeqCode)
TATCCGCAGAAAATATATAAAGGGCAGGAACTTTATACTTCACCACCCAGCTTACGACTTAACCGCCTTTTCGGTCATTGTGCTGCTGGTTGTATTATCGCGGACGTCGGGCTTTATACATTAAATGCTAGCGATCATGAGAGGAGGGGTTACCTCCCATTAAGTTTCCGACAAACACGATAGTAACTTTTTAGTTAAGTTTTATGGTGTCTTTGCCGAATATAGAGTCCAGTTCAGCAAGAAGATTTTCGTTAGGCTCTACCCTGGAAGGAATTTTAATAATCTGCCGATCATGGTCAGGACCTACTACTAAAACAATCTCCATGCTGCCCGGGTAAATGTCTATAGTTTTTTTCAGTTTAGACAATTTCTGTTCGTCACCGGTATCCTGAAGCCTTATGTAAAGACGCTTAGGCTTCGTAGGAATGTTATGATTTTTGGCCAAATCAATTTCTTCTACGGTTTCAACTATAACTTTCGCTTCCGATGTGTTTCCGTCTTTGTCTTTTGAGGATATTTTTCCGCCGACAAGAACAATTTTGTCTCTCTGCCATATGTGCTCACTTTTGGATAATATTCCCGGAAAGGCAATCAGCTCAATCTCCGATTCCATGTCAGCCAGTTTTATAAATGCCATTTTTTGCCCGCTTTTAGTTACTATTTCTTTTTTTTCAGTTATTGATCCGCCTATTTTGACGTTTTGCTCCCTCGTTATATTAGCCAACTCTTTAATGGGCGTAGCCGATTGTTTAAGAACTTCCTCGTATTCGCTTAAAGGGTGGCTTGAAAGATAGATGCCAAGCAGTTCCCTTTCCCACTGCAAATGCTGGTTTTCAATTTCGGTCTCAACGGGCTTTAAAGTAAAAGTAACATTAAGCCCGGGCTCGTCTACCGATTCGCCAAAAAGATCGGTTTGGCCGCTAATGGCTTGTTTTTGGTATCTCGAGGCATAAGCCAACATGTTTTCTATATTTTCTACCAGCATGTTTCTATCACCCAAGCTGTCAAAGGCTCCGGATTTTATCAGGCTTTCCAGCGCTTTTTTATTAATAACGCCTGAGTTAAATGTTTTAAGAAACTGCTCAAGATTAGAAAATCCGCCAAGCTCTTTCCTGGCTTTTATTATTTCGTCAACTACGCCGGTACCGACATTTTTGATTGCGTTCATGCCGAAACGTATGCTTTCTTTGTCTTTTTGATGGATTACGGCAAATCGTCCATAAGATTCGTTTATATCAGGTGGGAGTACGTCTATGCCCATAGACCTGCACTCCGATATTTCTATAGCCAGCCTATCGCTGTCGTCATAATCGCTGGTCATGAGCGCCGCCATAAATGCCGCCGGATAATGCGCTTTCAAATAAGCCGTCTGGTAGGCGATTGAGGCGTAGCATGCCGAATGGGCTTTGTTAAAACAATAATTAGCAAATTCTTCCAGCATGTCCCAGAATTTTTCCATCATTTTGCGGTCGGCACCGCTGTGTTTGATACCGCCCTCAATAAAGTCGGTTTTTATTTTTTTCATTAGCGATGCTATTTTTTTGCCTACAGCTTTGCGTAAAGTATCCGCTTGCCCCCCGGTGAAGCCGCACAAATCTTTGCTGATTTGCATAAATTGCTCTTGGTATACAAGAACTCCGTACGTATCTTTTAGAGCCGACTCCAGCTTAGGATGCATATATTCAATTTTTTTCTTGCCGTGTTTCCGGGCAATGAAATCATCTATCCACTGCATCGGACCGGGCCTGTAGAGCGCGTTCATAGCTATCAAATCATCCAGAACATTCGGCTTCAGTTCTTTTAAGTATCTTTTCATGCCGGCAGATTCGAACTGGAATACGCCGGTAGTGTCTCCTCTTTGAAAAAGCTCAAACGTTTTCTTGTCGTCCAGTGGAATACTGCTTATGTCTATATTTTCGCCGTAGACTTGTTTTATAATCTTGAGCGAATTTTTAATAATCGTCAGGTTTGAAAGACCTAAGAAGTCAATCTTAAGCAAGCCGATTTCTTCTATGGGCCCCATAGAATATTGGGTTGAGACTACGCCTTTTTGCGCCATTTCCAGAGGCGTGAATTTAACTATTTCGTCAGGTGCGATAACCACGCCGGCAGCATGAACTCCGTGGCTTCGGATAGTTCCCTCAAGCCGTATTGCCAGATCAAATACTTTTTTGGCTGTTTCATTTTCTTTATATTCGCGCTTTAGCTCGGAGTTATTTATTAATGATTTTTCCAAAGGAATATGTCTGCCCTGGACGGGAGGCGGTATCATTTTCGCTAATCGGTCCGCTTCAGCGTAAGGCACCTGTAAAACCCGCGCAACATCGCGGACAGCATTCCTGGCAGCCATACGTCCGAAAGTCACTATGTTTGCAACTTTCTCTTTACCGTACTTTTCAACACAGTAATTGATCACCTCGTCGCGCCTTGTATCCTGGATATCTATATCAAAATCCGGCATTGAGATTCTGTCCGGATTCAAGAATCTTTCAAACAGAAGCCCGTATTCCAGCGGATCAAGTTCGGTAATCCTTAGCCCGTATGCCACTATTGAACCGGCGCCACTACCCCGCCCGGGACCAAATATTATATCTTTGTCCTTGCCCCATTGGATAAAGTCGGAGACTATCAAAAAATATCCCGAAAATCCCATGCGGTTAATTATCTCCAGCTCATACTCAGCTCTTTTAACTATATTCGCCGAAAGTTGTTTTTTTATATCTGCAAGGGTTTTCTTAGGCTTAGCGTTGATATACTTTCGCACTAGCCCCTCAAAGGTCAAATGTTCAAGATAAGACTTCTCCGTTTCACCTTTCGGCACATCAAATTTCGGGATCAAATAATTTCCAAGTTTAATCTCGACATTGCACCTATCAGCGATCTCTTTGGTGTTTCTTATGGACTGGGGGTGGGATTCACCCCATCTGGCAATTATATCTTTCGGGTCGGAAACATTCAGCTCGAAATTGGCCAAGCTCATCCTGTTTTCATCACTTAGAAATGAACCGGTCTGTACGCAGAGCAAGATTTCGTGTGCTTCCTGATCATCCTTTTTTAAATAATGTGCATCACCGGTTATAACTGTTTTTATTTTCAACTGTTCGGCTATTATAAAGCTTTGTTTATTAACTTTAGTTTGTTCAATCCACGAACTTGGATGTTCACTATGTCCGTGGTCTTGAATTTCAATATAATACCTATCGCCGAATGTCTTTTTATACCATTTTGCAACTTCTGCAGCCTGTTCATTCTGGTCCTGTCGAAGCGCATCTCCCAACTCGCTGCTTATACACCCGGATATCGCAATAATCCCGTCCGAATATTTTTTAAGTGTTTCACGGTCTATCCTAGGTTTGTAATAAAAGCCTTCCAGGTGAGCAATTGTTGAAAGCTTCATCAGGTTCTGATAACCAGTATTATCAGAGGCTAGTAGGATAATATGATAATACTGCTTATCGAATGCCGGATCCTTGTCTGTTAATTTTCTAGGAGCAATATAAGCTTCTATTCCAATGATCGGCTTTATATTTTTTTTCTTTGCCTCGTCGTATAAATCTATCGCGCCTGAAAGGGTTCCGTGATCAGTTATGGCAACAGCCTCCATGTCCATATCCTTGATACTTTCAACAAGTTTAGGAACTTTGGTTAAGCCGTCAAGAAGGCTATACTCCGTATGATTGTGCAAATGAACAAAATCGGATGCGCTTAAATCTTTATTTTTGACCGAACTTTTTTCTTTTTTCGGCATTTTACCCTCGTCTTTTCTAATAGATATTATAGACTAGAATTTCATAAAATTCTGTTGTAAAGAAATCCTCTTTGTTCTTTTCCAAGAACAAAACATTTCTTTCGGTAAAGAAACAAGGACCGGACCCTCGGCAACCCTGATTCAGGTTAATCAGTTTTGGCGGGCCTGGGACAAAGCCGCAACCGAGGAGGGGTCACCTCCTCTCATAATTTTATACGGCGGCACCGAATAGCTTTCCTATCAGAAACGTGACTGCCATGGCTATAACACCCCAAAGAACCACTCTCTGGATGGCAACTCTCGCCTTTGCCTGGCCTGCTCGAGCACTTAGATAACCTGTTATGGTAAGAGCAAAAACCACCGCGGCAAACGTAAGCGGTATTCTTAAGTGCTCAGGAGGCAAGAGTATCGCCGCCAACGGAATTGCCGCCCCGGAAATAAATGCCGCAGCTGATGCGAATGCCGCGTGGTATGGATTTGTAAGATCATCGGGATCAATGCCAAGCTCAACTTCCAGGTGTGCATGGAGAGCGTTGTGACCGGTTAGTTCCTTCGCTACTTGTTTTGCGGTTTTTTTAGAAAGTCCTTTTTTCTCATATATGCCCTCCAATTCTTTTAGTTCTTCGTCCGGAAAATTTTCCAGTTCGTATTCCTCTATGTCCATCTGGGCTTTTTCGCTGTCGCTTTGCGAACTTACAGACACGTATTCACCAGCGGCCATCGATATGGCTCCGGCTATAATACCGGCAACTCCGGCGGTCAAAATAACGGATAGATTGGTGGTTGCGCTGGCCACCCCGACTACCAGGCCTGAAATAGATACTATGCCGTCATTCGCGCCCAAAACCGCCGCCCTAAGCCAATTTAATCTGCTTGAGCTATAATTTTTATGAAATTCCGGATGTACTACTTTATTATCTGACACTATTTTTTTAAAAATTTTGACAAATTGGATTTTGCCTTCTTTGCCTCGACAAGCATTTGATTCAAGTCCGGGTCAGTTGCCTCTCCTCCGTGTATAGCGCTCAGGAGCATTTTTACTTTAATTCGGGTTTTTTTTGAATTCTCCAATTGCTTCTTAAATTCGTTGTCGACTTTTAGTTTAGACTTCTTAACTCTCGTTTCGCTTTCTTTGATAAGATTTTGCAACTCGCTGTATAGCTGTTTCAACTGTTTTTCGCCGTCTACTCTGGCTTTTGAGGCTGATTCTGACAGTTTTTTCCTGGTTCTCCAACCGCTTCTGGGAGCCGTCAAAACCCCGGCGGCAAAACCGACGCTGGCGGCAATAAGAGTACCTAATGCCCATTTACTCTCTTTTTTCATGCGTCGTCTTTTCCTCTCTTTTTAGCTTTGCCGGCGGCTTTGGTTACGTAGTCGCTTATATTGGAAATAAGCTTTATAAATGCCACGGGCGTGGCCGTTTTTTCAAAAAAAGATGCTATATGCTCCGCCTTATCTACCGCTTGCTCGGCGTGGTCAACAATACGCTTTATCTGGCTGACGATTTGAATTATCTTAACCACCAATATAATCGCAAGCAATAGAAACAAACCCAGCATAATTGACAGCAGGATTACTAAAGATTCAAACCAAACATCATTCATAATTACAACTTAAATTATATACTACCTGCGTTAGCCGTCCAGCTTACTTCGTATATGTTCAAGTACCTCCTGCCGGATATCGTCTCTTTTAAGCGCAAAATCTATGACTGTTTTCAGATACTCAAGCTGGTTTCCGGTATCATAATATTTGCTGCCGGAAAGTTTGCATCCGAACAGGTTTTTACCATCGTTGATCATGGGTTCAAGAACATACGTAGTTAAATAAAATTCTTGATTTTCGCCCAAAGTTTCTATAGCTTTTTCGGCATATTCAAATACGTCGGGAGTCAGCAGATAGCCACCGACACTGGCAAAATCCGACGGCGCATTGACCTTTCCGGGTTTTTCGACAAGGCCATCTATCTTCATTACGCCCTCTTCTTGCTGTTGGCCTCTTATTACACCGTATCTATTAAATTCATCTTCCGTGCTTATATTGATACACGGCAATATAGAACCGTTAAGCCGATCGTGGAGTTCAATCATTTGAGAGAAACGGTTGGAAGAAGTTTCTATCAGCTCGTCCGCATAAGTATAAATAAACGGCTCGTCTCCTACTAAAGATTTGGCATTTAATATTGGCGTTGCGCTGCCATAAGGTCCTTTTTGCCTGATATAGGCAAAATTCGCCAGCTCTGAAATCTTTTTTGTTTTTTCCAGAAGCTCGTCTTTGTTGCCTTGGATCAGATTTTCTCTTAAATCGGCGCTCATCTGGTCAAAATGATCTTCAATAGAACGCTTGTGATAGCCGGTTACAATAATTATGTCTTCAATGCCGGCTTCTACCAGCTCTTCAACGATGTATTGGATGATCGGCTTATCTATTATCGGCAACATTTCCTTAGGCATAGCTTTTGTTTGCGGCAGAAAACGCGTGCCAAAACCTGCAGCTGCTATAACCGCTTTTCTAACTTTAGCCATAGGTCGATTATACTCCAAGTTTCGTTTTTATTAACTTCTGCGCTAAAGCAGGATCTGCTTTTCCTTTTGATTGTTTCATAACTTGGCCTACTAAGAAACCGATGGCTTTCATCTCGCCATTTCTAACGTCTTCGGCAGCCTTTGGGTTTTGTTCAATAATTCCTTCTACGATCTTCAATATTTCGCCTTCGTCGCTTACGGTCTGGTTTCCTGCGATAAATTTATTTACATCAAACAGATTATCTTCGAAATAATGCCTTACGCCTTCTTTAGCTTTGGTAGAGACTAGCTTGTTCTTATCGTAAGCTTCAGCCAAAGCTAGCAGGCTATCTATTTTTTCTTCGGACAGGACAGAGTAGTCTTCTACGAAACTTGATATAAAATTAATTACCCAGTCAAACAATTTAGAAATAGCCCCGGCAGAAACATCTTTCTTTTCTATCACGGCTACTGCGAAATCTACCGCCTCCGGATTATTGAACAATGTATCTAGGTCGGCGACCGACAAATGACCGGCTTTTTCCAGCTTCTCCCTGATTGTGTAAAAATTTCTTTTAGCAAATTCTTCTTTTACTTCCCCAATATAATCATCCGTCAAATTCAGCGGCGGAATATCAGGATCCGGAAAATAGCGGTAGTCGTGGGCTTCTTCTTTTCCTCTTTGCGATGTTGTTTTTTGCTTAGCGTCATCCCAACCTCTGGTTTCCTGTACGATCTCATGTCCTTTATTAAGCAATTCAGTCTGACGTTTTATTTCATATTCAGCCGCACGCTCTACCGACTTAAAGCTGTTCAGGTTCTTTGTTTCGGTCCGGATGCCCAAGCGTTTCCTGTCCTTGCTTAAGCTCACGTTTACATCAAAGCGCATATTGCCGTGGTACAAATCTACATCGCTAATACCGGCGTACTTCATGAGTAAATATAATTTTTGCACATAAGCCTTGGCTTCTGCAGCTGAGTGAATTTCCGGTTCGCTTACTATTTCAAGAAGCGGCGTCCCGGCCCTGTTAAGATCAACCAAGCTGTAATCCGCGGTGCCGGGATGAGTGGTCTTCCCGGCGTCTTCTTCCAGGTGCGCACGTGTGATCCCCACTCTTTTTTTGTCGCCGTCAATTTCTATATCTACATATCCTCCGGAAACAATTGGGTCGGAGAACTGGCTAATCTGATATCCTTTTGGCAGATCAGGATAAAAATAATGTTTTCTGTCAAACTTGCTGAATTTTTGCGGCTTCGTCCCCAGCGCAAAAGCAGCTTTAGCGGCAAGCTTCACGGCTCCGGCATTAAGGTAAGGTAGCGCTCCGGGCATCCCTAAGCAAATATGGCTTATCAGTGAGTTTGGCTCCGCACTGCGGGCGTCATTGCCTACAGCGGCAAATAATTTCGTATTCGTCTTCAGCTGCACATGGCACTCTATACCTATAGTAGGAAGATAGTTCATAATGCTCCTAAGTCCTTAAGCCCTCTTTGCAAGCCTATAAGCGCTCGTTTCATATCAGCTTTCTTCAACTTCAAGCCCGGCTTTTCTTGAACTGCACGACTTAACTTATGCCCGAACCATACTTCGTCTTTGTCTGTAAAAATCTTTTCTGCTTTAACCAGTTTTTCGCCGACGGTTTTTCCGGTATATTTTTTCTTTTTTAAGGCTTCGTCAAGTAATTTATCAGCGTCTATTAACGCCTCTTTCCATTGATCTTGTTTTGGCAGTTTAGCTTTAATTTTGCTCCACTTCTTTCTAATTTTTTTTGGGCGCAGTTTCTTGGAATAAAAAAACAGAAGAATAGCCAAAACGGCTAAAATTACAAATACCGATACTATGGTCAATGCTATAAGTTCAGGAGTAAATTCTACATTGAAGTTCATGAAACAAGCCCCTCAAACGCTTTTGATATGCCGAGTAAATCCCTGTCATGATTTTGAGGCGCTAAAATCTGCAATCCTACCGGTAATCCGTTGTTAAACCCGGCAGGTACGCTAATAGCGGGGGATCCCACTAGATTTGCTCCTGCCATATACAGGTCGGCCAAATACATGTCCAGAGGATCTTTTGTCCTTTCACCTACTTTAAACGGGTCGGACGGAGATACTGCGCCTACTAGAAAATCATTATCCTCGAAAACTTTATTAAATTCGTTTATTAACTTAGTGCGTACTATCTGGGCTTTTTTGTAATAGGCATCATAATAACCGCTGGACAAAACATATGTACCGATCATAATTCTTCTCTTGGCCTCATTGCCGAACCCTATATCCCGGCTTTTGGTATAACTTTCATCAAGATCGCTCGCTTCTTTATGGCTGTAACCGTAACGCTGGCCGTCATAACGGCTTAAATTACTGCTGACTTCTGCCGGGCATAATACATAATAGACAGCAAGCGATAGAGGCATAGAAGGTATGCTAACGCGCGAAATTTTTGCTCCTGCGGCCTCAAGTTTTTTTAATGAATCTTCTATTATCTTTTTAATCCCCGGGTCTGTATTTTCGTCAAGGTACTCTTCAATCAAGGCAATTTTTTTGCCTTTTAGATCAATGTCCAAGTCTGTATATGGTTTTTTATCGCGGTCAATCATTGTCATGTCCAGCCCGTCTTTGCCGGAGATAACGTCTAAAATTAAAGCTGTATCATCTACGGTTTTAGTGATAGAACCAATACAGTCAAGACTGGATCCCATTGCCACCACACCGCTTCTACTAACCAATCCGTATGTAGGTTTCAATCCAACTGCTCCGCAAAAACTCGCCGGCAAGCGAATAGAACTTCCTGTGTCGCTGCCTGTGGCAAAAGGCGCCATATCCAGTGCTACCGCGGCAGCGGAGCCTCCGGAACTGCCTCCGGGAACCCTTGACTTGTCATATGGATTTAATGTCGTGAAGAAGTCGCTGTTCTCGGTGCTGGAACCATGGGCAAATGCGTCCAGGTTGGCTTTTGCAACGCATA
>JBBDZT010000002.1:0-1488 GCA_040900025.1 Saccharimonadales bacterium (SeqCode)
TGATCATGTTCTTTTAGTTCTTTTTTTATATCAGTATATTCTTTATCGACAATTTCAAGCACTCGATCAACCAGCCGCTTAGGATCGTCGTCGTAGATAACTACATCGTCCGCGGGTGGTTCCAGCGCTTGCATTAACGCCGGTATTATATCGGCCGTGCCGCCGCTGCCAATCAGTATTCCGCAGGGCTTGCCAGCTTCTAAAGCGGATGTAAACTCGTGCAGGCTGCCGAATCTACCGCCGATTGTTATGATCGCGTCGCTGGACTGTACCAAGTACAAATCACGCCCGACATAGTTCATGCCGGTAAAGTTAATAAAATCGAAGCAGTCATACGGCAAACGGTATTTTTTCACATGTTCGCGCAACGAAGATGCCGGTGAAAAGCCTATAACCGAGCCGCCATGGTCTTTCGCGCCAACCGCCGAATGATAAGGCAGCCCAACAGTAGCACCGGTGGTCAATACATGCCCGGCTTCAGCTATGTGTTTGCCTAGTTCATAGGCAAGGTTTGAGGAAGCATCTATGGTTCGTCCTTGGGCGGCGCCGGAAACACAGATTGAATATTTTATATTCTTAACATCTACTTTACTCACAACCTAAAAATCATCCTCTCTAAAAATATCGTCTATGACTTCATAATGCGCCAGGTATCTGGAAAATAATTCGTCAGAAAGCCTGTTCTTACCAAATTCATTATAAGAATTTTCAAAATCATTTTTGTTTATTGCGTTAATAATAGCGTCGGACAGATGAGTAGACATGATTGAACCGGTTTTATCACCATAAGCAAAACCTTTCTCCCATACACCGAATCGCTGCATTTCTCTTTCAGCAGACAAGCCGAACAATTCATGCGCCGGTACATTAAGATCCAGTCTTTGAGCAAGCCTGCGATTACCGTGATGCTGAATAGAATGCATGACGGCGGACCACCTGATCGGCCAGTTTATAAAAGAAGCTTTTTTAAATCCGTTTTCTCTAATGTCCTTAAGCGTTTCAAAAAAGTCCGGCTGAAGGCCTTTAAACCTGTAGAACGCCGACCGGCTTATTATTCCATTGATATGATTGATAATGGTGTCGAAATAAAACATCACATCTCCTTCAAACCTCCAGCCTGGCGGCGCAATAATAATATCTGCGGATTCTTCGCTTGAAAATACTACCCTCCTTAAGTCTATTTTGGATTTTTTCAAGCTGACAAGCCTGCTAGGGCTTATTATATTGAAATTTATCTTCTGCTCGTCAAAGTCGCTGTTAGTCATAGCGCCGGCTTGATTAATGTAGTTTTCCTGCCAGCCGACACCTTCTATCATCTTGGCTAAAACTAAAGTTTGTATAGCCGGCTCGCGTTTTAAAAGTGAATCTACAGATCTAAATCCAAGTATTTTCATTACTTTCTTTGGTGGATTTGATTTCAGCTGTTTTTTTAAAACGCTTTGCTTTACGCACCAAAATTTCCGCCAGCTGGTTCTTTTTTCCAAATAA
>JBBDZT010000002.1:1588-5341 GCA_040900025.1 Saccharimonadales bacterium (SeqCode)
CTTTCCAGATCGTGTATGCTATGGCTAAATTCAGGTTCCTTAGCATCAAATATGCCTGAAATTACTCTTGAACTCATTATGTCAAGCTACAGCTTTCGAGGTTTATAAGATTCTGGTGCCCTCTGTAAAAGATGAGCCAATTCTTTCTCGCTCAGTAGGCCTGCCTGCGCTCCGACATGCTGCACAACATTCATTGAGCTGATCGGTGCCCACTGCAAAGCCCCGTCAATAGTATTCCCCATGATTATTGATGCTACAAAGGTCGAGGTAAACGCATCTCCCGCTCCGGTTCGCTCAACCGGCGGCTTAGGATCAGGATAAATAGGCATTTTGAACCTGTTGGTTCCATCACTGGCATAACTGCCGTCAGGCCCGTCGCTAATTACCGCTATTTTTGGCCCGAGACCATGCAAACGGTCAAACAAATCATTGATATCTTCAGCATTCCCCCCTGTTACATAAGCCGCCTCCTCTCGATTGACTGCGACTATTTCCGCACGCCGGTAAACTCGTTTTAACCGCTGTGCGCCTATTTCCATTTGGAAAGTTCCAGGCTGAAAAGCCATTTTTATTTCAGGATTTTCCTCCAGCCAATCCACGAGATCATCGTGAAAATCCAGCGCATCCTTGCTGATTGAACTGAAATAGATCCACTCGGGGGTATCTTTCTTGCGTAAGTACGGCCAGTGGTAACTGTAGGATTCGTGTTTAATTAAGATAGTTCTTTCTTCTTTATACCAAAGCACGTAGTGATAATTGCTTTTCTTTTTAGGGTGGATTCGTACAAACCTGGTATCTACACCGGCCTTATCAAGAGTGCGGATTATATCCCGTCCGGCAGAATCTCCCCCTACGCTTGCAACCAAGCCTACTTTTAGCCCTAATTTAGCAAAATTAACCGCTGCATTTGGAGAATTACCTACGCCATTTATGACTTCACTGTGATCAAAAGGAATTTTTGTCCCGAACGGCATTGAAAGCACCAGGCCTTTATCGGTTTCGGATACTACCGCACGATCATCTTTTAATTTGATGAAAGCATCGGTGACCACATCACCAACACACAAAACATCAACTTGGTTCATTTTTTGTTTTCCCACATTTTAATTTATTCATTAACATAATTATTTTGACAAACCATGGCTCATATTGCAAACCGTTAATGGTTTATGCTGTTTTGCCGGCGGAGCCGAAAATATCTATTTTTTCCTCAACAACAGCTTGTACGGAGGAGATAGCATCGTCCATTAGCTTCATCACTGAAATCTCGTGGGGATTATTTTTTAAAGATTTCTCTAAAGAACGACGAAAAGCTACGCGCATATCGGTATTAATGTTTATCTTGCTTACTCCGGTCTTTATCGCATGTCTAAAATAATGCTCCGGCGTGCCACTCCCGCCATGAAGGCTTATAAAACTATCGATATTACCACGAATTTTTTCTAATAAATCTATATCCAGGACTTTCGGAGCCGTATATATACCATGTAAATTACCGATAGCCGCGGCATACATATCAATACCGGTAGCATCTATAAACTCCTTAGCCTCTTCGGCTTTAGAAAACGTTTTTTGGACTTGGCTGTAGTTAATATTTCGTTTCTGTAAGCTTGAGCCCCTGTCAAAAAAATGCGGTTCGCTTTCTACGATAGCCCCTGTCAAACGTGCATAATTTACAACTTGTCTGGTTTTATCTATGAATTCATCCATGCTGATTTCACGATTGGCTTCGGATACATCAAGCTGGATAAACTCAAACCCAGCTTCAATGCCGTCAATAGCAATATCCACGCTTGGGCTGTGGTCCAAATTTATATATATTTCTATGCTCAGCTCGCTTTTATAGTTGTCTACCATATCGCGGACGTTGTCCAAGCCTATGGATTCGGCCTCTTCGTGGTTAACCTCAACCAAAACGGGAGATTTCTTAACTAACGCCGCGCGACAAACTGCTTTAAGCATTTCCTGATTATCCAGATTGAATGCTCCCACGGCAAACTTCTCCGACCTGGACTTCGCCATAAGCTCTCTGGCTTTGATGCAATTATTTCTAATCTCTCTTATAGACAAAGGCATTTTTAAAACATCCTGTGGACTTCAAGCATTATGTGGCTGGCGGTAAGCTTATGTTTTTCTAAAAGTTCATCTGGCTTGCCCGATTCCCCGAATTGGTCATTAACGCCTAAGCGCCTGATTTTTACCGGATGTTCTTCGCTCAGAAGCTCCGCTACTGCACTGCCAAGTCCTCCTGCTGCCTGGTGTTCTTCAATAGTTATCACTCGGTTGGTTTTATCAACGCTTTTTATAATTGACGCGCCATCAAGTGGTTTTATGGTAGGACAGTGTATTACCTCTACGTCTATCCCGTCTTTATACAGTTTCTCGGCTGCTACCATAGCGTGGTAAGTCATTGTTCCTGTAGAAATTATCGTCAGGTCCTTGCCTTCTGTAAAAGTATAAGCTTTGCCTATTTCAAATGGCGTGTCCTTAGTTGTTATCACCGGCGAAGCATCGCGGGCCAGCCGCAGATAGCCCGGCCGTTTGTCTGCGGCTAAAGCCAGCGTTGCTTTTTCTGCCTCAATGCTATCCCCGGGAACAACTACAACCATATTGGGCAGAACTCTCATCAAAGCAATGTCTTCCAACATCTGATGAGTAGCTCCATCAGGGCCGGTATAAAGCCCGGCATGCGAGCCGACAATTTTTACCGGCCGGTCATTCAGGCAAATTGTTGTTCTGATCTGCTCCCAGTTGCGCCCCGGGCTGAAAGCCGCATAGCTAGAAACGAAAGGGATTTTGCCCTGTGCTGCCATTCCTGATCCAACTGTAGCCAAATTCTGCTCGGCAACGCCTATTTCTATAAACCTTTCCGGAAACGCTTCGGCAAATAAACTCATCTGGGTAGAATCTGTCAGATCAGCGCAGGCAGCCACAACATCCTCGTTTCTCTTGCCAGCTTCAAGCAGACCCCGTCCGAAACCTTTACGAATCGGCTCTTTTTCAATATCATCCGCCAAAATATCTTTAATCAAGTGAAGCTTAATCATTGTCGCTCCTTAGGTAATAGCAGTTACTCATGTTCGCCCCGGATTTTTCCTTTAAGTGTACGTAACTCGTGCAAAGCTTTTTTGGCTTCGTCTTTGTTTGGCGGTTTGCCGTGCCAGTGAAAGTCATATTCCATAAAATCCACGCCTTTGCCCGGAATAGTATGGGCTATTATCATCACCGGCTTTTCTACTATTGCCCTGCCTAAACTGCAAGCGTCTATAACCTCTTCTATATTATTCCCGTCAACTTCCAGCACATGCCAGCCGAAAGCTTCCCATTTGGCTCTTAAATCTTCAAGCGGCATTACTTCTTCGGTTGGTCCGTCAATCTGAATATTATTTCTATCGATGATCCCTATAACATTGCCGAGTTTGTATTTGCTGGCTAGCATAGCGGCTTCCCAAACATTTCCTTCATCAAGTTCCCCGTCGCCTAAGACTACATATATCCAGCGATGATGGTCTTTATTCATCCTCATTGCCAGCGACATGCCGCAAGCCTGACTAAGCCCGCAGCCAAGCGGACCGCTGGTAGTTTCCAGGCCGGGAAGCTTTGTCCTCTCCGGATGGCCCTGCAGTCGTGAGCCGAATTGGCGTAGCGTCTTAAGCTCTGACTTATCAAAATATCCGGCGTGGGCCATAGTTACATACTGAACCGGGGCGCAATGGCCGTTACTTAGGATAAAAATATCTCTTTCGTCCCAGT
>JBBDZT010000002.1:5441-9155 GCA_040900025.1 Saccharimonadales bacterium (SeqCode)
AGAAGCTTTTGAAGCTCGTGCTGTTCTTCGTACTCATCTACGTCTACGCAGCCGATAAATATGCTTATTTTTTTTGTTACAGCAATATTTGGCTCTGATTCGACAAAAACTGAAGGCATATTGGGGAGTTTAGGTATACAAACGATCGAATCATTCTTATAACCGGCATATATGTCGGCGTATTGGCCAAAAGGCACATCTATATTTGCTTGTTTTGCCTTTAACACTTCGACAGAATTGATCGCATCGCTTCTTAGTGAGTGTTTAGAAACAACGGATTCTATAGCACTGTAAACCTCCTGCGCATTGTTGACTTCTTTGACCAAGTCAAGCTCAACGGGACATTCTTCTTCGCCGTAATCAGCGATTGGGCAGTCAAGTTCATCGTTTAATACTATTTCCAATACCGGTGTTTCCATCCCGGTAACGTAGCCGTCTTTATCAAATATCTGTATGTTGGCATACCCGCTCTCCGGCGTTGGCTTTACGATTTTTGTTTCAGCCAAATTATCAAGCCCTAAGCTTTTTACTTCACTCTCCACTTCGTCTATGAATTCTTCTTTTGTGATTGCTTCTTGGTGCTGAACAGAAGAGTCAGAGATCTTTATTTCTTGTTTATTCGCATTGTAAACGTAATAAATTACTCCGCCAATTATTCCGACAATAATTAATATTAACAGTGCTTCAATTACACTGAAACCTTTTTGATTTTTCATTTTTATTCCTTATTTAATGGTTGTGCTTATTTATAGCACTGAAGTTATTACCTAAGCAACTAGGTTTACAAGCTCTTGATATGCAGATTCAGGATTATCGGCTTTCTGGATAAATCCTCCGGCATTCAACACTTCTATGCCTGCGTCCGCCAGCTGCTTTGCGTTTTGATCATTTGTTCCGCCGTCCCAGCCGATCTCTATGCCGGGATTTATGGCTTTAGCTTCTTTGGCTTTATCAGCTTGGCTAAGATCGGCATTTCCGCCGAAATACCCTAACTTGCCGCCGAATATCAATAAATGCTCATAATCCTTTAAAGCATCCTTCACAACGGAGATTTTCGTCTCTGGCAGAACACATAGCCCGGCCTTTATTCCGTTGCTATGAAGTTTTTGGGCGAAATCTTTTAAATTTACGTCAGCCTCGGCGTGAACTATAACTAAATTCGGTTTTTGCCGGAGTATCGTATCCATATAATCTTCCGGCTTCTTATACATTAAATGAAGGTCAGCTTTAATGGACTCCGGCCACCAAGCATCTTTTAGGTCAATTGATTTTGTCGGAGCAAACTTACCATCCATAAAATCCAGCTGCAAACGCGGAGCAAAACTAACTCGTTCTATCTGCTTGGAGAATTCATCTTTATCGGAAGCCAGGACCGTCGGGCAAATAATCGCCATTTACTGGTTTTTTCCGTCTATCTTGGCAATTCTCCTGACATGTCGTTCTTCTTCAGTGAAAGCAGTATTAAGCCATATGGAAACAGCCAGTTCAATCGCTTCGTTATTCAAGAATCTGCCTGCAAGACTAAGCATGTTAGCGTTATTGTGCTGGCGGCTAAGCCTTAAGATCTCATAATCATCCTCTGCGCTATGCCCGCTGACGTCCACAGCCTCGGCAGCCTTAGCCTTACCGTAATAAACCGCACAGCGAACACCGGCTACTCTATTGGCCGTCATTGCCTCGCCCTGCCCGCTGCCGCCGAATATGATACCGGCTTCACATTCTCCGCTGGCTACTGCTTTTGCCGCCGGTCGTATAAAATCCGGATAATCGTCTTCCGAATCATATGAAGTCGGCCCGTAATTTACACATTCGTGCCCGGCTGAGCTAAGAAACTCTTTCAGCTGCTTTAGCTTCTCGAAACCTGCGTGATCCGTACTCAGTGCTATTTTCATGACTTACGCACCACCCAACCTGCTTCTGAGCAAAGCCCAGAACTCAGCTCGGGTTTTTGGCTTATAACACAATTTTTATCTGCGATACTCACTTCACCGTACCAATCGTACGGCTCTCTCCGTTTCTCAATAAGAAATTGCGTTCTAAGCTCAAATGCGTAAGTCATGATAATCTACTTGGATTTATTATGAAGGAGTTTGCCGGTATCGGCAACCAGTTCTACGAGTCGGTTAGCATATCCCCACTCATTGTCATACCAGACTACTACCTTGCCCATATTACCGCCAACAACATTCGTTAAAAGCAAGTCAACAATACCCGAATGGCTATTGCCTACGAAGTCGCTGCTAACTAAAGGCTCTTCGGTAATACCGATGATACCTTGGTAATAAGGGTCTTCCGCGGCTTTTTTGAATACGTCGTTAATACCTTCTTTGGTTACGTCTTTTTTAAACAAAATTGTTACATCGCTTATTGATACTACCGGGGTAGGAACCCTTATGCTAAGCCCGTCAAACTTGCCTTGCACTTGCGGAACAGTTAAACCAACGGCAATCGCCGCACCTGTGCTGGTCGGGACCAAGTTGTTGGCCGCGTTACGGCCTTCGCGCAGGTCTTTGGCCGAAGCATCAAGCAACTTTTGGCTGGCTGTATAGCTATGAACGGTCGTAAGCATAGCTTTCTCAATACCGAAGGTCTCTTCAAGAAGAGACATAACCGCTGCAATAGAGTTAGTGGTGCAACTGGCGTTGCTGATTATTTCACTTGATGAATCCAGCTCATCCTCGTTGGCGCCTATTACTATAGTCGGTACATCGGGGCTTTTAGTCGGAGCGGATATAACTACCCGTTTGGCTCCGGATTTTATATGTAGCTGTGCGCCCTCTTTGTTGGTGAAGAATCCGGTGCACTCCACTACTACGTCTATGCCCAAATCTTTCCACGGGAGCTTCTCCGGCTCTCTTTCACCAAAAACTTTTATATGCTTGCCGTCTACTATCAAGTCCTTGCCTTCGGTTTCCACTTTTTTGTCGTATTTTCCGTAATTTGTGTCATGAGCAAGCAAGTGAGCTAAGGTTCTAACTTCGCTTGGGTCGTTTACCGCGACGATTTCAAGATCAGACCGGTCAAAAGCAATCTTAAAAGCATTGCGCCCTATGCGCCCAAAACCATTTATAGCAATCTTAGTCTTCATTCGTCTCCCTCGTTTAGATTTATATTAATTGTATTAAACATAAGTATAAAAGTCCAAAACAAATAGTAATATACCATTATGGTAAAATATCCGGTAATTGTGAGTAGTTCGAAAAAGAAAAGTTCCATTGTGTTTGCCGGTAAAATTGGTGAAGTAGTTCATACCTTGCAACCGGACGGAAGAGTATTTGAAAAATTTTGCCGGCCTCCCGGCACCCGTTTGGTAATAGTTTCGCCGGAAAATAAAATTTTAATTACCAAAGAATTACGGGAAGAAACAAATAATTATGACCTTCGTCTGCCTGGCGGTAAGGTCTGCGATTCTCTGGAAGAATACAATAAGCTGCGTGAAAATTCTCATGACATACTGGAAGCTGCAAAGGCCGGAGCAATAAAAGAAGCTCGAGAAGAAGCGGGCATAATAGTTAATGATCTTGAATTTATTACCAAAGCTACTGCAGGTGCGACCGTAGAATGGGATTTATACTATTTCTTAATAAAAAACTATGAAGAGCATCCTGACGGCCAGGCTCTAGAACACGGTGAAGATATAGAAATCACATGGATGAGCATAGAAGAAATTAAAGAAGCGATAAAACTCGGGCAAATGCAGGAGTGGCGCAGCGC
>JBBDZT010000003.1:0-5659 GCA_040900025.1 Saccharimonadales bacterium (SeqCode)
TTTGAAACTGAACCTATATTTCCGGCATCATAGTTAATTATCGCTATCATCTTCGGTTTAATTCCTGTATAAGGTCGTATAAATCCCGCATGTTGTCTATATATTTATCGGCCCCTTCTGGATAATCATTGGCCGGCAAGTGTTCCGTCAAACAGACTACATAGCCGCCGCTGGCCTTGGCGGCTTTTATACCGTTTAGAGAGTCTTCGACAATTAGTGTTTCCGAAGGATTGACTCCAAGTTCTTTCATCGCTACTAAAAACGAGTCTGGATTGGGCTTCGTCCGTACATCCGGCGAGTCAAAAACCGATACCGTGCATTCAAACAGATGCGGGCTATCCAGCCTGGACATAACCTGATCCGCCCAGGCTCCGGGCGAAGATGTGGCTAGACCTATTTTCAGCCCGTCTTCTTTAAGCTTATTCAGCAGCTCTTCCAGGCCTTCTGTTAAAGCGGCCTCTTGATAAACAGTCTTAGCTAATTGGAAATATCTGTTTAAAAATTCCGATTTTTCGATCTTAAATCCGTACTCGGAAGCCATACGATAAATTTTGTCGAGGGAAGAAGCTTTAATGCGAGGCTTCATACTTTTATATATATCCGGCCCGAAAAACGCCATATCGTGTTTTTCCCAGACATTTTCACTGTCTAATATCACACCGTCCATGTCGAAAATCACTGCTTTTTTCATTGTCTGCCTATCTTTTTTAGCACGTCAAAACCACTCAACCCATGCAGCATAATAGCCATAGGGAGCAGTCCGATCCCTCTGCCGTCATTCATTTTCAGCAATTTTGCTATGTTGACTGTTAGAAGAGCACAACCGGCTAGAGCCGTCCTGAGTCTTCCATATTCCCTATCCATATCAGCGCCATTTTTGCTGAGAGCGTTTAAAACGGGTCTAATACGAAGATCGGTTATTTGACTAGCGATTGCCATGTGTGTTTCAAGCGCAGGTGATTTCGAAAAATCCACATCGACTTTGATAGTATTCTCTTTTTCCTCGTAGCTGTACGTATATGGCACCCCGGCATCATAATACATGCCGGCCATGGGCAGAAAACTGTTATGGGCAAGTGCTTTAACATCAGACAAAACAGCCGGATTTACATCGCCGGCTGCAGCCGGGTCAAAAACAAGAGCGCCGTTTTCAGATAAGAAAATATTTCCGGCGTGGTCATCCCCGTGCGATGTTGTTACCCATGCGTTATCCTCGCCGGAAAAAACCAAAGCCTTTCTGGCTTCTTCGACAATATCGGCTAGAGTCCGTGAATATTCCTGGCCGTTGATAAGCCACTTGGAATGCTCAATAACATGCCAGCTCAGATTAAGATTCTTTCCTCCGCCAGTCGGCAGATCAAATATTGTTTCCGGCTTGTACCAGTGGTCTATGCGTCTGCCGGGCTCGTATCGTCGAGCGAAAAACATTTGAATAGGAGCGTTTATTCCTAGACGGGCCGGAACTTTTTTAAGTGAACCTACCTCTGCCTGCCCTATGGAGCTGTTCATCGCTTCAAGCTGCTCCAGATCATTTTTGTCGACTTCGGATCGACCGTTTTCATAGGATAACGTCAGTTTGTCAAAAAGCGTCGGACTGTCTGTCCAACGATAAACCAGCAGCGGAAAACTGGAATTTTCACTATTCATCACTGGGGCATAAACCGGCCAGCCGGACTTGGCAAGAAGTTCCGCTTGCTTATACTCTTCTTGGGCTTTTGAGCCGGTCTCTATATGAACTTTAAAGAAATACTTTTCTCCGGCAATCTTGCCTGAGGCAACTACCGAGTTCAGTGAAGCAGGGCTGGAAATCACATCTACGTCCGCGATAATCCTGGAGGGCAGAGCTTGATTGATATATTCTGAAAAAAGACGATTACGTTCTAAAGTATCAGACGCCTTGAAACCGCCAATAGTCAAACCGGCAATTTCCTGAACTGATTTCATTTTTCGAACCTGATTTGCACCGATTTTTTGTGAGCATCAAGCCCTTCTACGTCGGACAAAGTCTCAACAATAGGTTTAAGACGATTTAACCCCTCTTTGCTAAGCTGCTGGTATCCGGAAGTCTTTAAAAACATTCTGACGCCTACCGGGGAGGCAAATTTTGGTGCTACGCCGGTTGGCAAGCAATGGTTCGTGCCGCTGGCGTAATCGCCGACTGCCACCGGCGCCCAGTCGCCCAGGAAAACCGTTCCGGCATTAGTGAGTTTGTTTAATAAACCTTTTGGATTTTTCACCTGGACTTCCAAATGCTCAGGTGAATAGTCATTAGAGAATTCAACCATCTGTTCGATAGAGTCAACTAAAATTATTGCACTGTAACGCTTTAAAGCCTCAATTATATATTGTTGTCTTTTTAGCGCGGGGGCTTGTCTTTCGACTTCCTTAGCAGTTTGCTCGGCAATATCTTTCGAATTGGTTACTACTACGCCGGCCGAATCTCCGCCATGTTCGCATCTGGCAAGGATATCGGCAGCAAGGTACGCCGGATTAGCCGTATCATCAGCCAGTATCAGCGCTTCGCTCGGACCGGAAAGCATATCAATGCCCACACGACCGAATACCTGTAGTTTCGCCGCCTGGACATAAGGATTGCCCGGACCGGCTATAAATCTTACCGGCTTGATAGTTTCGGTGCCGTACGCTAAAGCCGCTATTGCTTGTACTCCGCCTATTCTGTATATTTCATCAGCTCCGGCTAAATCAGCCGACACTATCACCTCCGGAAGCTCTCCCGTCGGTGGAAAACATACGACTTTTCTGGGGACGCCTGCAGTTTTAGCGGCGACCGTTAAGATTTGTGCCACTACCGGTAAAGGCGCTTTACCGGCCGGAACGTACAAACCGGTGCTTTCAATAGGCGTGTGCCTCAATCCGGTTACCACGCCGGGCGTAGTTTCAATCTCCCACGAATCGACAATATTTTTTCTCTCGGCGCTAGCGTAGGCCGAAGATATTTTGATCTGCTCGCGCATTATGGCGATAACTTTTGGGTCGACGACCTCATAAGCTTTCTTTATGTCGCTTTTGCTTACTTTTAATCTTTCAGCTTCAAATTTAGGATCGTCGAATTTTCGGATATATTTTACGACTGCTTTATCACCGTTCTTGCGTACATCGTCTATTATCCCTGCGACATAATCGCGGATTGATTCCATATCCGCCTGAGAACGCTCCAATATTACATTTTTGTCTTTTTCGGATGTCTTTTTCCAGTCATAAATATTTATTATGCTCATTTACCTACCTCGCTTAGATTTTTAAGAAATTTCTCAGCCTCCCGGGACTGTACTTTCGGAGTTATCAACACTGCTTCAGAATTAACTACATCGGTAATGATATGTAAATTATTAGCTTTAAGAGTTTCTCCTGTTTGAGTCAAGTCGCAGACAGCATCAGCCAAACCTATGGTCGGCGCTACTTCAACCGATCCCCGAATATCTACTACTGCCGCGCCCAGACCATTAGAACGCAGGAATTTTCGCAAACTATTAGGATAAGAAGTAGCTATCCTTTCACCTTCCAAGTCTGTTATCTTTTTGATCTTAGAGCCTTTTGGGACGGCTATGACAAGCTTACATTTGCCGAACCCCAACTTGGACTGTAACGAGATCTTTTTATTTTCTTCATAAATCAGGTTCTCGCCCACGATACCGTAATCAGCTACAGAGCTAGCCACGTATTCCGGTATATCAGCATAGCGCACAAACAATATCTCCAGATTGTCCCCGCAAGGGACGATAAAAGAGGTTTTACTGCTTTGAGGAACCGTTATACCCCGTTCTTCTAGAAACCTTAGACTGTCCTTGCGCAGTCTGCCTGATTTTTGTATGGCAATCCGCAGACTAGACCGCTTCATAAAAACCCTTAATGTAACTGACAAGCTGGTTTGCAGGCAGGCGTTTTTCGATACCATTACTCATCCGGCGGATCAGGACTTCCCCTTTTTCTTTTTCATCTGGCCCCCGTACTATCACAAAAGGAATTTTTTTCTTATCGGCGAATTTAAACTGTTTAGACAAGTTGCCGGAGCCCAAATAAAGTTCGGTTGAAAGACGTTCAGACAGTAAAGTGTTATAAATTTCTATCGAGTCCTTCAAGGAGTTCTTGTCGAACACCGTAACCAGCGAATAAACGCCGCTGATGCCGTCTTTAGCAAGGCCTAGTTCTTCCAGCAATATCATTATCCTTTCGAATCCGAAAGAAACTCCTACGCCTGAAAACTCATCTCTTGAAAACAGTCCGGCCAAATCATCATATCTTCCTCCTGCGCAGATTGTTCCGAGGTTTGAACCCGGATAGACAACTTCAAACGTCATACCGGTGTAGTAATCCAGTCCGCGAGCAAGACTCGGGTCGAATTTGATCAAGCCATCCGGAACCTTGAGCAATTTGCATTTTTCCAAATATTCTTCCAGCTCGGCAGTATTAAATTCTTTAAGCTTATCTAAAGTAGCTTGATTGTCGCCTGCAGGCTTCAATAGTTTTAAAATATCTTTGGCATTTTTTATATTGATTTTTTCCAGCTCGGATACAACCTTCTCTTCGCCAATCTTTTCCAGCTTGTCAATCAATCTTATAGCTTTGGTGAGTTGGTTTTCCGCTACTCCAAGACTTTTTAAAATTTCGTTCAATAATTTGCGGGAGTTTACTCTGATAACAATCTTATTTAGTTTCAAGCGTTCAAAAACCGAGTAGACCAGCTTAGTGATCTCAGCTTCGCAGACAATTTCATTTGAGCCTATAATATCCGCGTCGCACTGGTAAAACTCGCGCAGGCGCCCACGCTGGGGCCTTTCCGCCCTCCAAACCGGTTGAGCCTGAAATCGCTTAAACGGCATAGCTAGATTATGATTGTTTGCGGCAACAAATCTTGCGAACGGCATAGTTAAGTCAAACGGCAACGCTACTTCGCGACCGCCGTAATCTTTGAATGTATAGGCTAGTTTTTCATCGCTCTGTCCGCCGGTTTTACCTAAGATTGTTTCCGCTTTAGACAATATTGGCGTTTCAATCTGCTGGTAGCCGAACTGTTTGAAGGTCTTGATGATGGTAATCATCGTCTTATTGCGCCATACCATATCTTCCGGCAACAAATCCCGCGTGCCTTTAAGAACTGTAGGTTCTATATATTTTCTCATAAAATTCCTTTCATTATATCTCAACAATCAAAAACGCCGGAAGCTTGTTCCGGCGTTACAATTATTAAAGGCAATATGTAAGTTAACCGACAAGCTCCGGCGACAGGTGTAAATGATGATGGTTTGTATAATTAAACGTATTCATACTACTCTATTATTTCATCTTCCAAGAAATAGTCAATTAATTTCTCTCTGGTGGGCGAGGAGAGACTGTTTCTCATGCGCCCACGGCAAAATTGCTAAAGCAATTGCGATGGGCGGCCAAGCAAGGAAAACATGAATGTCCACTGGACATTCATGACTACGTTCGAGTCTTCAGTACAAATTAAAATAAGCTAAGGCTAGTGTCTTAACTTATTTTAATGGTGGGCGAGGAGAGACTCGAACTCTCACACCTTGCGGCACTAGTTCCTAAGACTAGCGTGTATACCAATTTCACCACTCGCCCGCGTAATTCCGTACGATTTAATGTAGTTTAACCCGATTATTTTAGCGAATTTTTCGATAAAAAACCAGCT
>JBBDZT010000003.1:5759-9020 GCA_040900025.1 Saccharimonadales bacterium (SeqCode)
ATTTAATGTAGTTTAACCCGATTATTTTAGCGAATTTTTCGATAAAAAACCAGCTGCGCATCGCCGTAATCCTTCTGTTTTGCGGCTTCTAAGCCCTCTATGCTCAAAACCGGTTCGTTTCCGGGCCAGTCCAGAACGTAAATGCCTGAGTCTTTGAGGTGTCTGGATAATTTCCTGGCTAGATCCGGTTGGAGATCGTCATATGGCGGCGCGACAAATACTAAATCAAACTTGGCGGTTTTATTATTGTTGCTCCACCCCGACGCATTTGCCCGAGTTATTTTTAACTTATTGTAAGTACCCAGCGATTTTGAATTTTTTTTGATTGTATCAATCGCATTATTGTTTATATCTATTGCAACCGCGCTTTTCGCACCGCGGCTAATCGCTTCAAAGCTTAACGCGCCGCTGCCGGCAAAAGCATCCAGGACTTCCAGCCCTGAGATATCGCCCAAAGCTGAAAATAAGCCACCTCGGGCCTTCTCGCTCATAGGATGGGTCCTATGCCCTCTGGGAGCATCAAAATTTCTTCCGCCTAAAACTCCTGAGATAATCCTCATAGCAACAAATTATAACAGTTATCAGCGCCAATTTTACTAACACTTTTTGTCCGATCGGACAAAAAGTGTTAGTAAAATTGATCAATTAACGCAAAGAGTGTACTTTAAAAAAAATTAATTTAGGGAGGTTATGGTGCGGTTTCTGTAGACTTCTTCTGCTAGCTCAGGGTAATCATTCAGATTATTCCCGTCCAAAAAGTTTTGCGCTGCATTCCTTGCCCTTGCTATTAACTTTGTGTCACTTATATCGGCCAGCCTTAGGTCCAGCACGCCGTGCTGGGATACGCCGTAAATGGCTCCGGGACCTCGGATTTCCAAATCCAGTTCGGCCAGCTTGAATCCATCGCTTGTGTTTTCCAGTGCCCTGATCCTGCGGCTTGGAGCGCTGGAGTCGCTCATTAAAAGATAACAATAACCCTGGTGTTCTCCGCGGCCAATACGCCCGCGCAGTTGATGTATCTGAGCCAGGCCGAACCGTTCAACGCCTTCAATAAGCATAATGCTGGCATTGGGTATATTAACGCCGACTTCTATGACGGTGGTGGAAACGAGAATATCTATTTTCCCGGACGTGAAATCCTGCATAACCTTAACTTTTTCTTCAGTTTTGAGCTTACCGTGAACCAAAGCGACCCGGCGATGTTTGAAAACTTTTTCGGAAAAATCTTTATAAACTTCTTCAGCCGATAGATAGTGCATCATGTCTGACTCGCTAATTAACGGACAAACCACAAACATCTGCCTGTCCTCGCCTAGAGTGTTGTCAAGCTCTTTATAAAGCCGGGCTTTTGAGTTTGGCGAAATAATTTTAGTAATAGGCCGAGTTCTGCCCCGAGGCAGCTCGTCAATAACCGAAACGTCAAGCTCGCCGTAAACGGTTAAAGCCAGCGAACGTGGAATCGGCGTAGCAGTCATCGAGATTAAATGAGGAATATGGCCGGCTTTTTTTAACAGTTGTTTTCGTTGCTGCACGCCAAATCTGTGCTGTTCGTCGATAACAGCCAAAGCCAAATTTTTAAAATTCGCTTTCTCGGCTATTAGCGAGTGTGTTCCGATTATCAGGCCGGACCCCGATGATTCGATAGCTTTTTGGGCGTTAGCTTTTTCTTGAGGCTTCATTGAGCCGAGCAGCAAATGAATTTGGCCGCCTAATCCAAATGGTTTTAAAAGCTCTGAAAATGTCCGGTAGTGCTGTCGGGCGAGGATTTCCGTCGGCGCCATTACGGCAGCTTGTTTAGCCTGCTTTGCCGTTAGCAGACACGCCATGGCGGCGACTACGGTTTTGCCGGAGCCAACATCACCCTCTATCAGCCTATTGGCCGGAATGTTCTTTTCAAGATCTTTAAAAACCTGCCAGGCGACCTTTCTTTGGGCATCAGTCAGCTTGTAAGGCAGGGATTCTACGAAAGATTTTATCAAGTCCTCATCGAAAGGAATCTTCGAAGCAAGTGTCTTAAGATTGTCTTTTTTATTTATCAGGGCACTCAAAACCAGCGAAAAAACTTCTTCAAAAGCCAGGCGATGCTTAGCCTCATCCAGATCGGCCGTAGATTTTGGAAAATGAATACTTAAAAGAGCCTGGTTCCGCGGCAGAAGCTTTTGCTCCTGGATTATAAGCTCCGGCAATGTCTCGGCTATGGCTTCAACATCCTTTTTGATTGAAGCTATTATTTTTCTTATCTGATTTGACTTGATCCCCTCTGTTTCTCGATATATCGGTACTATGCGGGCAGTATTGACTGGAAAATTGCTGGCCAGTTCCGCACCCGGATTCATTATCGCAAAGCGTCCTCGTCCGAGTTCATAGTTGCCTGATATAAAGTACTCTGCCCCTGTTTTTAAAGCTTTAGCCCGGTACGGCTGATTGAACCATATAAGCCGAACGCTGTTTGTTTCGTCAGACGCTATAGCCTCGGTTATATGCATACCCCGCCGAACATATCTGCCTGTCGCCTGCTTAATTTTAGCCTTTATAGTAACAATGCCCGGCTTTAAGTCGGTAACTTTACTGATCTCGGAAAAATCATCGTATTTTCTCGGATAATAAAATATTAAGTCTTTTTTTGTTTTGATGCCCAAAAGATTAAGCTTTTTCGCTAGCTTCTCCCCTATCCCCTTAAGGTTCGCTATGTCCTCATCCATCTTACTCATTATAGTCTGTCGCGCGATACCGGCGACACAGAAACCTCGTTAACTTCTCTACCGATTACCGTTTACAGAGTGATGACGGCAAAATTATTTTTGCCTTTTTTCAACACGGCAGAATTTTGAGCAATTTTGTCAGTATCCTTAATAGCGTAGTCCGCTTCTATTGTTTCGCCGTTTAGCTTAATTGCTTTTTGCTCCAGCAATCTCCTTGCCTCGCCTTTAGAACTTGCCATATTTCCCGCGGTTAATATTTCTATCAAATGGTCTCCCTCTTTTGCTTCAACGGATACGAAAGCGTCTTTCAGCAAGTCGATTTCATCAGTATTCAAGCCCGAATAATCCGAGCTTTCAAAAAGTATCTCCGTCACTTTTACAGCCGAGTTAGCCTGGCTTATTCCGTGTACGGTTTTCGTTACTTCATATGCCAGTTTTTTCTGGGCGATCCGCATATCTTCATTGTCCTGAAATTCGTTCATCAGCTTTTCAACCTCATCCCGGTCCAGCAAAGTGTAAATTTTAAGGTATTCCTCGACGGAATCGTCTTCCACGTTTA
>JBBDZT010000004.1:0-9007 GCA_040900025.1 Saccharimonadales bacterium (SeqCode)
ATATACTCATCAGATAAAGCGAGAACTGACCTTTTAGGTAGTAGGGCTTACAGCGCTTTAAGTGTACTACGCTCCCGGCACTTAGGCCGCTTTTGCTAGCTCCATGGGCAATCATACCGGAGCCTTTCATCACATATACTAGGGCGTCATTTTTGCAATTTGAGCGTTTGCCGCTATGCGGATAGCGCCCGTTGATGTGGATAACAGTACTAACGGGCTGATCACTGCAGCATTCATTTCGTGCTATAACTGAATTTCTTCGATACATTCTATTCTTATATTATGTGCTATAAAAGCGATGTAATATGTAGTGAATTTTATCACGCTAAAGCTCTTGACACTAATTACCCTTGGTGTTGTATACTCCAAGTCAAGCGCTAGATGTGGTGTAACACATAGGCGCCAGTAAGGTACTGAGGATCGGACCTCAGCTTAGACAGGGGAAATGTGGTGAAATTCCATAACTGTGCCGCAACCGTAAAGTCGGATTGCCTGTTACCTAAAATTTTCGAGCAAGATATTGGCGCTAGATGGCCCTGCAGCCACCGAGCAAAAATCTCTCAATCCGCCCCGGAGGCGGTTTACTAAACCAAAAATAAAACTAAACCCGCGCGGCTGCGGACAAAAAGGAGGGTAAGAATGAATGACATTTATGTCGTAAAGCGTGGTGGTACGCGAGAGTTATTTGATGCCAATAAAATCAATGTGGCACTTGTTAAGGCTAGCGAAGGACTACCTGATCAAATTACTAAAGTCGTACAAATTGCTTCGGAAGTACAAATGACAATTTTTGACGGCATAAGCGTAGAGCAACTTAATGAATCAGTTATACAAGTAGCTTTACAAAATATAAAAGATGATCCCGATTATGATGTAATTGCCGCCCGTCTGTTACTAAAAAGTATGTATACGAGTATCTTGGGGAACTACGAAACACAGGAGCAATTAAAAGTTTTGCATACGAAAAAATTTGCTACATATATAAAGGAAGGAGTCGCTGGCGGCTTACTTGATAAGCGAATGAATACTAAGGTCTTTGATGTCAAAAAACTTGCCGAAGCGCTTGACCCAAGCCGTGACGGACTAAGCAAATATCTTGGCGTGGTTACAAATAAGAATCGCTATGCCTTGCGGAAGAATAGCGGTGAACCTCTTGAAGTTCCGCAATACACTCACATGCGAATTGCAATGGGACTGAGTTTTAACGAAAAAGATCCAACGGCTGCTGCAATAGATTTCTACGAGCACATGAGCAGACTGGAGTATGTACCAGGCGGTTCAACTCGCATTAATGCCGGTGGGGCTTTCCCGCAGTTATCTAACTGTTTTCTTTTCAACATTGACGACGACATGGAGGCCATTGCAAAGGGTGTACGCGACACTATGTTTATCGCAAAGGGAACCGGAGGCATTGGTATTGGCGTAACTAAACTTCGCAGTTCCGGCAGTCCGGTCAAAACTACCAACACCGAATCTACTGGCCCGATACCATTTATTAAAATGCTTGATACTGCCCTGTTTGCTGTTTCCCGCAAAGGAAAAAAAGCAGGTGCGGCAGCGATTTACATGGAGAACTGGCACATAAACTTCCCGCAATTTTTAGATCTTAAGCAAAACTCCGGCGATCCTTACTTGCGTACCCGTATTGCAAATACTGCCGTTTATTTAAGCGATGAATTTATGCGGCGCGTTCAGGCAGAGGAAGACTGGTATATGTTTGATCCGGCCGAGACAGCTGATCTGACTGAACTTTACGGTAGCGATTTTGCTAAGCGCTACAATGAGTACATTAAGCTAGCTGAAGCTGGTAAAATGCGCGATTTTGCGAAGATACCTGCACGCGAACAATATCATCAAATCTTAACGATCTTGCAGGCGACTTCCCACCCGTGGCTTACATGGAAAGATACTATTAACGTACGAGCGTTGAATAATAATACCGGTACGATTCACCACTCTAATCTATGTACTGAGATTACACTGCCACAAGATAAAGAGAATACATCAGTCTGTAACTTAATCAGTATTAATTTGTCTGCGTTTTTGAGTGAAGACAAGAAATGGGACTGGGATCGTTTAGGTGCTGCAAGCCGGAGTGCCATCCGTCAGCTTGATAACTTATGCGACATTACTAATACGCCGATTCCTGAAGCTATGAATAGTAATAAGCAAAACCGTGCGCTTGGTCTTGGAGTGATGGGCTTTACCGATGTCACTGAAAAACTTGGTTATAGCTATGAAAGCAATGAAGCATTTGATCTTATAGATGAATTAACAGAATTTATTAGTTACCACGCAATTGATGCAAGCGCAGACTTTGCTAGTGAATTAGGCAGCTACCCAAACTTTAAAGGCAGCGCCTGGAGTAAAGGAGTGCTACCAATCGACACGCTCGATATTTTAGATAATGACCGCAAGGTCAAAGTCGAAATTAATCGTAAGCAAAAACTTAATTGGGAAAAACTGCGTCCAAAAGTTAAAAAAGGCATGCGCAACGCTACTCTAATGGCAATTGCTCCAACAGCTAATATTGCACATGTAGCAGGCACAACGCCCGGACTCGATCCACAATTTAGCCAGATATTCAGCCGCTCAACACTTAACGGTAAATTCTTAGAAATCAACCCTAATCTTGTTCGTGATTTAAAAGAACTTAATATATGGGAAAAGGTCAAAGACGATTTGCTTATTAACCAAGGAGACATTCAAAGTATTGAAGCTATACCTGATAATCTCAAAGCTGTTTATAAAACCAGCTTTCAGCTTAGCCCACAAGCATTTATAGAGGTTGCTGCTCGGGCACAAAAGTGGGTTGATCAGGCTATTAGCCGCAATATGTACCTGGAAACACGTGACGTTGATGAGTATGAGGAGATTTATTTGGATGCTTGGAAGCGGGGTCTTAAAACCACATACTATCTACACGTTAAACCGCGCCATCAATCCGAGCAGACAACCGTTCGTTCTAATAAAGCAGAAAAGATTCAACAACAAAATGCCCGCAAAGTTGGTTTTGGTTTTGCGCGCGCTAAATAGGAGGCAAATATGACTACTAAAAAGAATAATAATGTAAACACGGAATCAACAGGGATTCTTGGAACCGGTTTGCGCGATGGTCTACAGCTAAAGCCTATTCGTTATAAATGGGCTTACGATCTATATAATCAGGCAGTTGCCAATACTTGGTTTCCTAATGAAGTGCAGCTAGTTCAAGACTTGGGCGACTTCAAAAAGCTAACTAAAGATGAGCAACATGCCCTTAAAACAGTCATTAGTTACCTTAACCCTAATGAGCTGCTTATTAATAAATCACTAGCCTTCGGTATCTATCCTTTTATTAATGCTGCTGAGGCACACATATATCTTAGTAAGCAGATGTGGGAAGAAGCCAACCACTTCATGACTTTTGAGTACATCATAGAAACATTTCCATTCAAGAGGGAAGAAATCTATGCCGCAGGTTTAGGCAAAAAGTCGCTTGCAGATAAAGCGGCATTCCAAAATGAATATCTAAGTCGAGTTCTTAACAACAATATCGACATTACAACCACGGAAGGCAAAAAGGATTTCGTTAGAAGTCTTGTTGCATATAACATCGTTTTAGAAGGTATCTGGTTCTATAGCGGATTTATGGTTGGAATGAGTTTCCGCCAACGCAACCTGCTGCGAAACGTAGGAAGTTTACTGGACTGGATTACTCGCGACGAGAACCTTCACCTGACGTTTGGCATTAATTTGCTACTTACTATCCTTGAAGAAAACCCAGATTTGCAGACGCCGGAATTTGCTGAGGAAATTCGTAACCTCATCCTCAAGGCGGTAGAGTTAGAAGAGACATATAATAAAGACATGCTGCCAACAGGTATTCTAGGTCTGAACGCCGATTATGTGAACCAATACGTCAAGCATATGACCGATCGACGACTTGAAGAACTTGGTTTTGAACCGGAGTATAATGTCGCTAATCCGGCAAAATGGATGGCTGCTGCCAATGACACGCTGGAGCTCGTTAACTTTTTCGAGAGTACCAACACAAGCTACGAAGTAAATTCAACGAAGTAATTATAAAAAAGAAAGGAAGAAAAATGGCAAAAGACTCAAAAAAAGTCGACGACATCATGGCAGATATGCAAGCTGTTGATGCTAATGATCCAGACATGATAGCGAAGCTTAACGAAATTGCGTTAAAGGTAGCTGAAGCGCAAGGTAAAGCTCCTGCAGCATCAAAGCCGGGCAATCTTAATGTTGAGAATGACCCAATGGACGAATTGGGCTGCGAGGGCTGTCAATAATGGCAAGTTCAATAACTGTATATACCAGAACGAAGTGTCCTTACTGCGAGCTTGTCAAAAAGTTTCTGGATTCAAAAGGCGCAGCCTACAAGACTATTAACATGGAAGAGGACGCGGAAGCTATGCAAGCGGTTATGTCTATGACGGGCAGAACTATTGCGCCGACTACTATAATCGAGAAAGATGACGGAAGTAAAGAGGTTGTCGTAGGTTTCAATTTAGGACAAATTGCTCCGGCGATTACCTAATTTCCGAAGATTATAATGGTATCTCTATGGTGAATATTTAACCTGAAATGCTATAATATTTATATAAATTAACGGGGGATAGTATGGCAACATGGATAATTTTGGGGATAGTCGCCTTAATAGTGATTATAGGTGTTTTTGTATATAACGGCCTGGTCAGAACTAAAATTCGGGTAGAAGAAGCTTGGAGCGACATAACTGTCCAGCTGAAAAGACGTTTGGATCTAATACCTAATCTTATAGAAACGGTCAAAGGATACGCCAAGCACGAAAAGACCATAATGGAAGAAGTGACCAAAACGCGCTCAGAGGCTATGAACGCGCAGGGTCCAAAAGAAACGGCTCAAGCTGAAAACATGCTGGAAGGTGCACTAAAAAGCCTATTTGCAGTAAGCGAGAATTACCCCGACCTAAAGGCCGACCAAAACTTCAAAGCACTGCAGGATGAACTGGTTGATACCGAAGATAAAATCCAAGCCGCCCGAAGATTTTATAACGGTTCGGTCAGGGATTTAAATATTAAGATTGATACTTTTCCGAATATGATTTTTGCTCGACCGCTTGGTTTTAAGCATAGGGAATTTTTTGAGGTCGAAGAAAGCGAAAAAGAAGCAGTCAGCAAGCCGACAAAAGTTAGTTTCGATAACAAGTAAATGTATTCGCAGATAGCAGCCAACAAACGTAAAACTATTTTAATGTTCATTGCTTTCCTTGGACTTGTTTTAGGTTTGTCCTGGGTAGCAGGAATATTACTAACCGGCGACACTTCATTTACGCCGGTTATTTCAGTCGGGTTTTTTATAGGTTCAATTATTTACGCCCTGGTTATGTACTATTCCGGAGCTAAACTTGCCACTGCAGTAAACGGTGCAAAGGAGATACAAAAACGGGATAACCCCAGGCTCTACAGAATCGTTGAAAACCTGGCAATTACCGAGGGTATGCCTATGCCCAAAGTTTATGTTATGGATGATCCGGCCATGAACGCTTTTGCTACCGGTCGCAACCCCAAACATGCCGTAGTCTGTGCGACCACAGGCTTATTGGAAGCCTTGGACGACAACGAGCTTGAAGGAGTAATGGCGCACGAAATGGGACATGTTAAAAATTATGATATACGCGTTTCTATGTTTGCCTTCGGATTAGTCTCTGTCGTATCGCTTATTGCCGATCTTATCCTGCACTTTACTATATTCGGAGGACGAAGAGAGGGAACCCATCCGGCAATTCTGATAGCCGGATTAGCTGCCATGATTTTAGCACCGCTTGCTGCCGCTATGATACAAATGTCTATATCCAGAAGACGAGAATATTTAGCTGACGCGACAGGCGCTTTAACTACCAGACACCCTGAAGCATTGGCAAGCGCGCTACAGAAAATTTCCGGAAATAGTAAGACAAGAAGAGCCAATAGCTCAACGGCCCACTTATTTTTTGCTAACCCTCTGAACAAAGGCTCAATAGCAAGCTTGTTCAGTACGCACCCCCCGATAGACAAAAGAGTCGACGCCCTAAATGAAATGGGCCGCGGATTGTAGTAATTTGATCAAATGGCTGCTAAAAAAAGACAAACAAAAACAACCGGTAGCAGAATAAAAAAACAAAAGGAATATAAAAGTTTTAGAATCTCTAAAAAAATTAGACACGGTTCAAACAAAAGGCTTCCCGGGATTTTTAAGCTGGTAAAACTTAGCCTGGCGCCGATCAAAAAAAACAGGAAATTATTTTACGGCCTGATACTCCTGCAGTTTGTTATAAGTATTATTTTTGTGATCGGTATTGATTCAATAAGTAATTTCCTGGCTATTAAACAAGATATTCAAGAATTATTTGGAGATTCCGTGGGCAAATATACGCAATCTCTCACACTGTTGGGCTATGTTTTAAGCCTTGGGTCTAGTAATGCCGGCTCTAACCTTCAGTTTTTTATAGTTCTTATCTTCAGCTTGGCTATTATATGGTCGATCCGCCAGGTCTTAGCGGGCGAGCATATACGCCTAAGGCAGGCTTTCTACGAAGGAATGTACCCGATTATTCCATTCTTGTTGGTTCTGCTGATAATTGGGCTCCAACTTATACCTGCAACTATAGGCAGCTTTCTTTTAACGACAGTTATATCCGGCGGTCTGGCAATAACTTTCATTGAACAGTTTATATGGTGGGTTTTGTTCGGCTTGTTAACACTGCTATCTTTATACATGATATTTTCATCAATTTTTGCTTTGTACATAGTGACTTTGCCGAATATGACTCCGCTTAAAGCGTTGAGATCAGCCAGGGGGCTGGTACTCCATAGGAGGATTGGCATAGGGCTCAGGCTTTTGGGCTTACCGGCGCTTGGTATATTTATATATGTGGCAGTTTTATTGCCATCGATCATAGCTGTACCCGTTTTAGTCGTTCCGATATTTGCGCTTTTAAGTAGTTTCGGATTATTTTTTGTCCATAGCTATATATATAACTTGTACCGCGAACTTCTATGAGTAATCAAAAAATTAAAGATAGAATGGTCAAGCTGGCTGATCAGATTGACGAATACAGGTATCGATACCATGTGCTGGACGACCCTATGATAACTGATGAGGTATACGATTCTTTAACCCGTGAACTTAAAAAGCTAGAAGAGCAATATCCGGACTTAGCTTCGCCGGACTCGCCGACTCAGCGGGTTGGCGGCAAGCCGCTTGATAAATTTGTCTCGGCGCCCCATTCCCGACGGATGCTCAGCCTAAATGACGCTTTTGAATTAGATGAGCTGCAGGCTTGGATCGATAGAATAACCAAGCTTTTACCCGGTATAAAACCGGATTACCATGTTGACCTTAAAATGGACGGTCTTGCCTGCGCGCTTATATACGAAAATGGCAGGCTCGTTCGTGCCTTAACGCGGGGAGACGGCAGGATCGGTGAAGACGTGACCCAAAATGTCCGTACGATTAAATCAGTGCCTTTAAAGTTAAGGAAAGATGAATCTGTACCATCGTATTATTACAGTAGTACAATTGAACTCCGAGGGGAGATACTTCTATATAAAGACGACTTTGAAAAAATAAATGCCGAAAGGGCGAAAAAGGATCTGCCGAAGTTTATGAACCCTAGAAATACGGCTGCCGGCACAGTAAGACAGCTTGACCCGGCTCTCGTAGCCGCTCGTCCTCTTAGATTCCACGCTTGGAGCTTACTGGATGATCGTTTACAAACAAAGACGAAAGAATACGAAATGGCTAAAAAGTTAGGCTTTATAGTCAACCCTCAATTCCAAACGGCAGCTGGCTTGGGAGAAATCAAGAATATTATAGAAAAATGGGGGGATAAAAGAGATAAATTAAAATTTAACACCGACGGTCTGGTCATAACAGTCGATAATAAAAGCTCATTCAAAAGGTTAGGTTCGGTCGGAAAAGCGCCGCGTGGAGCTATTGCTTACAAATACCCTCCCGAACAGGCCGCCTCAAAGGTTAAAGATATATTTGTTTCAATCGGCAGGACAGGCTCGGCTACGCCTGTGGCTATGCTTGAGCCGGTAGTTATAGCCGGCAGCCTGGTACAGATGGCCACGCTTCATAACGAAGGTGAAATCTCCAGGAAAGATATAAGGATCGGCGATACCGTGGCCGTGCATAAAGCTGGAGACATCATACCTGAAGTTATAGAGCCTATGGTCAAATTGCGAGATGGTTCGGAGAAAAAATTCAAAATGCCTAAAGTTTGCCCGGAATGCAGAGAGACCTTAATTAAGACGAAGGAAGAAGATGCCGTATGGCGCTGTCCTAACAATAATTGCCCGGCCCGGCTGGCCAACCAGCTCCAGCACTTTGCCAGCAAAAGTGCTTTGGACATTGAGGGCATGGGGGAGAAAAATGTAGGACTTTTACTGGAAAAGGGTTTGATAAATAATGCCGCCGATATGTATCGATTGCGCCCCGAACAGTTGCAAGGCCTGGAAAGATTCGCAGATATTTCTGCAAACAAATTAGTCAAAGCCGTAGCGGAAAAGAAAAATCCTGATCTACATCGTTTCCTGTTTGCTTTGGGTATTCGCCATGTCGGCGCGCAAACTGCGGTTGATTTGGCGAATCGCTACAAAGATTTCAACAAATTAAAATCTGCCACAATAGACGATCTTAGGGAAGTTGAAGGGGTGGGAGAAATAGTTGCCGAATCAGTAGTAGCCTGGTTTGAAAGTCCGCAGAACCAGAAGCTTTTAGAAGATTTCGAAAAAGCTGAGGTTAAGCCCAAAAAAGTACATATAGAGAAGAGCAATATAACCGGCAAAAAGTTCGTAGTTACCGGCACTTTAACTTCCATGGGAAGAGATGAGGTTGCCGAACGGATAAGGTCTAAGGGCGGTATTTTCCAGTCCAGCGTAGGCAAAGATACGGATTATTTAACAGCCGGAGAAAATGTTGGTTCAAGCAAACTTGAAAAAGCCAAAAAATACGGCACAAAGATAATAAGCGAAAAAGA
>JBBDZT010000005.1:0-8628 GCA_040900025.1 Saccharimonadales bacterium (SeqCode)
ACGTTTGGGAATAAACTTCTTAATACCCGCTATTGGTTTCGGTCGTTTCACTTGAGGTCTCTTGATATGAGGTTTTTTCATAGTATGAGTGGGGTAAGTCCTTATTTACTTTTCTTGATTGCTTTCTTAGCAGGTTTTTTAGGCTGTTTAACTTCTTTCTTTTCATCAAGTTCCTTGAGCAAAGTGCCGAGAACCCCGTTAATAAATTTAGAAGAATTTTCGCCGCCGTATGATTTTGCTAGTTCAACCGCCTCGTTAATAACTACCTTAGGCGGCGTATCTTTCATAAATAACAGTTCATAAAACGAAATTCTTAAGATGCAAAGATCAATTCTGGCTATTTGGCTGAGAGGCCAATCCGGGGCTATAGGTTGGATTCTTTGGTCAAGTTCTCCGACCTTCTTATACACCCCTTCAGTAAGCTCGTGCAAAAATTCCTTGTCATCCAGCTTGGCGCTGTAACGGTCGATGTTTCTTTTTAGAACCTGTTTAAGATCTACCGTCGTGTCGGCGCTACCTTGCCTCAGCTCTATCTCGTACATAGTCTGCAGGGTAATTATTCTGCCTAGATGTCTGTTAGCACTCATCTTTTAAGATTGTTAAACTGTCACTCCTGGTTACTATTATAACGTACTAGAAATACTGTTCTTTATTTTGCCGAACGAGCTTTACCGGATTCCCGCTTAGTGGTAAAAACTTTTATTGGACTCTTAGCATTTACTTTTCTCGCCAGCTTTAGTACCAGATGGCTGCGTCTATTGCCTGTACGCCTAGGTGTTGTCCTTTTCTTGGGCTTGCCCATTTTAGTTCCTTTCTTAGCAGAATATAAATATATCCTGCTGGAGTATTAACTTCGTGTTGAATTTTAGTCTATCATTTATTGCTATTTTTGGAAACCATCATAACTGGGGTTAAGCTAATATAATAGTATTGACATAATTTACCATAAGTGCTATAATTCACATGTATGAAATTGAGATTAGTCAGAGATACCAACGGAGAAAGAGAGCGCCACGAAGCGTATGTCGATAGACATGAACGTGCAGATGGCAGCAAGGATACTTTGTATGAACAATCCAGGCGTGCAAGGTATAGATCCGATATACGCGCTTCAAAAAGACAGCGAGCTATACGCCGTAGGGAAATACGCACCGATAGAATAGCTGAAAGGCGCAGTAGAGCTGGCTATGTATTAAAGGGAGTTGGCGTCGTAGCTACAGCTGTAGTTATTACTCTTTCTGTAGGCAGAGGTTTAGACGGCTTAGCTCAGGAACAAGAACGAAGAGATAACTACGCCCTCAACGCATATAAGGAATTGACAGGTGTTGACCCAACTAAAGATGCAAGCACCGAAACAGACCAAGAGTCCGACACAGGTTCACAAACCGCCCCTGAAGCTACTGTAACAAGTACTGTATATGATACGGCGGAAGAAGCTCAGCAAGCCGTTGAAGATACAGAAAACGGTAGTAATGCCGAGAGCGTAGATACTATAACTGCTCCTGTAGAACCTTCCGCCGGTTATCCGGAAGGCGGGGTTGAAGTAATTCAAATCCAAGAAAACGGAAACTAAACTACAAAGTTAACTAATTTTCCGGGTACGTAAATGTTCTTGCGTACCTTTTTATTTTCTAGCTGTTTTTTCACTTTTTCATTATCTTTAGCTGTCTCGATAACTTCCTGTTCGGTCGAGCCGGCAGTAACTTCAATGTTTGCCCTTAACTTCCCGTTCACCTGAACGACTATATTCACTATGTCTTGCTCCAGATATTTTTCATCATGTACCGGCCAGTTATCTATGCAAACCGAGCCTTTACCACCCAATTCCGACCATAGCTCTTCTGATATATGAGGAGCAAAAGGCGCCACACACATAATCAGGCTTTTTAATGCTTCCGTCCATTCATCGTTCTTAAAAAATTCTTCTTCTTTCAGTTTGTAATATTCGTTCAAGCAGGCCATGTAAGATGCTATAGCCGTATTATATCTGGAGTGTTCAAGATCATTCGAAGATTTTTTGATCATGGAATGTTCAGCTCGCCTTAATTTTTCTTTTGTGATTTTTGAAAGTTCTCCAGGTTTTACGGCAGAATATTCATTAACCAAATTCCAGAGCCGGGTCAAAAACCTGAATGTACCCGGAACTCCTTGCGGGTCCCAGCGGGCTCCGAACTCTAGAGGCGCCGCAAACATCAGGTACATCCTTAATGCATCGGCTCCGTACCCGCTGTCAATTATCTCTAATGGGTCTATCACTATGCCTTTGGACTTGGAGAACGCGCTGCCGTCGCTTGCGGTAACCTTACCGTTAAATAACATCTTTTTAAACGGTTCCGGATTATCAACCAAACCGATTTTATTAAAAAATTTGGTTATAAACCTTGCGTAAAGCAAGTGTGCCGTTGCATGGTCGCCACCGTTGTAGAAGTCTATCGGCATCCATTTATTCACAAGCTCCTTGTCGAATATTTTTTGATCATTCCTGGGGTCAAAATATCTGAACATATACCAGCTGCTGCAAATATATGTATCAAGCGTGTCGGTTTCGCGTTCAGCTTTGCCGCCGCATTTTGGGCAGTCAACCTGCAGCCAATCTTTGGCTCTGCCCAAAGCACTTCTTCCGTCTCCGCTGGGTTTAAAATCATCAAGTTCAGGCAATACCACTGGTAAATCCTTATCTTCTACTAAAACATCCCCGCATTTCGGGCAGTCGATTATAGGAATTGGAGCGCCCCAGTAACGTTGACGGCTGACGCTCCAGTCGCGCATCTTATAATTGACTTTTTCTTTGGCAGTTCGTGCTTTTACAAAATCCTTCAATATTTCTTCCCGCATTTGTTCCGAGCGCATACCGTCATATTTACCGGAGTTGACTACTATCCCTTCCGAATGAAAATCACTGTCATCGTCTGTCTTTAAAACTCTTTGGATTTTAAGACCATACTTCTCGGCAAATTCATTGTCGCGATCATCATGAGCCGGAACACCCATAACCGCTCCCGTTCCATAACCAAGCAAAACATAGTCCGCTATCCAAATAGGGATTTTTTCTTTATTTGCCGGATTTACTGCATATGCTCCGGTAAAAACACCGGTTTTGTTTTTCTCGTCTTTTTGGCGCTCGACATCAGACTTAAATGAAGCTTGTTTTACGTAATCCATTATTGATTTTTCGTGAGTTTTCTTTGTAATCTTTTTTACTATAGGGTGCTCAGGCGCTAAAACCAGGAATGTCACGCCAAACTGCGTATCATGGCGGGTAGTAAAAACCGCTAGCTTATCTTTGCTGTCATCAATTTTAAAATCAATTTCCGCGCCAATACTTCGTCCAATCCAATTTCTTTGGGCTATCTTTACTGATTCCGTCCAATCCAGCTCATCAATAGCGTCCAGCAATTCGTCAGCGTATTCGGTGATCTTAAAAAACCACTGCTTTACTTGTTTCTTTTCCACTTCCGGATCATCTTTTCCGTCATGCCGCCAGCATTTTCCGTCAATTACCTGCTCGTTAGCGAGTACCGTTTGGCATTTGTTGCACCACCACTGCATACGAGCATCTTTGTAAGCCAATTTATTCTTGTACATTTGAGAAAAAATCCATTGTGTCCACTTGTAATATTCCGGCTCGTGAGTGGATATTTCTTTAGACCAGTCATTACTCCAGCCCATAGCTTTATACTGTTTGTGGTAGCTTGGGATAATCCGGGCCATACTTTTTTGTGGTGAGACCCCCGCTTTAATAGCATAATTTTCAGCGGGCAATCCGAACGCGTCCCATCCGATCGGGTGGTAGCTTTCATAGCCTTGTTGACGCTTAAGACGAGCCTTTACATCGCTAATCGTGTAATTCATCGCATGTCCTATATGAATACCGGCGCCGCTCGGATAATTGAACATGCTCATCGCTATATACTTAGGCTTATTGCTTTTTAGGCCAGCCTTGTAGATGCCGTTTTCACTCCATCTTTTTTGCCATAGCGGTTCGATATTTTTTGGATTATAGCGTTTCACTAGAGTTATATTTTAACAGATTCAACTGTTTCGACTATTGTTTTAAGAGTACGCTCGAAAATCTCATCATTATTTTCGAGCAATGTCATTCTAAATCCAGGTACATGGCTGTTAAAACCGGTACTAAGAGGTACCAGGCAAATTCCTGTCGCAGCTAGCATCTGGTAGCAAAATCTTTTATCAAAATCTGTCTTTTTCATCCGCCTGAGTTCGGAGTCAAGCAGCCTTTGGGCTTTCCAATTCTTAGCTTTTAGCTTAAATTTATTTTTGGTGAATTCATCATTGAATGTTACGGATATATAAAACGCGCCTTTAGGTATTACTGCCTTAAGGTTCTTATTTTTTGCTAATATTTGAACAGCTTTTTTTGCGCGCTCCTCATATTTCTTTCGTCGGAACTTCAAATGTGATTGATAATTACTATGACCGAGTATTTCAGGCAAAACGGCCTGCGGTAAAGTTGTAGAGCAGACTTCAGACATTTTAGCGTCTTCTATGGACCGGGCGTATGCGGCAAAATTTGTGTCTTTCGCAACATTATAAAATTCTATCCAGCCGCATCGGCTCCCCGGCCATGGGACCTCTTTAGAAAGCCCCCGCATTATCATAGTCGGCACATTGCCGGCCACATTGGCTAAAGATCGGAATCCGCTACCCTTGTATGCCAAATTCGCATAAACTTCATCGGCTATTAAGAATAAGTTATGTTTTTTAGCAATTTTAACGAATTCTTTAAGAATGTGTTCGGGATATACCATGCCGGTTGGATTGTCCGGATTTATTATTAACAACCCGACTATAGACGGGTCTTCCTTAACCAGTTTTTTAATTTCTTTTGTATCGGGCAGCCAATTATTACCTGGATCTAACCGGTAAGTCATCATAGGTTTGTGGCTATGAGCGCCTTCAAACGATGAGTGGGTAGGGTAGGCCGGGTTAGGACCCAGCACCCTGGCCATAGGATTTAGCCAGCTATAGATTTTTGTCACTGCGTCGCCCAAACCATTGAAGAAAATTATGTTTTCCGGGTCCAGCCTAGCGCCTGATTCCTTAGTTCTGCTAACTGATAAAAATTTACGGGCGGAGAGCAGACCTTTTGTAGGTGAATATTCAAAAGAATCGCTGGATTTGCTCGCCTCATCCGAAACAATCTTTCTTATCCAGCCTGGGACTTCTTCGCCTTTGGCTACAGGATCGCCGATATTTTCCCAGGTTATTTGAATTCCGGTTTTTTCCAGCCTCTTAGCAAACTCTACGATTCCGCGGATTTCATATCGCAGTTCATGTGCTCCCGGATGAACCACATTGAGACGCATGATTTAGAACTGTTGGAGGTAATTAGTTTGGAAGACAGTATTACGAGAAGCTTCACGAGCCCAGCGCTCTTCCGCAAGTCTTACCAGTTCCTCAACAAGTTCTACATTACTAATACCGGCCGCACGGAAATTATGCGCATACAAACCGCCGGGCAATGGGTTAACTTCATTAAAATAAACCTCTTCGGTTTTGCCGTCTATCAGCATATCCACGCGGGCGATACCTTGGCAGCCTAGCGCTTCATAAACTTCCAAACCGGTTTTTTCGGCTTTCTCGTATAAGTCTTTGGGGATTTTGGCGGGTAATTCGCTGTATCCCTGCGCCCCTTTACCGGTTCCTTTTTTTGCTCCACCTTTTTTACCGCCGTTTATATATTTTGTTTCAAAGTCGAAGAAATCTTCAGGTTCGGTCAGAGGCTTTTCAAGCAAAGCCGGTTTAAGCTGGTAATTGCCGATTATAGGCAAGGTGACTTCTGTGAGATTTTGAACCTCTTCCTCAACCAAGACTTTATCATCATAATGAGTCGCTACCTCGATAGCGTTGCGCAGTTCTGTTTTATTCTCCGCCCGTCCTATGCCTATACTGGAACCCAGATGGGCAGGCTTAATAAACAAAGGATACTTTAGATTTTTCTCTATCTTATCAACAATTTTATTAGAGGCTCGGGCAAAGCTATTGCTATCTACAACTTCATATTTTGTTACGTTGATCTTGTGGACCTTGGCAATCTGTTTAGCAAGGACTTTATCCATTGATAATACGCTGGAGTCCATATCGCAGCCAACAAAAGGTAGGTTAGCCATTTTTAATAATCCCATAAGGCTCCCGTCTTCACCGAAAGTGCCATGTGTAGCCGGAAAGGCTATATCTATTTTTCTGGACGTTTTTCTCCCGGCTATACCACTGGATTTGACTAGGGTCATACCGCCGTCGAACTGCACGCTGGCCGGACTGGTTTTGTGCAGGAACTGTTCAAGCCCCTTTTGAAACAAAGTAATGTCTTTTAACCTATCGTCCCAATACCAACTGCCGTCTTTGGCTATATAGACCGCTTCAACTTTATATTTCTTGGTAAGCTCCAGGGGTTTTATTATGCTGGAAAGTGCAGTTACAACAGATACATCATGTTCTGTTGACCTGCTACCGAAAATAACCGCAATCGTCTTCATAGTTCTAATGTATCATAAAATACAATTAGTGCCTACAATTAAGCTATACAATTAGGTCTAAGAATAATTGTCCGTCCAATCGTTTTGAAGCAGCCAGATATCACCGGCAGCAATGTAATGCTCGATATTGCTGTAGAAGTTCAGAGGATCATCACGAACCTCTATCGAGCCTTCGTACCCCCCGGCCATAATGCCTTCTTCTATATAGCCGGTCGTAGAATTTTTCATTAAAACTACTTTGTTCGGATTGGCTTTTGCTATTGCCGCTCCGATTTCCACGTGCACCCGCTCTGTCTCATCCCCTTGGTCAACCAAGCCGGGCGTTACATAAATTTTACGCTTTGCTTTTAAAGCTTTCAGAAATTCAAGTCCGGCATTAATCCCTTCTAAACTACCATTGTAGGTATCGTCGATTATATGTCCCCCGCCAATATCTCTGGCTTGCATCCGGTGCTCAAACGGGGTTGTTTTATTCAAGCCTGTCTCTATCTGTTTGTTGGTTAATCCAAATTTATGAGCTAATGATACCGTCAACGCTAGAGGCCCTACCTGATGCCGGCCTAATAAACCGCTTTTAACCTTAATTAAATTTTTTCCTTTTTGCATCACGAAAGAAGTCTCATTAATATCTATTTTTATCCCGGTTATCTTCCAGCCGTCCACTCCATCTTGGCTGTATGTAATTAAACCTTGCTTGATATAAGGCTTTACTACTTCCGAGTCTGTATTTACGTACAACGAATTATTTTTTAAATAATTTTTGAGGCTGAACAGATCTTCGGCTACCGCTTCAAAGGTTTTATAGCCGTCAAGATGGTTTGGTGCTAAGCCGGTAATAACTCCAAGGTCGGGGTGCGTATTTTTAGCAAAATTCAATATGTCTCCGGGCTCTGCTTCCCCGTATTCGACCAGTACTACATCTTCATCGCCTGATAGAGTACTTGCGAAACGAGCATGGCTAATCGGTACATTTTTATTACCGGGCGTTTTTGCTACTTTCTTACCCTCGCTCAATACCGTATATAGAAGCTCTTTCATAGTTGTCTTGCCATAACTGCCGGTAACCGCTATTTTTAAACCTTTGTGACTAGAGAAAATTTTTTCAGATCTTTTGATTTGTGTTTCCCTTCTTGGTTTTTCAATAAAATTCCAGGCGACCGTTATAAAAAAAATAAATATACCGATAGCTATAAACGGAATAGTTAAAATAAATGCTAAATATGCAAGAGAATTAGTTTTAACAATAATAAATAAGCTTAATAAAAGTAATAATAAGACTAAGTAATGAAACAATACTAATAATTTGGCCTTTGCGGTCCAGACCAATTCTTGGCGGTAATTGACTTTAGTTAAGTCGGGTAGCCTCAGTAGCCAGCCAATAAATTTGCTTGAATCATACTCGACCTGCTGGAGCATATAGACCAAAAATATTGGCATTTTAGGATGAAAATACGACAGGAGAATTCTCATTTCAGAAAGTCCTCTATTAGCTTCTTTACCTTGCCCGGTTGTTCTTTATGAGGGAAATGCTCAGCTCCATCTATAATTTCCAGCTTTGAATTCTGTAATTCACCGGTAATTTTATCTGCCTGCCACAAGGGTGTAACTAAATCGTTCGAGCCGTAAATTAAAAGCGTGGGAGTTGTTATTTTTTTAGCGTCCGCTAAGACGTCATAGCTGACAATTCTTTTAAATATCTCCTGCAAATCTTCAACTACCATGTAGTCCGATCCGATCTTGGTATAAAGTTTCTTCTTTATTTTCCTTTGCGTATTTTTTGGTAGCAAAAACACGAGCAATTTGGCTATCTTGGCAAGAAATTTATGTATTGTTTTTTTAAATGTAGCGGTAGAACGAACTCCGGAAGACCCTATTAATACCAGCTTGCTGAGTTTAATAATGCCAGAGCCATTTGCAAAAATAGCTATAGCTCCACCATTGGAATGGCCGATCACTCCGTATGGTTCTAGATTGGTTTTTTTAAGGAATCTGCCGACGAATTCGCCATATTCCGGCAATCCCCAGCTCAGCGGGGGACGAGCACTGCCGCCAAAGCCGGGCAAATCTAAAAGTATGGTTGTATATTTTGCGGGCGAAAATGGACCTAATGAATTAAATGATTCAACTGAAT
>JBBDZT010000006.1:0-1894 GCA_040900025.1 Saccharimonadales bacterium (SeqCode)
AGCCCAAGCGCTGTCCTCTCTCGCCCACCATGAAAAACCCTTTGCATATTTTTTTGGAAAAGGTAAAGGGTGTTTATGGTCAAGTACGCTGTCGCTTTAGCGACTTGGCAATTTTCCAGAGAAAACAATAATTATATATTGATAAACGATAAATATTATCATATAATGGGATTATGGAAACTCATAGCAACCATTCCATAAAACGAACCGCAACAATATTTTTACAAATAATTATCGTGCTTGTCGGCATCATTGTGCTTGCCGCCCTGCTCCTTGAGCCTCAATTTGAAGGTAGAAACACCAACTCCTCACTCTTTCAGACGTATTTCACCGATCCTTTCCTGGCGTATGTGTATCTCGCGTCCATTCCGTTTTTTGTGGCGCTCTACCAAGCGTTCAAGGTGTTGGGATACGCCGGACAAAATAAGGTATTATCACAAGCGGCGGTGAACGCTTTGCGGAAGATAAAATACTGCGCGTTCATTACTGCGGGCGCTATCGTAGCGGCAGATGCTTACCTTATGATAGCCGCAGGCAGTAATGGAGAGGACGCCGCTGGTGCCGTTATGTTGGGCATTATCGCCACTTTCGCTTCCGTTGTTATAGGCACCGCTGCGGCAGTGTTTGAACGGATTTTACGGAGCGCCGTGGATATCAAATCCGAGAACGACCTAACGGTATAACGAAACGAGTATGGCAATCATCATTAACATTGACGTTATGCTGGCAAAGCGCAAAATGAGCGTTACCGAACTTGCCGACAAAGTAGGTATTACTATGGCAAACATTTCTATACTGAAAAACAGCAAAGCAAAAGCAATCCGCTTTTCAACGTTAGCGGCAATCTGCAAGGCACTTGATTGTCAGCCTGGTGATATTTTGGAGTATAAAAAGTAAATGTAGCGCCGAAGCAAAACAAATTAATACTATCCGGCTTTATCGAAATATGTTGCGGCAGCCAGCTCGGGGCGTAATATTATTTCGTCGTGTTCCCCGGGTAGACGGTGAACGGGTACACTTCGAGAGACTGCCAAACTTTCTGCCTGTTGAGACAATTGAAAATAAGCATCGTCATCGTTATATCCAAGATCAACTCTAACTCCACTCCAAACTGTATCTATTGAAGCTTGAACAGCGTCAAACCTGGAAATCCGACCAAGCTGACCAAAGTTAGCAACCATATGCGCACCTAGTTCTCCTATTGCGCTTTGATGAAAACGAAGAGCAGAAACTATATCGGCTGTATTATATGCTCCTACGCCTGGCGTTAACATACGACCTGATTTATGGAGTGTTTTTAACATTAACATTGCAGCCGAAGACGGTATCGGCGCTCCAATAGCATGTATCCTTTCAGGACGGCCGCCTAAAACTAAGGCGTTTTTAAGAGCCATAAAACCGGCTGAATGCGTTACCGCCGTTGCACCTTGTGCGGCTTTTCTAACTCTCTCGGGATATTTAACCGCTTCAGAAAAAGTTAAAGCATCAATCTCTTCAAAATAACTTGGGCTAAGGGCTTCAGCTATAGTCTCGGCATTGCCTTTGCCGCTGCCAAAACCTGTGATTAGTAATCCACGGCTCATTTGTTTTAAATAATAACATAAAATATACCTTAAGTCAATTTCTGCTTAGGTCCTCTGTCTCTCTATGACCTGGGCAGGTAGTTGTGCTTGCCGGCCAGAGAATATGAATCTCGTAAAATAGTCTTATTGTCTTCTGTTGAAGAGCCCAGCTTTACGCCCGGGTTCATTATGTTATATGGGTCAAAAACCTGTTTGATTTTGTCAAATAGCTGATGAATATCCGGACCGTACATTTTCTCTAAATATGGGGCTCTGAGCCTGCCGTCGCCTTCTTCTGCGGAAATGCTCCCTCCAAGCTCAATAACCAGACT
>JBBDZT010000006.1:1994-3544 GCA_040900025.1 Saccharimonadales bacterium (SeqCode)
TTAGACAGAACTACGCGGGCTTTTTTAACATAATTTTTGATAGAGCCGTATTTGATGGAATGCTCGCCGGCGGAATTCCTGCCGAGGGCTCCACCAATGGACGAATAATGATAATCTACTGGCGTAGTTGCTAGAAAACGTCCGTGTGTATGAAGCGCCTGTTGGAGCTTGTCTATACTCACTCCCGGCTCAACCACCACGCTTCCCGATTTTGTATCAAGTTCTAAGATTTTGTTTAGATGTGCCGGAAATACCAGAATAATCCCGTCGTTGATAGACGAGCCGGTAGTATTGCTGCCTAGACCCCTGGGAGTTAGCGGGACCATCCTGCCCCTTTCAGCCAGCTGCCAGACGAATCTGGCTGTTTTGCGAACATCGTTTTCGTTTCTTGGATAGGCTATTATTGACGGCTCTATTTGAAAAATACTGCCGTCCGTAGAAAAAAACTCCCGCGCATCATCGCTAGTGACGACTTCGCCGATCAAGTGTTCCTGTAAATAGTGGGCAACTTTATTCATAGTGTTTTGGTCTGACCATATTTGAAGCTCGAAATTATAGTAGATATATTAACACACTAGTGTTTAAATGTTGCCAGCGGCCTAGCGTTCTTTGCGAATTTTCCAGTTCTCGATATCCACGTACTTGTCAGAGATATTAACCATATTTTTCACCGTAAATCCCTCAAGTTCGCCGGAAACTAAAAATACAAACTGCGGCCGGTAAAGAGCGACTGCCGGGTTATCGGCAACCCAGGCATTTAAAAATGGTTGGTATTTTACAGTACGTAATTTAGTATCGGTTCGTGATCTGCCGCCTTCAAGCGATGCGTCCGCGTTTTTAGATTTGTATTCAGCAAAATTAAGCCGGGTTTTCAAGCGCGGATCAAACTGAGAGCTGTGCCAAAACGCATAAACATCCGGGTCAGCCCCGACAGATATTGAATTTAAGAGTGCATCGTAGCTGTGAGTAGCAATAGTGCTTTGGCGACTTTCTTCGTTTTCAACCACCACATTTAGCTCAACGCCTATCTTCCTCCATTGCTCTTTTAGCTTGTCCGCTACCGCTTTATGTTCATTGCTATCATTCACGTATAAATTAAAGCTAAGCCGAGCTTTTTTCTTTGTTCTTATCCCATCGGCTTGAACCTTCCAGCCGGCTTTGTCCAATATCTTCTTAGCTGCGACCGGATTGTTAGTCTTTTGGGTAATTTTCTTTGAATACGCAAAGTGAGAATTAAGCATAGGACTGTCAATAGGGTGCAAAGGATCGCCGGTAGCTGCTATGGCTTCTTGCTTATTGGTCCCCAAAGCTAAGGCTTTTCTTAATTTCGATTCAGAGAGCAAGCCCTCTGAAGTTTTGAAAAAAACCATAGTTTGCGCCGTTAAATTAACCGGCATGAAGTTATTCTCACTATTAGTGGTTTGGTCGTCAAATATAGAGGATATATCACTTGCGGCCGTTATATCGCCTGCAACGAAAGCATTTTTTAAACTTTCCTGAGAATCAAATGTTTTTATTATATAGCGGCCTAGCGCAGGCTTGCCTTTGTG
>JBBDZT010000006.1:3644-8447 GCA_040900025.1 Saccharimonadales bacterium (SeqCode)
CCTGAGAATCAAATGTTTTTATTATATAGCGGCCTAGCGCAGGCTTGCCTTTGTGGTATTTATCAAAAGGCAGTAAGCCTATGGTTTGCGTTTTCGTCTCGCCAGAAGCATCATTGACTTCGACCTTGGCTATTCTGAACGGACCGCTTCCAACGGCATTAACAGTATTAAAATCGCTGGCTCTAAGCTGATTAGCCGGCAAGCTCCCTAATATATGCTCGGGCAATATACCTATGGTCAGCGAATGCGGAAACGGACCAAGCGCATTTTCTAGCTCAAATTTTACAGTATAATCATCAACAACTTCGACATTAATACCCTGCCAGCCGGTAGCTAAAAGGGACTCGGCATCAGGGTTCTTTATGGTGTTAAAAGTAAAGGCCACATCTTTCGCAGTTAGTGGAACTCCATCATGCCAGTATAAATCGCCTTTTAATGTTACCGTGTACGTTTTGCCATCCTTGGAAAGTGTTATAGATTCTGCTAAATCCGGGGTAAGCTTACCGCCAGCGTCATAGCTGAAAAGTCCGGCGTATAGCAGCTCTGAAACCGATGAGTCCACTGAGCTTGATGATGAGTAAATCGGATTTGAATTAGTATAAGAGCCCACTATGCCTTCGGTAAAAATACCGCCGGACACGAATCTCTCAGGCAAGTATTTTTCACGAAGAGCGCCAAATTGAAGAAACCCTACCAGAATAATTAAGGCTACCAGAATAAGCCACCCGGCCATTTGTCTTCTAACATTTTTTAAATGGTGCAATCTACGGAAAAAATGCTTATCGATTGTTTTTTCGGTATTGCCGCCGAGGCCCTCAATATTACGCTTTTGGCGCCGGAAAGCTCGTCTAAAAAAAAGCTCAATTCTTTTGTTCATAGACACTAATGTTTTAGACGAGGATGCCAAACATTAATGATAATCCAAAAACTATAACCAAGAGTATCGTTATATAGTGGATCGTCATGTCTGTGCCGCGCCTAACAGTGTTTACTTCACCGCCGCCGCCTAGGCCGGCGCCTAAGCCAGCGCCTCTAGTTTGAAGTAGAATCAGAATAGTCAGCAAAACCATAGTGCCGATAGTTATATATCCAAAAATATTCATGCTTCTAATTTAACATGCGCAGGGGTTATTCGACAATAGTTACGACCAGGTAATTAACCAGCCCGATAATCATTCCGGCAAGCATAGCAGCGAAAAAATTAGTAACATGAAGCTCGTCATATAACCTGCTGGCAAGCAAAACCATCAGTCCGTTTATTACTATCATAAAAAGTCCAAAGCTAAATATAAGTATAGGAAAGCTTAAAAGTACAACTATAGGTTTAATAATTGTATTAATTAAAGCTAAAATCAAACCGGCAATCACAATTACCGTAAAACTGCTCTGGAAATTTACGCTGCTGCCTAATATACCTGCAGCAATAAACAAGCCGAGGCTGGAAACAAACCAGCGAAACAAAAAATCCTGCAAAAATCTTTTTCTATTCGGTAACATTATCTAGCTCATTATACTAGAAGACAGTTTTTCTATACCGTCTTGGGTTATCAGCACGTTGTCTTCTATCCTTACGCCTATGTTTTCCTCGGGAATATATATACCCGGTTCGACAGTAATAACCATGCCGAGCTCAAGTGGTCTGGAATAATCTGCCGGATCGTGTACATCAATACCTAAAGAATGCGAGGTACCGTGAGGATAATATTTTCTTACGTTTTCATTAGTAATTTCTTTTATTAAGCCGAGTTTCTTCATCTCGCTTCCTATGAATTTAGCTACTTTTGTTTCATATTCTCTTATTAAAACTCCGGGTTTAAGCAAACTCATCGCATAAGCTTGGGTGTCTGCTACAGCTTGATAAACGGCCTTCTGGCGGGCGGTCGGGTTTTTCATTATTGTTCTGGTGATATCCGAGCAATAATTATTAAACTTTACTCCGGTATCGATCAGAACCAGGTCTTTTTTATTTATCGGGTTTTTGTTCGATTTATAGTGCAAAATTGTAGCATTCCTGCCACCGGCAACTATGGGCATGAAAGCATAGTCTAGCTTGTTCCGGAAATAAAAATCATTAAGGTCCGCCGCGATATCGTGTTCGTTTTTATAATCGCCGATATTTTTCGAAATCCTATCTAAAATTTCGCCTGTATACTTTATAGCCCGTTTAATACAGTGTACTTCTTCTTCGCTCTTAATTGTTCTTAATGAAACAATTTCTTTACTTATGTCTTTTTGCTCTAAGGTTGAGCTGATGCTAAAAATTTTCTTAACCAGTCTTCTCGGAGCCGGATTGGAGTAAACGTCATAGGCGCTAAGGAATTCTTCTGCCGGCTTTACGGTGTAAAAGCTTTTGGATTTCTTCAATTCGCCGGTTAGTTTTTCCCAGCCTTTGCCATAATCATAAATTTCATTGATGCCTGACGTATCTTTTATTTTGTCTTTATCTATTTGCTCGGAAAAAACCTTATGTCTGTCATCTCTTTTTGGCAGCACTAGATATTCACTTGAACCGTCTATTACTAAAATAACGTCCGGCTCATTTACGCCCGTTAAATACCAAAAGTTACCGTCTTGCCCGAACGGAAAAACTTCATCATCGCGCGTTCGTTGTAGCAGACCGTTAGCAGAAATAATTATCGGGGCGAAATCGGAAACTTTCTTAAGCAGGTTTGACCTGTTTTTTGCGAAAAACTTAGAATCCACTATTTATCCTATCCATGAAGGCCGGCAGCCAATTATTTTTATATCCGTAATCGGACGGGTGAAAAAGGTCGGCGGCAAAAGTTCTAAAACTGTGATTTGCCGCAACTCGTTCATGCAGTTTGGCGGGTACAAAATTATGCTTAGCAGCAAGCTTGTTGGTTATTTTATTGGCTTCTAAAACTCGGTTCTCGTATTTTGCGTAACGACTGCCTGCAAAAGAGGGAATGTCGGAAGTAATCGTATTTTTTGGCAGTCTTACCATAAGTTCGTCCATTTCTTTTTCAAATTTTTTACTGTTAAAACTAATTATATCGTTCGCGCCTATTTCAATAGTTATAAGATGTTTGTTCCTTAAGCCGAATTCCTCATAGAGCGGCAGTTGAGTTTGAAGAACGTCGGCTATTTTAGCGCCGCTTTTGCTTAAGTTTATAACTTTAACATTCTTCCTTTGGTCCTTCTGCAACTCCTCAGCTATAAGCCCGACATAACCTTTTAGTGGAGTCGAGGCGCCGATACCCTGGGCGGCGGAATCACCTAACGCTATATAGACAAAATCCTTTTGGGTAACCGGCTTTAAATTAGAATTGTTCCAATATTTTTGATACCTGGCCAGCTGGGTATAAAGTTCTCCCAGTCTAGCAGCAAAGAAAATCAATATAACGAATAAAATTGCTAAAAATATTTTCATCTCGGCTGGTTTTCCATTATAGCCTTTGCCTTGCTTTTACCTATTACTTTAGCTACTTCAGTTTCATCTGCTGCTAGTATTGCCCGAGTACTGCCAAATGTCCTTATTAATTTCTTGCGAGTTGCATCGCCTATGCCCGGAATGTCGTCCAGTACAGAAGATCTCTGCCTGGCCAGCTTTAATGTCGAGTGATAGCCTATTGCGAACCTGTGGCTTTCATCCCTGATTCTCTGCAATAATTTAAGCGCATCGCTTAAACGGCTTAAAATCTTGATTTCATATTGTAGATTTTTTACAGTTCGGTCTTTAGGCGGGATTATGACCTCCTCGTAACGCTTAGCTAGACCGATAAGTGGAATATTTTGCCCCGAGCGAGCCAGGGCCGACAATGCCGAGGAGACCTGGCCTTTGCCGCCGTCTATCAGTATTAAATCCGGCTTACCCCATTTTTTTATATTGCTTTCACTAAAACGCCGGGTTATAACTTCGCTCATATGAGCAAAATCATCATTGCCGGCAATGCGTGACTTGAACTTTCTATACTCGCCTTTATCCGGTACGCCGCTTATAAAAACTACCATGCTGGCAACGGTGTCAGTTCCACTCATATGTGAAATGTCATAGCCTTCCACTCTTCTAGGCGGTTTGATATCCAGTAACTCTCCAAGCTCAACTAGGCCGCGGTCTTTGCTGATGTCCAGGTTTTCCCTATCGCCAAATATTATCTTTGAATCCAGGTGCTTTAGCGCCAATATCTTATCGCGAAGCTTCGCGGCCTTTTCAAACTCGGAAGCTTTAGCGGAAGTCTTCATTTCTTTTTCCATTTCATTAATCAATTTTTTTCGCTTGCCGGTAATATAACTTATAAGTTTGCGGAGGTTCCGGCGATATTCTTCCAGGCTGGTCATGTCGGCCTCAAGCCCGGGACAAATGCCAAGTTGTGCCTGCAGGCAAGCGCGTTTGGGAATATTCGTTGACGTATGAGTAGAGTACGGGAAAATTCTGCGCAAATACCGCAAGGCTTGAGAAATAGTAAATTTGGAGAGATACGGACCGAAATACTCCGCCCTGTCATCCTGTGGATGCCTGGTAAATGTGACGCTTGGGTAGCTGCTTTTTAGATCAATCCGTACGTAAACAAAACTTTTATCATCACGCAGGAGGATGTTGTACTTGGGCATGTAGCGCCGGATCATCTCGGCCTCAAGGAATAGCGCGTCCAGCTCCGTCTCGACTTCCGTCCATTCCACATCTGCTATGTCGGCGATTAAGGCATCAGTCTTGGTATCTCTCAGCCGCGATTTTTGAAAATACTGCCGAACACGGTTGCGCAAAACCGCCGCTTTGCCAATATAAATAATCTCCCCGGCCTTATTCTTATAAAAATAAACCCCCGGACTCACAGGTAGAAT
>JBBDZT010000007.1:0-8366 GCA_040900025.1 Saccharimonadales bacterium (SeqCode)
ATGGTTGGTATTATTGGTATGGACACATTAAAAACCCGACAGTTAGCAATGGGGACAAAGTAAAGGCCGGTGATAAATTAGCCGTTATAGGGCAAAGCGCATGCGCGGACGATACGGACCCACATCTGCATATAGACAGAGGAACGCCGAAAGGGGAGTATGGCGGAAGCGAGTGCTGCCGCGACCCGGATTTTGTACCTTTGCTTGATAAAATATACGAAGACTCCACAAGAGGGGGAGGGAGGAGAAGCTAATGGATGGCAGCAGCAGGTTTTTTAACAAGCGGAGGTTAATTTTAGCTTTCTTTTTGTTGGCGGTTCTCTGGCTGGTTTGGTTTTTGGCCAGCTACACATGGCTGACTATTAGCTATGCCGATAACAATGAAGCAACTATTAGCATCCGCCCGTTTGGCGATGAGCTTGAGCAAGACAGGTTTAATATGCAAAACAGCTCAAAAACTATCTTAATCCGAAAAGACACCTATAAATTCAGGGCCAACACTAAAGATAGGGTATCCGCATATAAAAAATCTTTAGGCTTCTTCCGCGACCGTCTGGATATAGAGCTTATGCCCCAGCAAAAATCTGCCTTCCTCGGCAAAAGCCTCCTGCCTTGCGCCAAAGACAAAAAAAATCAGGTTCTTTTCGCTTCGTGCGCTCCTCTGGGAAAAAATAATCAGATCACGTCCAGTAAGCGCGGGTTCCTCTTTCCGCAAAACAGGAGCGGATTTGAAATAGACTTTTTTAGCTCTGCGCTTCTTAAGGATTATAAAGACGGGTATTTGGCTTTTTGGATCAAGGATGGCGGCCTGGCTGCTTCGCCCAGGGAGGTATCCGGCCTCAGCAAAGACTTAGTAACAAGTAACTTTGAGGGAGAGATACGGGATGATTGGGTTGGTGTATCACCGGCAGGCAATTTTGCCATATACGACAACATCCGTAATGAAGTTATTAACTTAAAAGACGCTTCTGACATGAACCCCTCCAGAATCAAGCTCAAAGCCGAAAACAACGACTTGCACCCTTCTCTTCTGAAGAGGTTGCTCGTTAGCAAAGATTATGTATATTTATTCGCCTTGGCAGTAGACCACCATGAATTTGAATCGTCCGACGATATAGAGGCCCATTCAGAAGGGCGGCCCGAAGACGCTCGCTCAAAGATCTTTACATACGAAATAGGTTCCGGGAAGCTGGTTAATGAACTTGCAGTGCCGGAAAGTTGGGAGATCAGCAGAATAGCGCCCTCCGGGGATAATAGTTTGCTTATGTTGGTGGATGACCTTGAAGAAGGAGCTATAAAAATCTACCGAATCAACAAAGACGGCGGCCTAAAAGAAGTTGACAGCCTGGCAGAAGAGCCCCAAGACGTTTGCTGGAAAGACAACGATTCTTTCTATTACCTAACCGGTATTGGCCGGGAAGTTTACCTCTACTCAACCCAAAAAGAGGCATCCTTTTTGGTCTACAGCGGTCTAAACCAGAAGAAAATCAACAGTATGGCATGTTCGTCCGGCGAACTTTATTTTTACTTTGACCTTACGGGCGAAGACAGTAGTTTTTCCGATAAATACTTTGGATACCACCATTATATGCTGACTGACAGCTTTTTTGCCGGAAGAAGGATAGAGGATCTAACGCCTCTCTTTGTGGTTGTTGGGGGCGTTGGGGGCGACATAGTTGAGGTTAACCAGGTTCGCGGCGGAGCCACCGTAGAAATGTCCCTGGATAATAATAGAAGCTTCTCAAAAAAAGCTATCCGAGAAGCCATTATCAAAAAAATGCGCGAAGAGGGCGCAAACCCCATTGGCCTAACTTTCAAGTTTAAATTCTAATTATTAGGGCAACCATACGCCTGTTTAGCTCTCAGCTTAAGGGGATAATCTGGGTTTTTTGGGAGAAGCTTTTTAAGATTATGTCCGCGTCGGTGGTGGTTATGATTGTTTGGTATTTTTCTAAGTAATTTGTAAGCGACTTTCGGCGCGACCCGTCTAGCTCACTGAAGACATCGTCCAGCAGAAACAAGGGTTTTTTGCCCGAAGATTCTTCTAAAAGCTCCAGTTGGATGATTTTAAGGGTCAGGATAATTGTCCGTACTTCGCCGCGGGACGCATTGTGGGCAGCGAGCTTATCGTTCAAATAAACCATAAAGTCGTCGCGGTGCGGTCCGGAAGTTGTAAAGCCCCGCAACCTGTCTTCCGCTATGGTTTGTTCAAGCTTTTTCAGCAAGTTGGCGGAGTAGTCGCCTTTTATGCTGACACCGCTTTTATATTCCAGTTTTATCGAGCTTTTTTTGTTGGCTATTTTGGAGTATGTTTCGCTTATTTTCCGGTTGATTTCTTCCAAAACCTCCTGCCTTGCTTTTATGACCTTGCTGGCCAGCTCGCTCAGCCGCAGACTCCACACAAAGAGCTGGTTTTCGTCGTCCGGACGGGTTTTTAGTAGGGTGTTGCGTTGGGCTAAGGTCCTTTTGTATTTAAGTAGTAAAGAGGCGTGTTCTTTTATATTCTGGGATATCAGCTGGTCGAAATATGTTCTGCGTCCGGACGGGTCGTCGTGTAATAAAAACAGGTTATTGGGTTCAAAAAGCACAGCCGGGCTTCTTTGGGTAAAAGGAAGCCGTTTGTAAACTCTTTTGTCTATCTCGTATATGTGCTCGTCTTTCCCTTGGGTTCTTTTTATTTTTAGCGTTCTTAGTTCGTTTTTGTCGGTGTGGATATCAACTCGAGCCCATTCTTTAGTGTTGTTTACAAGCTCGTCTTTTCCTCTGTACGCTTGTGCGCTAAGGGTTAAAAGCAAAGACTCTATGAGGTTGGACTTACCGGTTGCATTAGGCCCCACGACAATATTAACGCCCGGTGAAAGCTCAAAAGACCCCTCTATATACGACCTGTAGTTTTGTAGTCTTATATCCGTCAGCGCCATTATAGGTCTATTTTACAGTCTCACGACTTGAGGGGCATTATTATGTGTTTGTAGTCGTCTTCGCTGAGTTTTTTAACGATAAACGGCTCCAGTTTTTGGTTGAAACCTATAAACACCTCTTCTGCGTTAATCGCGCCTAGTGCGTCTGTTATGAACCTGGAGTTCAATGTGATCTGTCCTGACCCTTTGGTTTTAGCTTTGGCTTTTGCTGAGTTTTCGCCAAGCTGGGAGGCGTGTGAGTTAACGCTTACTTCATTGTTTTCGTTGTTTACTTCCAGGTTTATGCTGCCGCCGGTTTCACGGGCGAACAGGCTGGATACTTTGGTTATGTTTGCTAGCTCCTCTCTGGATATTGCGGCCGACGTCTCAAACTTTGCCGGTATTAGTCTTTTGTAGTCCGGGAATTTGCCGTCGATCAGCCGGGTCACTAGCTCGGCGTCGCCTGTTTTGAACAGGATTTGCTGGTCGTCGCTGGTTATTTCTACGTCCTCGCTGGTTGTGTCTAAAATCCTCAGTAGGTCTTGCAAGGCGCTGGCTGGGACTAACACGTCTACAGGTGTGTCTGTTTTTCCTATTTTCTTCTCCGCCAGACGGTAGCTGTCTGTCGCAACGATGAAAAGTTCTCCATTTTCCGTATGAAAGTTAACGCCGGTCAGCACTGGGCGAGCATCGTCATTGCTGGCGGCAACTATGGTTTGGTTTAGGGCTTTTTTCAGGATTTCGCTGTTTACTTTCCACTTCTGGCCGTTTTTAATTTTCGGCATTATCGGGTAGTCCTCGGCTGATGTGCCGTTTATGGTGGATTTATGCTGGTCTGTGCTGATTTTTAATTTTGTTTCTTCCAGTTTAAGCTCGATTGGGCCGGGAGGGAGGCTGGATATAAAATCCTGGGTAAGCCTGGCAGGGACGGTTATTGCCCCTTTTTCATTAACTTTTGACCCAACAAACTGGGTTATGGCGATATTCAGGTCGGTAGCAGCAACGCAAAGCCTGTTATCTACTGTTTTAAGAAGTATGTTAGACAGGATAGGTAGCGTGTTTCTGGTTGTAGCAACTCTAGCTACGTTGTTTAAAGCTTTTGAAAGATTTTCCTGAGTTACTTGAAGTTTCATACCCCTCCTAATATTAGTTTATTTGAAGAAACTATTTTTATAGTAAAGCGTGTGGATAATGTGGGAAACCGGAGTTCTACCGATGTTTGCGCACGCCCAGCCCTGTTTATAAAACTTAGTAAAACAACCGGAAAGATACTGGATAAATAACCGGCGAAAAAAGAACCTTGTGGGTAAGCGCCGTAAAACCACAAACTATCCCCAGACAAAACACAGGTTTTAAACATTCAAACGCTCCTTAATTGTAGAGATCGCCGTCCGGACTTCTTGGTCAAAAGCCTGCTCTTTTTCAATCTTATCAACCGAATGTATAGCAGTCGTGTGATCTTTTCGGCCAAGCTCCCTGGCGACTTTAGGAAAGCTTAAGTGGAGCTCGTTCCGGACTATATACATAGCTATTTGCCTTGGTACAACTATTTCTTTATCCCTTTTCGGCCCGGTCAGGTCCTCGACAGAGATATGGAAATATTTAGCGGTTTTCTCCACCACCTGGCGTGCTGTTATATGGCGCGTGCGCTGTTTTTGGCCGAAAAGAGCCACGGCAACCTCAAGCGTCGGTTCAATAGAGCGCATATCGCAAAAAGCAACCAGCTGGTTTAACACGCCCTCCAATTCACGGATGTTGTTTTGTACGTAGCCGGCCAGGTGCTCAACAAGGTTGTGGGGCAGAGACAGGTTGTGCTGGTTTGCCTTGCTTTGGATAATAACGCATCTGGTTTCAAAATCTGGCGCCTGCATATCTATAGCCATGCCCCACTCAAATCTGGAGCGGAGCCGGTCTGTAAGGGTAGGTATGTCTTTAGGTCGGGTGTCGCTGCTGATAATAATTTGTTTGTTGGCCTGGTGTAGGGCGTTAAAGGTATGGAAGAACTCTTCCTGGGTTTTTTCTTTGCCCGCTATGAACTGCACGTCGTCGACTATTAAAACATCAGCGCTTCTATAGTAGCCGGCAAAATCGGTATTCTTTTTGTACCTTATGGCGTCTAAAAATTCTTGGACGAACTGCTCGGTTGAAATATATACCACATGAGCGGACGGGGATTTGCTGTTTATAGCGTTGCCAACAGCCTGTATCAAATGAGTCTTGCCGATCCCGACACCTCCATATAAGTAGAGCGGGTTGTATTTCTTCCCCGGAGTGCTCGCAACCGCTTGGCAAGCCGCATATGCCAGCTCGTTGCCCGAACCCACTATAAAGTTTTCGAATATATACTTCTCGTTCAAGCCATGTCTATAAGAGTGGGTGAGACTGGATGATTTTGATGAGCCGGAGGAGCGCGCGTCCATATTCTTCGGGTCGGACGAATGGTTGTTTAGAATAACCGGCTGGTCCTCAACCCGCCTATGAAGGGGGGAGACAGGAAGTATCTTATACTCAACAACTTTTGGGCTAACGCCGTTTTTCTCCAAAGTCTCTCTAATGAGGTCGTTAAATCTTTTCTCCAACTGTTGTTTTATAAAGATATTTGGCGCGCCTATCACTACTGTCTCATCGTCTATTTTAAGTAGACGCGTGCTTTTAAACCAAGTTACGAAGTTGCCTTGAGACACCCCCAGTTCAATTTCCCCAAGCACCGTTTGCCACAATACAGCAGTGTCCAAAACTTACCCTCTCCTTTTTGATTTCGTTAGTTAATCATAGCTAACAACACGGAAGTTTTCCACAGTATTTTTTAAAACAGATTTAAATTCATCAGAAAGCTAACAAGAGAAGTAGTTTTATACACAGACAAAAACCCTATCTGTTAAGCTGTGGATAATACGCCCTTTAAAGTGGATAAACCCGGCAATAGTTTTGGATTTCCATTGTCAAAACCACATTTCCACCGCCAATCATATATACTAATACAATGCCAAAAAGAACTTTCCAACCAAAGAAACGCAAACGCGCAAAACAACACGGCTTCTTTAAGCGAATAGCCACAAAAGCTGGCCAAAAGGTATTGAAAAGACGCAGGCAAAAAGGCCGCTCAAAACTTTCCGCTTAAAAACACCCTTTACGCTATAAGCCATACGCTATACGCTAAACTCATGATCCCCAAGAAAAACAGATTCACCGGGAACAACACCATAGCGCGCGTCTATAAAACTGCCCGGCCGCTCCGCTCCGGCAACTTTAATATAAGGGTCAAAAAAAATGCATCAGGCGAATATCGCCTTGCTGTTGTTGTTAGTAAAAAAGTCAGCAAGTCGGCGGTTGTGCGCAACCGAATCAGGCGGAGGGTTTTTGAGTATGCCAGGAAAAATATCTCCGGTAGTCCTCAAATCGTCGGTAGAGAAATAATCATCACCGTTTTTGAAGAATCGGTAGCAGCAGACTCAACGGAAAACTTAAGCGAGCAGCTCGAAAAGCTTTTCAAAAAAGCCGGCTTAAAATAATAGCCTGACCCCGGTATATGCTAAGCTAGATTGTAGCAGTTAGTCGGGTTCTTTATCCGTAAGCTTTAGCAGCCATTAACCCCAGAACGGAGATAATTTGTTTGACACATATTTAATACAACCGATTTTCAACCTCTTAGTGTTCATATATGCCGCTATCCCGGGGCACGATCTGGGCATAGCGATAATTATATTCACGGCAATTATAAGGCTTGCTCTTTGGCCTCTGGTTAAAAAACAATTGCACCAATCCCGGGCCATGAGAAAGCTTCAACCAAAACTTAAGGAGCTAAAAAAAGCATCCAACGGCGACCGTCAAAAAGAGGCCCGGTTGCAGATGGAGCTTTATAAAGAGAACGGGGTTAAACCTTTTTCGACCATCGGCACGCTTATCATCCAGATACCCATCTTCATCGCCCTATACCAATCGGTGCTGAAGATTGTTAATGATCCTAATGTTCTACTAACTTTTTCATACGATTTTGTCAGAGACATGGGCTGGATTCATCAGCTAGCCGCCGACCTCTCCCAGTTTAGCTACTACTTCCTAGGCTTTGCCGACTTATCAAGAAAAGCTATAGGCGACGGCGGGGTCTACGTGCCGGCGCTTATAATCGCCATCACTGCCGCGGTAGCCCAGTTCTACCAAAGCAAGCTATTGATGGTCGACAGTAAAGACTCCAAAAAGCTTTCCGAGATTATGAAAGACGCCAGCCAGGGCAAACAGGCCGACCAAGGGGAAATTGGCGCGGCCATCGGCAAGAACATGCTTTATTTCATGCCGTTTCTAACCTTCGGCTTTACAGCGGTATTTCCTTCCGCGCTGGGGCTCTACATCCTAACTACCAGTGCTGTCGGGTACTTCCAGCAAGCTTATATATTGAGGCAGGACAAAGATGAGATGCATGAACTTGCAGTCGAAGGGGAAATTATAGAAAAGCAGGCGCTAAGCCAGCAAAAAAAGAAGAAAAAATCCCCCAAGCCTAAAAAGAGGAAGAAGAAATGACGGCCGACAACACGAAAACTCAGGACACGGAGTCCATAGAAGAAGCCATCCAGTACGCCAAGAAGTACCTAGAAGACCTGTTGTCGTTTTTCGGACTTAACATAGAAGTGCATGCTACTAATAGCGACGATGAGGTGATAGAGCTGCAGGTGCCGTCTACCCACTTGAACGGCTTCCTAATAGGCTCCAAGGGCGAGACGATGCACGCTCTGCAATTCCTAACCAGCTGTGCGCTCAAGTCCGGAGAATACGCCATGAACCGCGTTAATGTCGACATAGCCGAGTACAAAGCCCAGCGGGCAGAAAGACTGCGGGAAAAAGCCGAAACCTGGGTAGCCGAGGTAAAAGAATCCAATGAGCCAATGAGCCTACGCCCGATGAATGCTTCAGATCGCCGGGTGATCCACAAACTAGCTAGCGAACAGGGCTTAATAACAGAATCAGAAGGTACCGGCCGCGAGCGGCATATAGTGCTTAAGTCCTCAGAAAAAGCCGAGAAAAAGCCGTCTAATGATGATGAGCCTTCTTAGGCTTTTTCTTCTTCTTTTTCTTTTTGTCTTTAGTAACCCAGGCGACGTCCTCAAGCAACTCTGTCTCCGCCTTGGTGTTTTCCAGAGAGTTTTTTTCAAACCTCATTATTCGTTTGTAGGCTAAGAATAGCGCAAAGAAAAATAAAAGCAGAGGGACAAGAACATAAGAAACAGGGACTCCCGAATCTTTCAAAACCACAGGTTCAGCAGGAGCAATAGACGTTTGGCTGTTCGCGCTGGCTACGCCAACGCTTAAATTACCGGCCCCAACCCCCTCGTTAAGCAGGCTTGAAGTATTGTCGTTGCTTAGGTTTACTCCCGACCCGTTTTGGAAATTGCTGGAAGTTTGCTGAGTGTGGCTGCCTTGCGGCTGTAAGCTTTGCAAATCCTGGCCTGCTTGAGTGTTTGTGTTTGCTTC
>JBBDZT010000008.1:0-8133 GCA_040900025.1 Saccharimonadales bacterium (SeqCode)
AAAGCCGATAATATCTACGGTCTCAAAATGCAAGTCCTGAAAAGCCGGCCAAAATACATATGAAAGAATAAATAAAGCCGCCGTACCAGCTTCTACAAGAGGATATTGGGCCGAAATCGGCTTATTACAATAACGGCACTTACCTCTTAGCAGAACCCAGCTTAATACCGGTATCAGGTCTTTTGCCTGTAATATATGCTTGCAGTGCGGACAAATGCTACGACCTTTTAGGATCGAGTATCGTCTATCGTTTTTTGTTTTTTGTTTTTTGTTTTCTTGCTGCCAGAGACGCCAGACTAGTGCGTTGATAAAGCTACCAAGGCTGAGTCCGAATAGAACCAATGCTACAAGCGTCATTAGCATTATATTATCAGATAATGAGGCCGGGTAAACCTAGCTTGATATACAGCGAGTTATCGGAGTGGTTGTACCTTCAATCTTGTAAAGAACTACATAGTCTCTAACTGCACTGCCCACAGCGGTATCAACGTCCGAGCCTGCCACGTTACACCTTACATCGAAATATATATTAACCTCTGACCATACTTCATTGGATGGACCTGGAAACGCTGACCCTCCTGCAACCGGTGCGCCGCTAGGCGTATTGACCTGGGTGATTTGAGAAAGACGGCTTTCATCAATAAAAGCGCCTAGGTTAGTAGTGGAGGTTGCATCATCACATTCATCTGCTTGACCGTTCCTGTTATTTAAACATTCATTCACTGCAGACGCGATTAACGACGCGTCGCTATTTCGCTGTGTATTTCGGCTGTTTCTTTGTAGTGCCGGTACAGCTAAGAATACTATCAACATTATTAAGCCAGCTATAGCAAGTACTATTAGGACCTCTATGATCGTGAAGCCTTCTGACCTATTTTGTAGTTTTTTCATTTTCCTCACCCTTTTTATAATTAACTTCTTATGCTTATGATGTTATCTAAGTCGACATGAAAAAGCAATACCTTTAGGCTCCGCTTAAATTCTGGCCAGCTAGGCCATAGATCGGCAAAAGCACGGCAGCAACTATAATAAATGCAACAACACCCAATACCACCATAAGTACCGGCTCTATTATCGTACTTATGGTTTTGATCTGGTTATCAACCTCTTTTTCGTAATAGTCGGCTGTTTTGGCAAGCATTTCCTCCAGCGAACCCGAATCTTCGCCGATTTTAAGCATGTTCGGTACCAGCTGTAGAAAGTTTGGATCACCCTCTAGCGCGTTGGCTATGGATTTTCCACCCTTTACCTTCTCCGTTGCCTTTTTAATTGAGCGTTCGATGTGAACATTGTTTATAGCCTTGGCAACAATTTCCAGCATTTGTATAAGCGGAACTCCGCTGGCGACAAGAGTCGTGCCCGTCCTGGCAAAACGAGCCATATAAAGTTTCATAAATAAAGGTCCGACAGGCCAGGCAGTCATTTTAAATCGATCAACAATTTCCTTTCCGGGACCGGTTCTGGCATATCTGGTTACGGCAAAGCCAAGAAAAATAAAAAGCCCAAGAATAACCCACCAGAAAGTCGTAACAAAATGTGAAATTGCTAATAAAGCTCTTGTAAGCAGAGGTAGTGTGGCTCCGGGCAAGTCGCTGTATATGGTTTCCACCTGGGGCATAACCTTAACTATCATGAATCCGATAACAACAAACATTACTAAAATAACTATAGCCGGATAAGCCATCGCGCCGCGAACCTTGCTTAGAACCTCGGCGTCTTTCTCTTGCTGGTTCGCTATTCTCTCAAGTGCTTTATCCAAGGTTCCTGAAGCCTCGCCTGAAGCGATCAGGCTGATGTAAACTTCGTTGAAAATCTTTGGATGCTTAGATAAAGCTACGGAAAAGGCTTTACCACTCTCTATGTTGGAAATTATGTCGCCTATGACCACTTTGAAGGCTTTATTTTGTGTTTGAGATTCGACATTTCTAAGGCTTTGCACAAGAGGCAGGCCGGCGTTAATTAAAGTTGACATCTGCCTGGAGAAAATTATTCTGTCTTTAGTTTTAACTCTATGAAGAAACCTTCCCAAGGGGTTATTGCCACCCTCCGCTAAAACTTTTACCTCTATAGGGGCAAGTCCTTCTTTCTGAATTAACTTTGAGGCCGCGGCTTCGCTATCCGCCTGGACATTTGCCGTAACTTTCTTCCCCGTCGATGGATCTCTGGCAGTATATTGATAGGTCAACATGTTCTTTAGCCTCTCATCATCCTGTCAAGTTCTTCGAGGTCTACGGCGAAGTTTCGCGCTTCATCGTAAGTGATACTCCCCGCATGTATAAGGCCTACTAACGTTTTATCCATAGATTGCATTCCATGCTCAGCTCCGGTTTGAATAACCGCATCAAGCTGGTGGCTTTTGCCCTCGCGGATAATATTTCTTACAGCAGGTGTAGCTACCAGTATTTCGGCCGAGGCTACTCTTCCGCCACCTATGGTAGGCACCAGCCTCTGGGAACATATGGCCATCAATATGTTGCTCAGCTGAGCACGGATCTGAGGTTGCTGATGCGGAGGAAAAACGTCAATCATACGGTCAATCGACTGCGCTGCGCTGTTAGTATGCAGTGTCGCGAATACCAAATGGCCGGTCTCGGCTATGGTTATAGCGGCTGCTATTGTTTCAAGATCGCGCATTTCGCCGATTAAAACCACATCCGGATCCTGACGAAGACTTGATCTTAAAGCAGCCGAAAAAGAATAAGTGTCATAATGAACTTCTCTTTGAACCACTACCGATTTTTTGCTTTTGTGCGTGAATTCTATAGGATCCTCTATGGTTACTATGTGGGTTGAACGCTCGCTATTAATTTTGTCAACCAGCGAGGCTAAGGTAGTGGACTTACCTGAGCCTGTGGGGCCGGTAATTAACACGAGTCCCCTCGGGTATTCGGCAAATTTGTGAACAATCTTTGGAAGGCCCAGCTGGTCTGTGGTTAATATTTCGTTTGGTATTAAGCGCAGGGCTGCTGCAATATTGCCGCGTTCATGAAAAGCATTAACTCGAAACCGTCCAAGATCACCGAATGCAAAGCTAAAGTCAAATTCCTTGTCTTTGAGTAGGATTTGTTTTTGTTCGTCATCCAATATCGCAAAAACCAGGGATTCAACCTGTTCTTCTGTCAAAACCGGAGCGCCGGTCACCGCCACGAGAGCACCGTCAACCCTTAGCATTGGAGCTAGGCCTACCTGCAGGTGAAGATCAGAAGCTTTTTTCTTAATAACCTCTTCAAGAAGTATTTCTATTCTTATTTCTTTCTGTGTTGTCATCTGTAGTATTTCCTTTTCTTCCCTTAAACACCCTCTGCCGCGGCCACGCGATTAATCTCGGTGATGGTCGTATAGCCGGTCAAAGCTTTTAAATACCCGTCTTCGCGCATTGTTACCATGCCTTGTTCAACCGCCGCTCGTTGTATCTCACTGCTGGTCGAGCGCTTAAGTATGAGTTGTTGTATTTTTTCGTCAATTTCAAAGACCTCGTATAGCCCCATTCGACCTTTATACCCGCCGAGGGTTTCAGGGGTATCTTTACCCTTGCATAAAGTATAAGCGTTTTGAGTAGCCAGTGGCAAGTCAGAATACCCTAGCTCTTCGGCAACTTTTTTTCTAGTTGTTTCATCCTTAGGCAATAACCTGCCTACGCTGTTAGCCACGGCCTGCTTCTCGGTCAGATCTGACTGATAAGTTTCTTTATTATCAGCTAGGCGCCTGACCAGCCTTTGGCCTATAACCGTACGTACGGTTGAGGCTATGAGGAATGGCTCAATACCCATGTCCAGCAACCTGGGCAAAATACCGGCAGCTGAGTTAGTATGAAGCGTACTGAATACCAAGTGGCCAGTGAGGGATGCCTGTACGGCCAGAGTTGCTGTTTCCTTATCGCGTATTTCCCCTACCATAATTACGTCGGGATCTTGGCGCAAAATTGACCTCAATCCCGAAGCAAATGTCAGCCCTACCGCCGTGTTAACCTGTATTTGGTTAATACCCGGCATTTTATACTCTACCGGATCTTCCAACGTGACTATATTTATAGAATCATCTTTTATCTCCTGTATAAGCGCGTAAAGAGAAGTGGACTTACCAGAGCCCGTCGGGCCGGAAGTTAAAATCATGCCGTTTGAAAATGTCAGCCCTTTTCTAATAGTTCTAATCGCTCTGCCTTTATAGCCCATGGCCTCCAACTTCAGGCTTGTGCCGGTTTTGTCCAACAAGCGTATGACTACCTGCTCTCCCCATACGACCGGAGATATTGCTATACGCAAGTCGATCACTTTGTCGGCTACGGCAACCGCAAACCCTCCATCTTGAGGGATTCGGTGTTCGTCAATCTTTAAGTTACTTAAGATTTTTATTCGGGAGATCAGCGGGGCTTCTGTAGATTTGGGAAGCTTCATTATTTCCCTTAGGACGCCGTCTACCCTAAGTCTTACCTTTAATTGCTGTTCAAGCGGTTCTATATGAATATCACTGGCCCTATTTTTTGCGGCATATTCCAAGATTGTTGAAAGCGCTTTGCTTATAGGCGAGTCCTGGACAATGGTCTTTATGTTTTTGCCTTTTTTGTCTAGTCTTTCCTCGGCCAGTTTTGCTTCTTCTTCAGCACTAATACTGGTGCCCATAGCTTTTGTTACGTCAGCTTCTACATCGTCAGCATATTGGCTAAGGATTTTATGTATTCCCTCTTCGCTAGCCGTATAGACCTTTAACGTCTGCCCGATTCTTTTGGATAAAAAGTCAACGGCCTGGACATTATCCGCGTCAAGCATAGCTACTACCAGCCTGTTATTTACCATGCCAAGAGGCACGGCCATGTAGCGCTGGGCTATCTCCTTCGGCAATAGTCTTAATACTTCTTTTTCTATTTTTGCTTCAGAAAGGTTAACGTACGGTATATGGTTAACTTTAGCGATGGCCTTTGTAAGAGCCTCATTGGGTACGTGGCCTTCGGAAACCAGCAAGCTGAAAAAGGGCGTTGATGAGCTCCTTGCCTTTGTTTTAAGCTCGTTTAATTTTGCTCTTGTTAGATAGTTACTACTAACTAACTGTTCTTCTACTTGTTGCTGATTAGTAGCTGATAAAACACTCATTGCCTAAAACGGCTGTTTATTATTAGAATCGCCAATTTCTATTAGTTTCGTAGGGTTAATCGCATCTTTATTGAATACACTTTCTTCCACAGGAGGAAACTCGGCGGTAATCTCTTCTACAACTTCTGCTTCAAGAGTTTTGTTTGCGTCAGGGGTAAAGAAAAAGTTGGACACGACAAGAGAGATGATCCCCGCGAAGATCACCACAACCGCTATAAGAGCTATATCTTTTTGTTTCATTATCTTATGGCCTCAGTTCTTACGTTTACCTTCTTCTCAGGCTGGAAATAAGTAACGGCATTAATACTAAATTCAAGCTTATTCTCCGTTCCTTTTATCGCCAGAGTCTGAATGTCTATAGGGCGAATCGACTTTTCAAAAAGACTCAATAGAAACTTTCCTTTAGCACTGGCGGTACTGACTTCTGCGGAGAAAGGCATTTCAACTACCTCGGAGTTGCCGTTTGAATTATTTGACGCGCCTCCGCTGGAATACGCAGCTTCATCATCTGTTCCGCTTATGGAAGCCGGCGGCACGCCCTTGTCTCTTAAAAGTTTATCTATGCTGGTTGTAAGCGCAGGAAAATCATATTTACTCGGCAGAGCATCAAGAATTATACGGGCATTATCTCCGTCTTGGTCAGCATCGCCAAACGGGTTCCCGCCCAAGACATTCGTAGTGGCACCTATAAATTCCTGGTATGCCGTCGATAGCTGATCAGCTGCGACTAAATTATTTTCAAGTGTTTCAAGCGCTTCCTGCTTCGCGCCTATTACTTTGCTTTGGTAAGACCGCTGATCAAGAAGCGCCTTTGAGGCAACCAGCGAAAACACGGCCACGAAAGCAGCTACAGACACTGCTAATACTATTGTTGCGTATGCTTTATCTATGGCTATTTTCTTGGTGGATATTCTTTTTTGCGGCATATTACTGGTCCTCTCCTTGCGGAACAAATAATTCATCCGGTTTTTCCGTAGCAGATCGGGTACTTATAATATTAGGGACTATGAGTTCTATTGCTTTTTTACCTTCTGCCGGTTGGATGTTCTCAAATATTTTTGCATCAAAGTTAAATTCAATCTTGTAAGTCACCCCTGAAGAATTGTCGTCGTCGTCGCTAAGCGCAAACTCGGCCAGTACAACTTCCGAAAATGCCCGGCAGAGTCCTTTAACGCCTTCTTGCTCTTCGTTAATTACTTCAGACGTTTGCTCTATATTACCCAACGCGCATTGCAGAGCCTGGTCTTCATTATCTTTCTCGTTAACTATAAATCCCGTGAATTTTAATGTATCGGCAAATTTGTTCACAACACTGATTTGTTCAGCATTGCCTTCGATCACAACCTTATTCTCAAGGAAGTCAATATTAATATCTGAAATAGTGGCGTCCGCCGGTGTAACCTGTTGCATATAGTCAAAAAGCCTGGAGCTTATAGTTTTATCATCGTGCAAGCCTGGAAGGCTGATAAGCTGGTTCTGGACAGTTAGTATCTTATTAATATCATTTTTGGACTGAAGCTCTGAGGTCTTCTCAGTGATATCCTTGCTCAGGTTGGCCATGTGTTTTTGCTGGGCAAATCTTACATAAACAAACAATAATATGAACAAGGTCAGAAAGAAAGCTGACACTACAAAAGAAGCACCTAATATTAATCTCTTGCGCCTTCGCGCCTTAATGTACTGCATTTTAACGTCCGGCAGAAGATTAAGCTGTACCATCTTATTCGTTCCTCTCCGCCAAACCTACTGCTACACCGAAAGAGTTAGATACTGAAAATAATTCATTTTGCCGCTCTTGCGGGTATCGCACGCCATTCCAGGCATTGCCAATTTCCACTTCCATGCCGAATTTATTGGCCAGATACAGAGGAAATTCGGGCAATACTGATGCTGCGCCTGTTAGTATCATCCTTTCTAATTTAGCATCCTGGTAGCGGCTATTGAAGAACTTAACGGACTTGCCTATTTCCGATGTCAGCATATCGACAGTGTTAACTATAGAATTAAAAACCTGGCCCTCGATTTTGTCTTTGCTAAGACCGAACTTGAACACAAATTCTCTAGCCTGGGCTTCATCAACATTTAAATTCTGGGATGCAGATCGTATCAACGCTTCTGCTCCCGTTGGCACGGATCTGGTAAGTCTTGGCGAGCCTTGCATAGTTATTACAATATCCGAACTTTTATTGCCGACGTCTACTACCATGTGCGGAGCGGTTGTTCCTTGAGGAACGATCGCCCTGAGCAGGGCAAGATTATTTGGCTCAAAAGAGATGACATTAAGGCCGATCGACTCCAAGACATCTAGCCTGGACTCCGCATAATCATTAGGAACACTGCTTATTAAAACTTCTACTTTATTCGCATCTATTGGGGAATCACCTAGTAGCGCCCAGTCAACTTTTGACTCGTCCGGAGGGGTAGGTATTATTGAGTCGGCTTGATAGTGAATTGTTTTCCCGAGCTCTGATGAAGATAGCCTCTCTATATCGATAATCGCCGTAAAAACACGGGAAGAAGGCAGGCCTACTGCGACGTTTTTGGTCCTTATCCCGGATTTGGAAAGTAGCTCCCGGATCGCTTTAGCCAGATTTTGTTGGTCTACTTTTGAGTCGCTAAGCGAAGTTTTTTCATCTATAGCCTGTGCTCCATAACGAAGAAGCTGTTTGTTACTCGGGCTGTTAGTTAACTGAACGACCCTGACCGCAGTTGTGCCTATATCCAGGCCAAAAAATTCTGAAACGCCACTAAGCAGGCTCATCTAGTAGCTCCATGGTGATATTTTTGATAGTTTGTATATTTTCTGTTTCTTTGTCTTATCATTGCTGCCCGCCCTCTCGCAATAGAGAAGATATTACACACTGTAATTCTACCATAAGCATTATTTTAGGCAATCCTAAATTTTGTTTATGCCTTACGGTTCACAATATCGGCGGCAATGTAGTGTAGAACTGGCTCTCTGCCGATGAGGAGCTGGCGGCAAAAGGCGGGGGTGACAGGTATATCTCCGGGCTGTAGTTAAAGACTTCAGCGGCATCGGTGTTGC
>JBBDZT010000009.1:0-7886 GCA_040900025.1 Saccharimonadales bacterium (SeqCode)
TATTATCGGACACAGGGGAGCAGCCGGAATTGCCCCGGAGAATACATTGAAGTCTATTGAAGCAGCGAAGAAAAACAAAGTTGACGCCATAGAGATTGATGTTCGCGCAACTAAAGATAAAAAATTAATAGTTTTTCATGACGAGAGCCTGCTTAGAATGACCGGCGTGTCAAAGCAAACCAATGAATTAACTATGCAAGAATTAAAAAAGATCAAACTTGTATCTGGAGATAAAATCCCGACGCTTGAAGAAGCTTTTAAAAAAGCAGGCAACACACCGTTAGTAGTCGAGGGCAAAGGAAGCAACTGGGCGGAACCGCTGTCTAAAGTCCTGAAAAAATACAAAGGGGTCAAGCCTATGGTTATTGCTTATAATCAGCGGGAGTTGCTGCTTTTTTCCAGCAAGCATAAAAATATTGAAACTTATGCCATAGAGGACCACAGGGCTTTCGAGGTAATGGCCTTGGCAAAAAGGCTCGGCATAGACGGCGTCAGCTTGGCTTTTTGGCTCTATAATCCGCTGACCTACCTGCACGCTAAAAGACTTGGACTAAAGCTTATAACTTCCCCGATAAATAATAGGCTTACCGTCAGAGTATTTAACTTTCTCTATCCTCAAGTAAAAATTACTACAGACTACCCAGACAAATTTAAAAATCGAAAAAATAAAAAATTAAGGCCAAGCTGATTACGATTAGTTATTCTACTACTGTGATAACTCCGCGCATCTCGGTAGAATGCGGCGTGCAGAAATATTCATAAATTCCGGCTTCCTCAAAGGTAAACTCATAAGAATCGCCGCTGCCCAAAAGCTGGCTGCCTAGCCCTCCGTTACGACTGCTGTCAGCAGAAGTAACATCATGTCCGACATTACCATTATTTATCCATGTTACTTTTGTGCCTTTTTTAATTTTCAGAAAAGTAGTCTCGAACACAAAATCGTCTATAGATATGGTTGCTTCGCTTTGGTCGGTTGCATCTATAGTGCCGCCTATATTTGCGCCCTGGGTATAATTATTCGGGTCAAGATTGCCTGAAGAGTCATTATTGGTCTGATCTTCCGGCGTATTAGGCGTGCCGGAGCTTTCCCCTTGCTGGGCAGTTTGATTGGAAGCATCATTAGCCCCCGTGGAATTATCGTCCTTGTTATTCATAATTACGAAGCCCGCTCCGCCTGCCAGCACAATGACAGCTATTACAATTATCGCTGTTTTCATAATATACCTCCTAGATTATAAGTCCTGCGACCTGATTTAATTATACAGCCAAGTCTTAGTTATTCGCTAAATTCATTCGGGAATTGCTTGACGATACCGTCCGATATAGCGTCGGCTATTTTGCCGGCTTGGACATATGCTCTAGACTCTTTATCCAGCGCTTCTACATACTTTGCTTCTGCGTATTCATCTATTGAAGTTATGATCGAATCCCTGTGTTCGGACAATAGAGGCTTCAGAGAATCTACGCTTAGATTACTATTAAGACCGGCTAGAAATTCTGCAGCTTCGCGGCTGTAGTTTTCCAGGTCGGACAGGGCTTGCTCCTTGCCCTCTATGTCTTCATTTTTTACAGAGACAGTATAGTTTATAAAAAATGTTACTTGATCTCGCCATAACTTTAAAAAAGAAGCTTCAGCTTCATCGCCGTAAAACTCGCCTACAACACCTGCCAGGTCCTGACTGTTCTTGTCCAGCTCGTCTATGACGGCAATAGAGCTTTCGTGCTCGTCGTAAGATACTCTCGTGGCTTCAGAAGTAAGAGCTACATGCTCCGCTAGCTTGATGTTAAGATCTTTGCGTAAATCAAAAACACTGGAGTAAACGCTGCTTTCTCCGGAACCAGTTTGATCAGCCTGGCTGCCAGCGGCATTATTTTTGCCTAATATAAACCCTAGGCCTGTTAAGCCCGCCAAGATCAACGCTATGATTATTACTTTAAGGAAGGTTTTTTTACTCATTTCTCTCCATATCTTCCAGATACTTGCGTATGTTCAGAGCCGCAGTTGCTCCTTCTCCGGCCGCTGAAGCTATTTGCATTGTAGCCCCTGAGCGGACATCGCCGGCGGCAAAAATTCCTTTTATGTTAGTTTGAAGACTTTCGTCGGACTTAACCATTCCTATTTCATCCAACTCTATGCCGCTTCCGGCCAAAAATTCGGTGTTAGGCTTAAGGCCTACGAAAACAAACACTCCGTCGGTTTTCAATTCGACTTTCTTGCCATCTTTTGTGCCGGTTATCGAAACAACTTTCCCGTCTTTACCGTTTATTGAGTCCGTTGAAGTGCCAAGATGAACCGTTACTTTGTCTTTATGTTTCTCCAGCTCGTTGATTAACACTTCCGAGGCGCGGAACTTACTTCTTACTAACAGATCTATATGGCTGGCGTACCTGGTTAGAAATAATGTCTCTTGAACAGCTGAGTTTCCACCGCCGACCACCACGAGCCTCTTGTCGCGGTAGAATGCTCCGTCGCAGGTTGCGCAGTAATGTACGCCGCGAGCATAAAACTCGTCCTCTCCCGGACAACCGACCCTTTTGTAGTCGCTGCCGGTAGCTATCAAGACCGTCTTGGCCTTTATTGGACCGCTGGTTGTCTGAAGCTCGATAATATTATCTTTCTTAGCTAAAGAATCTACTCCGACAAAATCAATTTTTGCTCCAAACCTTTCGGCCTGTTTTTGCAATTTTTCGCTAAGGTCAAGTCCGGCTATGCCGTCGGGAAAACCCGGGTAATTATCTATCCAGTCGGTTACTGCCGCCAAACCGCCGATAACGCCTTTATCCAACACAAGCGTCTCTATATCTTCTCGGGTCGTGTAGATTGCCGCTGTCAAAGACGTCGGTCCGGCTCCGATCATTACCGTTTCATGCACCTCTTCGTTTTTTTCCATCAGGGAATATATTATAAGCCTTTATTTACTTGATTCACAGGACTTTTAAGCTATCGCAGGGGCTAATTGGGCTAGATTGTAGCCTACTACCACTTCCCGGCTGTCGTCTTCTTTTGTGACAACGGTTACGGGTACAGCTAGTTGTCCGCTGAGTTTATAAGCGTCTTGCTGGCGCTCCGGATGCTCGTCTATATTAACTTCTTCGTAGCTTGCACCCTTAGCGCTTAGATATTTTTTCACCATGACGCAATATGCGCAGGTGTTGCTAGTAAAGATTGTGACGTTTTTTGGCATCGCCTTTGTCCTTTTTGTTACGTTAATGTTGATTTTTTCTTGCTTAACTAAGCAAGATTTAGTGAGGTACTAATAGTATATATAGCGCTGGTACACATTTCAAGACACTATATGTTGTGTTTTTTGCTTATTCGACTTTTAGTAATTCGACTTCAAAAACCAAGTCGGAATTAGGCGGAATGTCCGGCGAAGGCGACGCTTCCCCGTATGCAAGTACAGCCGGGATAACCAACTTCCTTTTGCCGCCGACTTTCATACCCTCTACCCCCAGATCCCATCCTTTTATGACTTCTCCGGCACCTAATTTAAATGTAAACGGTTCACCGCGATCAAGCGAGCTATCAAATTTCGATCCATCACTTTTTAGAGTTCCGGTGTAGTGAACGGTAACTTCTTTTCCTGCGATGGCCTCCGAGCCCTCCCCTACGTTGATATCTGTTTTTTCCACTTTTGCTCCTTTCTGGGCTTCTTGTTGCTTTTGTAACTCTTCAAGCTGTTTTTGAATATCTTCCGTGTTTTGATCCGCCGGCGCAGCAGTATCTTCTTTATCTCTGGTTAAATCCCAGATAACCAAAGCGCTGACGCTCAAAGAAGACACCAAAAACGCCGCGACAACGGTTATAATCAATATTCTTTGAGTATTGCCTCTTTTGCTCATAAATTCAGCCTCAATATTAACATATCAGACCCGCTGTGCATTGATTGTTTTCTTCATATCCGCTTCAACGTTATCCAGAAGCTTGTTGATAACCTCGGAGACCAAAGTCCGTTTATTGCTGTTAGCCGTAAGTCGAAATGCAGTATGTTTATGCTTCTTATCTTTCGCAAAGATATCTATACACTCAACCTTTACTTCAACATCGTCCGGAGAGTTTTTCGCCAGACTGTCTTTTAGGGCGGATTTTATTTTTGAGTAATCGGTTTTAAAATCTGTTCTTAGGCTAATATCCTGATCAATAGACGGATATTTCGCTATAGGCTTATAGCCTGAAGTTACGTGCTGTCTGGACTTTGTGATAGAGGACAAGAAAAGTTCAAATCCGGCGCATTTCTCCGGCAATTTGAATTTTTTATGAACAGACGACTTGAACTCGCCAACTACGCCCAAGGGTCTCCCGTCAATAAAAGCTACCGAACTCCGCCGATCGTCAAACGGAGCCAACATGGCCGAAGCCATTTTGTGCGAAGCTAATACAGTCTTGCTCGGAAGCTCATAAGTAATGCTTAGGTTGTCAGGATACAGCTGTTTTAATAAATATTTAGCCTGATAATAATCACCTGTTAAAATGCCCGCTACCCTGCCCATCTCTGTCGGGATTCCGTCTTTGCCAACTTCGCTTTTGCCATGGACTTTCCCTGTTTCAAATAGCGTAAAGTTATTAAAACCGGCTTTCACGTTAGGATGTACTTTCTCGATAAGGCTAGGCATCAGGCTTAGCCTGTAATATTGAAGTTCCGGACTAAGGGCGTTTTTGAGCTTAAAAGCCAGCCCTACATCATGCCCGGCTGACTCTAAAAGGTTTTTGTGGACGAAAGCGTAAGTCAATACTTCGTTGGCTCCCAAACTGGCAAGACGCGAACGTATCCACTGTTTGGTTGTAAGCTCTTCGTCTATAACGGCAGGCGATGTTGTGGTTTTTGGGAGTTGCAACGGCAGGTTATCGTAACCGAAAAGCCTACCGACTTCTTCGACTATATCTTCTGCTATTTCTATGTCGGTCCGCCAAAAAGGCGCCTGTACGATTATTATCGAGCCGCGGGTTATCTCAGCTTTGAATTCCACATTCCTTAATATGTCTACAATTTGCTCAACCGAGAGCTTAAGTCCCAGCCTGGAGTTAATAAATTCCCTGTCAAGCTGTATAGACGGATTTTCTTTTAGCCCGGCTTTTTTATCTTGAATATCACCGGCAACCTGGCCTCCTGCGACCGAACTAACCAATTCTACAAGCCTGTTAACTACAGCTGCATTCTGGTGCGGGCTTTGGCCTTTTGTGAACCTGGTAACAGCATCAGTAAAAATCCCATGCGACATACTTGTCCTGCGCATAGTAAACATATCCCAGGTAGCCGCCTCGATGATTATATTCCTCGTACTAGCATCAACTTCCGTTTCTTTACCTCCGATAGCCCCGCCAAGCGAAACTATTGTTTTATCGGTAGCGACGACCATATCTTCCGGGTTCAGCTGGACCGTCTTGTTGTTTAAGAGCGCTAATTTCTCGCCCTTCTTTGGATGGCGGATCACCAAGACCGCCTGATTTTTAGCAGAAAGGGCTTTGACTTTGTCATAATCCCACATGTGGTTAGGCTGGGACGTTTCCATCATCACATAGTTGCTTATATCGACGATGTTATTTATGGATTTTATACCGATTTTTGCCAATTCTACCTGAAGCCAGAGCGGACTCGGTCCGACCTTAACCCCGCTCACTGTAGTAGCTGTAAACCTGGGTACCAGTTTGGGGATTTCATTACGCACCTCCAAAGAAAGTTCGGCGTCTTTGGCTTTTTGGTTTTTAAGCTCAATCGCATCTAAATACCATCCGGGGGATTCAAATTTTTTACCTTGTATTCCGGCGATTTCTCTTGCCACGCCAAGAATGCCGAAGCAATCCGGTCGGTGGGTGAACATCTTGTTTTCTATATCAATTATGAAATCGTCCAGGCCGTACGTTTCGGCAAAATCATCTCCGGGCTTACCCTTATCCAGCGTCACTATGCCGTTGTGATCGTCGTTTATATCAAGCTCATGGCCGCTGGCCAGCATCCCCTGGCTGAGTTCCCCGCGGATTTCTCGGGCTTCAAGTACAAACGGATCTTTGTCGAAAGTAGCCGGAACAATTTTTCCGGGAGGAATCCAGGCTACCAACTGACCAACAGTAACGTTCGGCGCTCCGCAAACCACTTGCACGGTACCTTTTCCGTTGTCAATCTTGCATAAGTTCAACTTATCGGCATTCGTATGTTTTTTGCATTCTACTACTCTGGCTATGACTATCCCCTCATATTTTTTAGACAAGTTGGCTGTTGCTTCAACTTCACCGAGTTGCGAGCCTATTTTCTTGACCAACTCTTTATTGGAGAGGCTGATATCCACAAATTCATTCAGCCAATTAACGCTCACTTTCATTATCTAAACTGCCTCAGGAACTTTAAATTAGCCGAATTAAAATGGCGTATGTCCTCTATGCCGTGCTTCATCATAGTCAGGCGCATAGTACCGACCCCCCAGGCAAATCCGGTGTATATTTCAGAATCAATGCCAGCCATTGATAGTACGTTAGGGTGGATCATACCGCAGCCTAGAATCTCTATCCAGCCGGAGTTTTTACAAACGTTGCACCCTTTCTTATCGCAAAAAGGACAGCTCATCGACAATTCAAAACTCGGTTCAGTGAAAGGGAAGTAAAACGGCTGGGTACGAACGTCCAGTTTTTTGCCGTAATATTCCTGAAGAAAGGTCTTGAGCGTTGCTATTAACATGCCTGCGTGTACGCCTTTGTCTACATAAAGGCCTTCCAACTGGTCAAGAGTATGTTCATGCGTTGCGTCAACATCTTCGTTTCTAAAAACCCGCCCCGGTATTACATAAGCTATTGGCTTGCCTTCTTTAAGCAGCTCTTTATTTGCCGACAACACGCGATTCTGCATTGTACTGGTATGTGCGGGAGCAATCAGCGGTTTGCCGTCTTTGTCGGTTTCTTCAATATTGAAAGTATCCCAATCATCCCTTGCCGGGTGGCCTTCCGGAAAGTTCAGGCTGGTGAACATATTCCAGTCATCATCCAATTGGCGCGACTCGATGGAACTAAACCCCATGCGCGCAAAAATGTCGATAAGCTCCCGGCAGTCTGCCATAAGCGGATGCGTTGAACCTTCATCCGCCCTGAAAGGCTGTGGCCTGTCGGTCGCAACAGTGTTAACATCCCAGGGAGCGGTTATGTCTATTGGTTTTTCGTTTATTGTTTTTTGTTTATTGTTTGCAAGCAGATTTTCAAGCTCTTTTCTAAGCCGGTTAAGTTCCTTGCCGAAGGCCGGTCTTTTATCTGAATCGATGGTTTTAATCTGATCAGCAAGGCTTTTAAATTCCTTGCTTCTTAAAACAGAATGGTCGCCTTTTTTAGCACGTTCAACGAGCTCGTCGCGAATTTTGTCGTCTATCATTAACCAATATTGTACCAAAGAAGTCAGCTATTTAAGCGAATCGTGTATAGCTGCCAGCTGATCAAGCATTTCTTTAGCGGTTTTACTATACTGCCCGTCTTCAACAAGATTTCCGCTTTCATCAAAAGATTTCTTAACTTGCTTGATACCCACAATAGATGGAGCGACCCTCCATCTAAGCGCTTTAGCGGTGTGCCTGAGGCTATCGATGGAGTCTGGAGCCCCTCGCGACCCATAGCCGACAAAACCTATCGGCTTATCCAGCCACTCGGAGTAAATCTGATCTATAGAGTTTTTGATTGAGGCCGGCATACCGTGGTTATACTCTGGGGTTATAAAAATAACTGCACCTGAACCATCAATAGTATCCGACCACTTCTGCACTTTGGGGTCAGGATATTTTTTATCTTCATATTCACTAGGCTCTTTAAACGCTAGGGAGTAAGGTAGGTCATATTCGACCAGATCGGCCAGAGTAACTTCAAACCTTTCGTCAGCTTCGGCGATCGGCAAAAACCACTTGGCTACTTTTTG
>JBBDZT010000010.1:0-7636 GCA_040900025.1 Saccharimonadales bacterium (SeqCode)
ATACTATCTATACCGAGCGCCAAGCCGCTTACAATAACTACATTTTTATCTACTGCCGAGCTAACAAGTGACTCTGTAATATTTTTCCCGTACTCTGTAGCTTTTCTGGAACCAACTACCCCAAGCGTCGGCTTGCTCAACATTTCTTCAAGTTCATTTCCGGAAATATTTATATGTTCAGGAGGCGAACTGAGTTGCCTGAGTCTAGCTGGGAACTCTTTGTCTGAAAGCTTAAGCTTTATTACTGTCATATGGATTTGCTATTTACACAATATTATATTTAAGTATTGACATAAAGTAACATTTTTGCTAGAATAGCAACTTGTAAGTCTTGCTAATTTGCGGGACTTAAGTACCTTATACCCCTACACTTCTTTTCTGCTTTGAAATTTCAGGCGGAAGAGAATGTTAGATTGTTTTAGAGTGATTATCTAGTTGTTACCCTCCACTAGTATAGTCTATTCGTTTTACTTTTTGTAAAAGCGAGGCTCTAAAACAAGCTAACCCCTTTAACCCAGTTAGTTGTTTTTATGACAAACTGGTCCCCGTTTCAATGTGAGTCTAAATGATTTTGTCCGCCATTTGGCAGATAAAGACACAGCCCTTTAAGATTTTTTTCGGGAGCTGATGTTTCACCGGGGTGGGTTGAAGGGTGTTTTTTGGGCTCGACGTGTTCGAGTCATAAAGTGAGTCTCTAGCGGTGCCCACCCCCTCTAGAGACTCTCTTTATTTCAGCACTTCAACGGACGCTTCGCTCATGTCTACAAAAAGCCAAGACAATGGCATTTTGCCCTCTAGAGACTCTCTTTTTTTGTGCCCTGGTTTAGTTTGGCTGGAGCTTAAAGTTTGTATAGTTTTTATAATGACGCTTAGCTCATGACTACATAAAGCCAAGACTTTGGCTTTATGCCCTGCGGAGGTTCTTTTTATTTGACAAAAATATCTGAGAGTGATATAAATTATAATAATGAAAATCGGAGACATCGCTAGCTTGGCTAAAGCCGAGGTTGAAGGTAATGTGGAAAAAGTTGGAGAAATAATCCACGCCGAAGCTTTAGCGACTGAACAGCAAATAACAGAAGTTAAGTTTGATCTGGAACATGGAATGGGTGAAGATTATGATGTTCCTCTTGAAACAAATAGCGAATTAAATTTACGAATCTTCCGGGCGCTTGATGTTTTGTGGAGGCTAGATGACGGACAAACGGGACCTATCCTGTCAGTGCAACCTAATGTGGACGGCGTAGTTGTAGCAGAAACCAGGGCTTTAAAAATACCCGGAGTTGCCCGCCCTCTGGCATTAGACAGATCATTATTGTCAGATGATTACTCAGAGGGCAGTAATATATATGGGCCTTTAGGTCAAGTAAACATAGGACTAAGAACTAGATTAGGCTCCGCCGGAATAGTAGGTTGGAATCCACACACTGGTCCGCAAAGACGTCTTTTAGCCAATGACGGAGACATTGACACGATTGCTGGCATAGCAAAGAATCAGCGCGAAATAGGCACTATATCTCCTATCGTTGCAGCGTTAGGGTATAGTCCGCGAATGGCACTTTTTCATGCCACTCAACGTCCAAAATAGTTTCAAATAGTAAAATTGCGGATTTCATCTGGAAGGTGCCCGCTTCCTCCGGAGGTTCTTTTTTATTTCAACGACGGTCTTAGATGAAGTTGACAAATAATATTAAAAAAGTTATAATAGGTAGTTATCATGAGTGACAAGCTTCCGGAAATTGCCGCCGAAAAAGCATTAGAGCTTAAAGATCTTAGAGACGTATCTCTAAGAAGAGTTGTAGAAGCGTACTTAGAAGGTAATCCGGATTTATTTGATGTTGCAGCTGGTTTCTTTGATGAAGGCACACCGGTTATGAAAGACCTTCTCAAAATAAGAGACAGAGTGCACCCCGATCCGGTCAAGTCTATCGGTTATTTGGTAGGCAGCGTCCATTCAATACGTTTCCAAATGGGAAATGAAGGCTTATTGCCCCCGGATCAAGACGAACAAATTTAGTTCAATATTCAAAGTTTAAAATATAAAACTACGGGTTTCGGCGTTCAACTGGCCGCTGCTGAAGCAATATTCGCTCAAAATAGCTGTTGTTTCCTGAAGGAGTGCGCTTAACTCGGCTACTTCTTTCTTTGAAAAGTTCTTTAATACAAAATCTTCGCTTGGAATCGTTGTTGGCTTTTTAGGGCCGATTCCTACTCTTGCTCGCCCAAAACCTTCGCCACAATGGGAGATTATTGATTTGATTCCATTGTGTCCTGCCGCCGCTCCGCCCATGCGCAAGCGTATTTGCCCGAAGTCAATGTCAACGTCATCATGGACTACCAGAGTATGTTCATTGGATATCTTGAAATAATTCTGAACAGCCTGCATCGCTTCCCCGCTGTTATTCATATAGGTCATAGGCTTAATTAAGATGATTTTATTGTTTTCTAGTGTGCTTTCGGCGATTAACGAGCGCAGTGCATGTTTTTCACTCCATTTGGAAAAATCAAATTTAGACGCGAAGCGGTCTACAGCTTTAAAACCGATGTTATGTCTGCTGTCTGCGTATTTTTCGCCTATATTACCAAGCCCTACTATCAGCAAAGGCTTTTGTTCGTCAATCGTATAGAAAGGAGCGGAACTCTCTACTGCCGGTTTCTTTTGAAATAATCCCATTGATTAAATTATGCTATTTTTTGTCGAAGAACCAAAATTTAATAGGCGTGCCTTCGTAGCCAAACTCGCTTCTTAGTTCTTTCTCCATATATCTCTTATAGCTCCAATGCAGAAATTTCGTGTCGCGCCCATAGACTTTAAATGTCGGGCTGGGGTTATCATGTTCTTGCACCATGTAATTTATTTTTGGCGTACGGTTTTTTAGGCCGGCCGGAGGATGACTCCTCAAGATTTTTTCCAACCAGGAATTAAGCTTAGGTGTGGTTATTTTTTTCTTTCTTTGTTCGAGAATTTCAAGTACAACGTCATAAATTTTTGCAACATTTTGGCCAGTCACGCTGCTGGTGAATATAAGCGGCGCCCAGGGTACAAAAACAAAATTATGTGCAATCTGAGGAGCTAGCTGGTCTCTTGTAAATGCATCTTTGTTCTCTACGCTATCCCACTTGGAAACCGCTAGTATAAGCCCTTTTCCGGAATCTTTTACCATCCCGGCTATTTTCTGATCTAGCTGAACGTTAAGTTCATTTACATCCATCAGCAGGATGCAAATATCAGCTTCCTCAATTGCCGCCAGGCTTCTAATAACGCTGAATTTTTCTACACCTTGCCCTATTTTGCCGCTGCGTCTTATGCCGGCGGTATCAAGAAGCTCGACTTCCCTGGATTTATAGTTAATGTTTATACGGTTAACGTCTCTGGTTGTCCCTGCCCTATCCGCAACTATCGCCTGTTGTTTTTTCGCTAATGTATTGAACAGAGCGGATTTCCCGACATTAGGCCGGCCTACAAGAGCTAGTCGTATCCTATTATCGTCTTGAGATATTTTTGCTTTCGGAATAGATTCGATGACGGCGGATAATACATCTTCAATACCGCGGCTCTGGCTTACGGAAGTAAAAAATACTTTTTTAATACCAAGCTTTTGGAAAATTTCAATTGACGCATCTTTAACGGTGTCAATTTTATTTACAATCAAGATTACTTCCTTCTTTGCTTTTAAAATGCTTTTAGCCAGCTTTCTATCCTGATCATTTATAGCTGACCCCGCATCAATCATCAGCAGAGTCAAAGTGGCGGAATCAATAGCCTGTTCAATCTGTTCTTGAATGGTAAATTCAAATTCGTCTTCAGGGTTTTTGACACCTGCCGTGTCTACGAGCCAAAAATCGCGGTTGGAATAGCTGGCCTTCCCGAATATACTGTCGCGGGTTGTTCCGGGTTCATTTGCGGTTACTGCTTCACGCTTTCGCAGGACAGCATTAAAAAAACTGGACTTACCTACATTGGTTCGCCCGACAATAGCTACAATCGGAACTTTTGTTTTACTCATTAAAGTAATTATAGCTTCTAGGGTAACTTATACCGAAATATATTTACCGTTCGGCAAATCTGAAAGTTCGTAATTGCCTAATTTTGTTCTATGCAAATACTCAACCTTATATCCTAATTCATTGAAGGTTCGGCGGATTTGGCGATTTCTACCTTCAGTCAAAACGACTTCATATTCATGGTTTGAACAATCACTTACTTTAATAAATTTACTCAGCCCGTCTTCTAATTCCACCCCTGTTATAAGTTTGTTTTTATCGGAAAGTTCTAATGTTTTGTTCAGGCGTACTTTATAAACTTTCTCTTTTTGGTATTTAGGGTGAGTTAATTTGTTAGCCAGTTCTCCATTGTCCGTCAATAAAATTAAACCTGATGAATCCTTGTCTAGCCTGCCAACAGTTTTTAAGCGATGGTATTTTTCCGGTAATAAGTCATAGGTAGTTTTACTTCCCTGCCCCTCGCGGCTGCACACGTAGCCTTCGGGCTTATTCAGCATTATAATCGTATATTTTTCTTCGAGTTTTAATTTTTTTCCGTCTAAGACGATATCATCTTTAGGGCTTACGTCTTGACCTAGTTTTACAGCTCGCTTATTAACAAGGACTTTGCCCGAGCTTATCAAATCATCAGCTTTACGCCGCGATAGACCGGTAGCTTGCGCTATGAATTTATTTATACGCATATATGTAGACTAAAGTCTCAAGCCTTAGGACTCAAGTCTAAAGAGATATCTTGCCAAAATCTTCTTTAGAATCCGTTGAGCTTTGACTGTCTCCTGGTGACTGGTCGCCGCTATCCTCAGAAATTTCAGGTTTGATTACCTGGCTCGCCTGGTCCATTCCTCCGTTGCTTTCGCCTAATTCTTTTGCTTCTTCTTTAGCGATCAGCTCGTTTATGTCCGGGGCTTTTGTAGGGTCGTTTATTGGTTCGATCACCCTTTTAGAGGGTCTGTCATCTAAAGGGTCTTTTGGCGGGGGCTTGCTCTCAACGGCTTGATCTTCAGGAGGTGACGCGGGGCTAATAGTGTCGGGCGCTTCCGGCTCTGTCTTCTCAGAGCCGCCAATCTTTTCCTGAAGAGCTTTTTCCTCGTCTTCCAAGGCCTGGGCCAAGCTGGGTTCTACGGCTAGTGGCGAAGCGTCTTCATCGGGAGCGCTAACTGGAATAGATGTCACACTTGAGCTTGATTCTACCGTAGGGTTTTCATCAGGTACCGGTTCAGGTGTGGGACTGGGTTCAGCGGGCTTTACTTGCTCTTCCGGTGTTGGTTGTTCGATTGGAGTTGCAGCCGGGCTGTCTGTCTGTGCCGGCGCGGGCGGTACAGCTACCGGAGAGATAGGTTCATTATTATTTTGAGGCTCCGGTTCCACTGGTGCTGGTTGCACTTCCGGCTCCGGTTGTGGCTCAGGAGGTTGCGCAACTGGAGGGGCTGCTTGTTCGACGGGCGCTTCTTCTGGCTTCTCATCAGGTTTTGGCTTGCCGGAAACCATCTCTTGGGCGGCGGCACTTTCGGCTTCTTGCGTGGACTCGCTAGGATCATCAAGTATCTGATGAACGGCTTTAGCTACATCCTCTAAAGTAACCTGGCTTTTAACTAGGTACATATCTGCCCCCAGCTTATCAGCTCTGGCCTTGTCTTCAGCTTGGGATAGAGCTGTCATCATGATAATTTTCGTATCTTTAGTTTCGGGCGCGTTTCGTAGTATGTCGAGCATGTCGAATCCGCTGACTTTGGGCATCATAATATCGGATATGATCAGATCGGGCTTTTCTTTTACGGCAATGGCTAAGGCATTTTCTCCGTCCGGGGCGGAAACTATATCGTAGCCCTCGGCTTGCAGGCGTGCGCCGTAGATCTCCCTTAGGTTATTGTCGTCTTCAACTAATAAAATTTTTTTTGGACCAGCCATTTTGATTTTATCTTTCAGATATCATATTAAAAAATATTCTTCTTTTCTTCTTATGATTTAATTGTATCATGTTTATGCCGGCGCGGAAGCTTCCGCTTTTTTTTGCAAATCCTGTGCCTGGCTCGATGTAAGCCTCGGTAGATTAATATAAAAGGCAGTACCTTTTCCGAGCTCGCTCTCAGCCCATATATTGCCTTTGTAAAGTTCAATGATTTTCTTGCATATAAACAAACCTAAACCGGTTCCGCCTATTGATCTTGTGGCGGAATTGTCGACTCTATAGAACTTTTGGAAAAGATGAGGCAGGTCCTCCTTAGATATACCTGGTCCGGTGTCCGATATACGAATCTGGATTACTTGCTCGTTACCGGTGATTCCTAATTTTATGCCGCCCTCGGAAGTGTATTTGACTGCATTGTCGAAGACATTAGTTATAACTTCGCGGACTCTGTCCGGGTCCGCATATGAATAATAAAAAGGTTGGATGGTTTTTTGGCTGCCGACGGGGTTTACCGTGTCTATGACTTCGTCTTCTCCCTGCTCGTTATTAGAAATTATAAACTCTACGTCTAGGCCTTTCTTCTCGGCCCCGAAGCGGAGATCGTCAGAAAGCTGTTTTACAAACTCTCCCATTTCAATTGCTGTCGGGTGGCTTGTTAAACGTCCGTCTTCAGCCTTGGCGCTGGTGAGAAGATCTTGAAATAGCTTGCCCAGGTGTTGGGTACTGGCGTGGGCTTTATCCAGGAATTCTCTGGCTTTGGGGTCTATTTTACTTACTTTGTCGTTCAGGGCTAAAGCTAAGTAGCCTTCAATTGCTGCTACCGGCGTACGCATTTCATGGCTTGCCGTGCTTATGAATTCACCCCGCCGCTGCTCCTCGCTTTTTTCAGAACTGACATCTCTGAAAACCGCAATAGCGCCAATAATCTTACTATCTTTCTCTTTCGGAAGAATAACCGGGGAAATTATAAGTGAGATGTATTTTCTTTCGTCTTTCCGATTTAGTAGTACCAATGTTTTACTAAATCGTTTTTTTAGAGCTAACACCTGGGAAAAAGGATGCTGTTCGTTGGGAATAATCTCGCTGGATTTCTCGTCAAGAATTAGCCGCATGATTTTACGGGCATCAAAACCTATCATCTCTTGTTCCGGCCACTCGGCCATTTTTGCGGCCGCGCTATTAATGAATGTGACTTTTGAGTTAGTGTCGACTACTATAATTCCATCGGAAATGGACTGGATCAGTATGTTCGTTTGTTGTTCCTTGCCCACTAACTGCCCTGAAAGCTGGTCTATTCTCTCCGATGATTCAGTTATGAATTTGTGCCTCCAGAAAAAATAACTTACCAATCCCATGCTCATAGCGCCAACTATAAGAACCAAGCCCATAGGCTTTAAATTGCCGAAATCAAATTCGATTTCCAGCAATATATAGATAAAACTGACCAACATAGCTCCCAAAGAAATAACAAATCCATGCATGCCGACGGCCAAGCTGGTTATTAGCCATGTGACTATAAACACAATTGAGCTAGTAGACTGATTAGTTTCATTGAATACGTTCATAAATGGCAGAACCAGCATTAACGATCCGACAAATGAAGCCAGCGCCAGACTTGCTTTCGCGATTAACCAGTAAAAAGTAAACAGGTAGATTAAGATTCCTACGGACATATAAAGCACTGCGTCATTTAGGCCATAGGTGGCTTCAAGGTTTAGGTTG
>JBBDZT010000011.1:0-3104 GCA_040900025.1 Saccharimonadales bacterium (SeqCode)
GAAATGGTACTAAATCAAGCAACAGAACGGGAAACTTACGATAAATTCAAGAAATCCGAAATTACCGCAACGATGGATATAAACTACAGCAACCAGAACATAAACGGCGAATTTAACGCTAAATTTGACGAGACTAAGCTTGATTCAAATTTAAAGCTGGGTCTTCCGGTGGAAGGTGCGGAACCCATCAACCTTGACTTAAGTCTTCTAAGCGAACAGGTCGAAGGCAAGGAATTTCCGGATACCTACTTGAACCTTAAAGGCATGGAATCTTTAGGCGCAGACTTGTTCTTGCCGGGTATTAGCAAATATGACGGCAAGTGGTTGGAAATATCTTCGGATTATTTGCAGTCAATCGCAAACCAGTACGGCCTTGAAGCTCCAAAGCAGCAGGATAATACCGACAAGTATCCAACCTTTGATGAAATATCGTCGCTAGCGCGCGATCTCTACGGCGACACTCATGAGTATGTATTTACTTCCGATCCGGAAAAAGCGGTAATAGAAAACCGGCAATATCTAGGAAAGGAAGAAGTTGACGGCGTAGACTCTTTCCATTATGAAGTAGCGCTGAATAAGGAGAATTACAAAAAGTATTGCGAAACCGCCGGAAACACATTTCTGACCAGCCCGGTCTATAAGAAATTCTCAGGATTAACCGACGAACAGGTAGAAACGGAAAAACAGAAGATCGGCGAAAACTGCCAAAAAGACGCTGACACAATAAAAGCTGAAGATACTTTTGAAATGTGGGTGGATTCCAAATATAAGCTTATTAAGAAAATCCGTATTTACAGCGAAGATAAAAAATCCTATTTTGACATAGGCCAAAACTACGATGGCAGCGACAAAGTCAGCCTATTTTTTGCCTTTGCCAGTGAAGACGGAAATTTCAATTCGAAAGTAACGGTCACTACGGACTTAAATACGGCTGAAAGCGGAAGCGAAGTAACTTTCAATGGCGGCGAGAATGAGGGCGCATACGACGGCAAAATAACTTTGAGCATGAAGCCTTTAAACGGAGACTTTGAAATAACCAAACCAAACAATACCATCGGTATAGACAAGCTCTTGAAAGAACTGGGAATAGACCCTAAAGAACTAACAACATTATACGGCGGAGCGGCAAGTCCGGCCTCCAGTGTAAGCGCGAAAGGCGAGGATGCAACATTAAAATCAAATGTATTATCCATATATTCCCATGTGGAGGTTTATTTTGCGGAAAACTCATTCTATCCTACTAAATCGCAACTTAGCGATCAGTCTTGGCGGACGACTAATATGACGGGTTTTAATGCAGAGAATTTTTCCGGTGTTGAATATAACCCGTCCAATTGCGATACAAACGGCTGTCTAAAATATATGCTTAGCGCTAAGCTCAGCGACGGAAGTACATTCGAAAGAAGCGGCTCGAATAATTAATAACTAAAGCCAATGAAACATTTCAGTATCAAAGTGTCCGGCAGAGTTCAAGGCGTGTGGTTTCGCCAAAGTACATTAGAAAAGGCTCGGGAACTGGGGCTTTCAGGAACTGTAGAGAACTTGCCTGACGGAACAGTGAAAATAGAAGCCGAAGGCGGGGAAGAGGACTTACAGGAGTTACTTAATTGGTGCAGTGAAGGTCCGAAACACGCCGGCGTAGAGAATGTTGTCTACGTAGAAGGCATACTAAAAAACTATAAAGACTTTTCTATTTCTTAAACTCATCCATGATTTCTTTGTCATGATCGTCAGCCGATTTTTTAATCGGGTCGGATTCCGAGTTTTCCTTGCGAGCTAAATAAACAAACGGAACGGCAATAGCGCTTATCAAGCCACCTACCATATAAGAGGCCGAATAGCTGTAGACATCGGCAACTTTACCCAAAGCCGGCTGGAAGACGACTCCTCCCCCGGAACCTATCATTGAGTCAAAAGACAGGACTGTTGCTCGCTGCCGAGACGGTATGACACCGTTTATATAGGCTTGGCGAATCGGCATGGACGTTGCAAAGACCATCGCCCAGATAACTATAAGTCCGATGGCTATAGGGAAGGAATCTATAAAGCCGAATATGAAAAGAACCAGCGCGCTTATAGCAAAACCACCTAGCAACACCGTTGTACGTTTATCGAATATTTTTATAATTTTAGGTACGATCGTACCACCTAGTATCTGTGCTCCCGCGACAATCGCCGCGACCAGTCCGGCTACGGAATAAGCCTCCGGGTTGCCGTAAAGATTTAGCAGATACGGCTGCATAGCGTAGAACACGTAAAAGCTAATCCCCATCATAAACGGCGACGACAGCATAATCCAGCGAACTTTTCGATTTTTGAAGCCGTGTTCTATTGAAGCATTCAAGATCTTCCGTGCTTCTCTTATCGGCTGTTTGCTCTTGTTGGGCGTAAAGCCGATGTCGCGCATCACCAGAAAAGCCACTACAAAACTTAGCCCTAAAATGGCTGCCCGAACAATATAAGGCACGCCTAAGTTGCTGGCTTGGGCAATAACTCCGCCAGCAATCGAACCGCTAAGCATAGCAATACCGCTGACGACTTGGCCTTTAGCAAACACGTTATCCAGATTGCCTTTGAACTTGCTGTAGTGCAGTGCGTCAACCAACCAGGCTTCGACCGCGCCGGAAAAGAAAGTAAAGCCAAGACCCAAGACTACCGATGAAAGAGCCCAGCCCCAGAATGGTCCCTGAATTTCCCACATATATAAGTATCCGGCCGTAGAAAGGCCTAGCGTTAAGGCTCCAAGTAAGAATGACGTTCGGCGGCCGCGGCTGTCGGCAACTACGCCGGTGGGTACTTCAAACAGAAGCTGACCGACGGTGAAAAATGCATTGGCCGCGAAAGCCTGAGTGTTGGAAAGACCGGCATCTAAAAGAAATAATGTATTGATCCCCATATTAATGAAGTCGCCAGCGTATTTAGCAAAGTCAAAGTTAGGTATGTACGCTGAACGCGTTTTGCCTCGGCATTCATTCTCGAATTGTATCAGATAATTATCGTCTTGAACTAGAACATATGATTGCTAGTTTATGACAAGGCGTGTTAAATTAAGGGCATTAACAAATTGCAGATATAAAGAGTGCGGGGAGAGATCTAGCTCGATG
>JBBDZT010000011.1:3204-4354 GCA_040900025.1 Saccharimonadales bacterium (SeqCode)
TAAAGCCGGGTGCCCCATCTAGGCCGCCCGAGTAGCGGAAAGATATCGATCTTTTATGATCCTTTCTGTCCGCTTGGCGATAGATAGGTTTTTTAATTAATGTCCCAACAGCCTAAATTATTTACCAGCGAGTCGGTCTGTGCAGGCCACCCGGATAAGATTTGCGATTATTTAAGCGACGCTATATTAGACGAGGCATTGCGACAGGATCCATTTTCCCATACAGCCATTGAGACGGTTGTTGGTGAAAACCAGATCAGCCTTTTCGGTGAAGTTAGAACAAAAGCCAAGATTGATTACGAAGCACTGGTCAGAAGCAAAATTGCCGAGCTTGGCTATACCAACCAAAAATGGAAATTCTCTGACAAGTCTAATTTCTCCAGTTTTATTCATGAGCAATCACCGGAAATTTCTGCCGGCGTAGATCCGGGCGGAGCGGGCGATCAAGGCATAATGTTCGGATATGCCCTAGATGAGTCAGAAGAGCTAATGCCGCTGCCTATAGTAGTTGCCCATGCCTTAACTGAACGAATTGACGAGTGTAGAAACAAGAATATTCTTGGCTGGCTAAGGCCGGATGGAAAAGCCCAGATAACTATTAAATATTTGAATGGCAAACCGGCTGTCGCCGAAAAAACCGTTCTAGCTATAGCTCACAGCGAAGATGTTGACCCGAAAACGGTAAAAGACCAAGCCATAAAACATATAATCAGACCGGTTATAGAAAGATTTAATTTAAAGCTGAATGAAACAGGCATAGTAGTAAACGGTACGGGAGTGTGGCATATTCCCGGACCAGAGTCGGACGCGGGGCTAACCGGCCGCAAAATTGTAGTAGACACTTATGGCGGATACGCAAGAGTCGGCGGCGGAGCGCTGTCCGGCAAGGATCCTACCAAAGTCGATCGGTCAGGAGCATACGCCGCCCGTTACATCGCCAAAAATGTTGTTGCGTCAGGTATGGCTACGGAATGCGAGGTAGCTCTGGCTTACGTAATAGGCCAGCCAAAGCCGCTAATGCAGACGGTTGAAACTTTCGGCTCGTCCAAAGTCGACGATAAAAAAATTGAAGCCTTTGCGAAAAGCTTGCTCGATACTTCCGTCCAAGGGATTATCAAAGGATTAGACTTAAGAAAACCTATATATACCA
>JBBDZT010000011.1:4454-7300 GCA_040900025.1 Saccharimonadales bacterium (SeqCode)
AACGTTTACCACAGCACTGCTCGTGATACTAAATTAACGGCTGCCAAAGAAGCTAAAGTCGGTAGTTGGGTTCATGCCGTAGAACCTACGGAAGCCGAGTTGGAAAAACTGGCTAAGGACTTCAACCTGGATAAAGACATACTTACGGACGCGACTGACCCATACGAAGCGCCCCGTGTAGAAGAAAGCGAAGGCGCTACATATGTATTTTGCCGCTATTGTCGACCGACCGACCCGGACATACCTACTGAACCTATGCTTATTGTCTCCACCGAAAAAAACATTATTACGGTCATGCGCAACAACGACAATATTTTAGAAAGAATAATTGGCGGTAAAATACACTTATCTACTACCCAAAAAACCAAGACATTTCTGCAGATTTTCCAAGAGATTAACCATTCCTACCGCAGCCAGCTCCTGCAAATATCCAAACAAATACTTCGTTTCCGCTCACAGATGCGCCGCACCGAGGCCAGCAATATAGATCTGATAAAATTCATTGAGCTGGAAGAAGACCTGAATGAATTTTTATCAGCTCTACTGCCTCAAGCTTTGGTATTAAACGCTCTTGAATCCGGCAAATATATGAAACTCTACGAAGACGACATAGAAATGGTTGAAGATATTATGCTTAATACTAACGAGCTTATCGAGCAGTGTAAATCGCGTCTTCGAACGGTGGTGAATGTGCGCCAGGCTTACAATGTAATAACCACCAATAACCTAAACAAAATCTTTAAGCGACTTACCGCCCTGGCCATATTCCTTGCCATACCAACCGTTATTGGCGGCATTTACGGCATGAATGTTGTTCTTCCCTTTATGGATAATCAAAATGCTTTTTACTTTATAGTTTTGATTATGTCTATTAGCATATTTTTCACCGTCAGATTGTTTAGTAGAAAGAAGTGGCTATAAGCTTGACGGGGTTTAGTTAACGCAGGTTATAATGAAAACTGGAAGTGTGAGGCTTCCATAGATCCCGGCATCACCGCTGGGATCCTTGTTTTTACAGATTTTTAACTGTTGAAGTGGATGTCATCGTCTTTTTCGTTTGTTGTTGGTAATGGTAATTTTGGCAGCATCTTTTATAATTAAATTATGAAAAATTACCTTAAGAAAATATTTTTACTTCGAGTGTTCCACGGAGTAATTACTCTATATTTTACTTTTTGTTTATTTTACCTTTACTACACTGCCTTTTCTCAGGATTTTAACCCTATCTTTTGGATAGCCATAATAAGTTTGGGTATTGAAGGATTTATAGTTTTCATTCTCAATAAGGGTGAATGTCCTTTGATACACGTACAGAGAAGAATTGATGATAACAAATCATTCTTTGAACTTTTCTTTCCTCGAAAAATTGCAAAACTATCCATTCCCGTTTTTTCTATTTTTACTATTATTTGCCCTAATCTTAATTCTAATTAGGTTTTAATTATAATTTAAAGTGATTAAATTAGTTTATAACTAACTCGGATGCTGCCGTTTTTGCGCTTGATGTTCGTTATGTTAATTTTACTGATTTCTTTTATATCTTTTACATGTGTGCCGCCGCAAGGTACGGCAAAATCATCGTAGAAAACTACTCGGCTTGGTTTGCCTTTTGGCAAATTGTCCGGCACTGTTGCACCGGTTTCTTTCATCTCTTCCGGTGTCATGAATTTAAGCGTATTGGTGCTTCCTTTGGTCACCAATTCATCAATCTTGGCTTGAAGGTCGGAAATATATTTTTGCTTTTGTTCTCCATTAAATTCACCGCTGTATTCCACAAACGCCATGTCCGGGTAATGCGCGCCTTTTCCCGGAGTCCAGCTCCACCCTAATCCACGCATTGCCATATCGATTGTGTGTCCGCCGGAATGAATTCGTGTATTCAATGCCCTGCGCTCTTTATCTACCTCGCAAGTTGTGGAATCACCAGCTGAAAAGCTACCGGACTCATATTCGCCAATGTGCTTTACTTCGCCATCTATAAAGAAAACACCTTCTACTTTGAAGATGTTATCCCCGGATTTAATACGGCCTTGGTCGAAATCTTGCCCGCCGCCCTTTGCATAAAAACAAGTCTGATCTAAAACCACCACTTGCTTGTCGTTAAAATCTTCTGTCTTAACAACTTTAGCTTCGCAGGAAGTTACGTCAAAGTCTTCCATGTAAAGCAGCTTAGTCATAATGATAAATTATACCCTAAGGCAAGACTTGCAAAGACCGCTGAGCTCGATTTGATGGCCGGTTATTTTGAAGCCGTGTTTTTCGCCAAAGCTTTCCATGGCTTTTTCCATTCGGTTTCCTAAACTAATCGTAATGATTTTGCCACAGTTAACGCAGGTCATATGATGATGATGGGGACGAAACTGCTCAGACAGCTCAATCCGGTACTTCCAGCCCGTATAAACTTTGTTAATAACACCGATACTTTCAAACAAATCCACATTGCGGTAAACCGTAACTTGGTCCATATGGCCGGATAGGGAAGAAGCAAGCCGTTTCAAGCTGACGGGCTGGTTATGTCCGGCAAGCGACTGATATAAGGCTTTCCGTTGCCCGGTTAGCCGAAGCTGTCTTTTGTCTAAGATTTCTTTAAATTTAACTCCGTCAATCAGCATGTTTAGATTATAAATTTATTGCAAAATTTTTGCAATAGGTTTTATTTGTATATAAAAATTTATCTGTTATATATAATTTCATTATATCTTATTGCAAAAAAATTGCGATAAGATGGATGAGAGTTGTAAACTAGATTCATAAATCAAATGAAGGATAAGAATATGGAGAGTATAATGGAATTAATAAGGAGTCGGGGTTAGTATGGCAGATTATTTGGATGTAGCCTTTTGGGC
>JBBDZT010000012.1:0-7184 GCA_040900025.1 Saccharimonadales bacterium (SeqCode)
TTTCGGTTTGAAGCGTCGTGGATTTCTCCTACGAGCTCTTCCAGCACGTCTTCAAGATAAACAACACCTAGAACTTCCCCGCTTTTGTCCTGAACCTGGCTGATATGAGTGCCGGAATTTTGCATTTTGCGTAATGCCGCCCCCAAAGAACTATGATCTTTTACAGAAGACAACTTGCGGACTAACTTGGAAGGAATGGGCTTGGAGTATTCCTCTTCGGACAGGTTAAGGATGTCCTTTACATGCAAATACCCTTTTAAATTTTTATTGCGCCCTACAACAGGGAATCGCGAATACCCGGTCTTAGCCGATAGCTTTTCCAGCTGGGCGGCGTTTATAGAGCTGTCAATGGTAACAAGGTTTTTTATCGGCAGTAAAACAGATGTTACTTTGTGAGTGCCGAAAGAAAGGGCGCCGGACACCAGGCTTTCTTCATCGCTGGTAATCAACCCCTCCCGGCGGGATTCCCTAACAAATCCTTCTACCTCGTCTCGCGTAAAAGCGCTGGCTATTTCCGGCATTGGCTTTACGCCCAGCAGTCGGACAATTTGGTTGGCTACCACATTAAAGCCTTTTACGAGGGGCTGAAGAACTTTTACCGTTATAAGCAATATGGGCGTAAGGGCCAGAGCAACTCGATCCGGTTTGGCAAGAGCTATATTTTTTGGCACCATTTCCCCTATAACTACATGCAGATAAACAGTTAAAGTAAGAGCTATTATGAAGGCTATCGGATGCAAGAGTAAGTCCGGAATACCGATTGCATGAAAAGGCTCTTCCAGCAAGTGGGCTAAGACAGGTTCTGCTACAGCGCCCAAAACAAGCGAGCATACTGTTATTCCAAGCTGTGCGCCAGCCAGCATCAAGGATACGTCTTCCATGCCTTTCAATGTTGCTTTCGCCCGTCGTGAACCGCCATGAGCTTTTATTTCTATGCTGCTCCGTCTGGCCGAGATTAGACCGAACTCCGCGCCGACAAAAAAGGCATTGAAAAGTAAGGCCGCGAAACCTATAAGAAGACCAATCTCTACTCCCATTAGTTGCTCTCCTTGTTTTTAACGATTCTCACAGATATTTCGTCAATCCTGTTGTTGTCCATGTCCTCAACTTCCAGCTCTACATAACAAGCCTTGTTGTCTTCGTCTTTGGCTGGTATAACTACGCTGTCCCCTTTTTCAGGAATCTTTTTAAGCCTGTCTGTAACTAAACCAGCAATAGTCTCGAAGTCTTCTTCGTCGGGGAGGAATAAACCCAGTTCTTCGCCTATTTCATCGGGCCTCAACAGCCCGGACAAAGTCCATCTGTTCCGACCCTTTTTAATTATGGGTACTTCTGTTTTATCGTCATGTTCATCGTGAAGTTCGCCGACTATTTCTTCAATCAAGTCTTCTATGGCAACCACCCCGTCTGTCCCCCCGAATTCATCTATCACAACCGCTAGTTGCATACCGTTCTTTTTGAGGGAATTTAAAAGCGGGTCAAGCTGGATGTTTGAAGGAACCATAACCGGATCATCCATTATTGTCGATACCTTGGTTTTATTTCGTTTGTTCATTGGTATACCCACGGCTTTTTTTATATGAACCATACCGACTATATTGTCGATGTCTTTTTTGTAGACCGGGAATTTCGAATGCCCTGATGATTTTGACAAATCAATAACTTTGCTTACCGGATCCTCACTGTTTACAGCCGACATTTGGAATCTGGGAGTCATTACGTCCAGGGCAGTCTGGTCGCCAAAAGATAGTGATCTTTCTACCATTTGCGCGGTATCTTTGGGCAGCGTGCCTTTTTCGGCAGATCTTCTTACTAGTGATGATAATTCGTCGGCTGAACGCGCTGAAGCTAGTTCTTCCTGGGGCTCTATGCCTATTTTTCTGAGGATAAAATTAGCGCTCCCGTTCAAAATTTTTATCGGACGGGCCATAAACGCGCTAAAATTACGCTGAAATTTTTGAGTGTAACGTGCGGTTTGAAGCGGTTTGGCAATCGCCAGATTTTTTGGGACAAGCTCACCAAGCAGCATGGTTGCTATGGTTGCGATAGTTATTCCCAGAACTATAGATACGGAACTGAGGACAGCTCCCTCTATGCCTATAGAGCCCAATGGCTCTCGCAATATCTTAGATAACGAGGGCTCTGCCAAAAAACCTATACCGAGATTGGTAATTGTTATACCTACCTGCGCTCCCGATAACTGTGAAGAAAGCGTCTTCAGCGCCTCTTCTACCCCCTTGGCTTTATGGTCGCCTTTTCTTGCTAAACGTTCAACTGACGACCTGTTCACCGCTATCAAAGAAAATTCCGCCGCTACGAACATACCGCAAGCCAGTACAAGCAGGATTGAGATTATCAAAAACGCCAACTCAAGCAACTGCTATTCCCCCTGGCCTGCTACCAACTTTAAATTTTCTTGCAACTTTGTTTCAAGCTTGATCAATACCATCTAATTATAAGCAATATATACCCATAGCTCAATTAAAAACCCGCTGGTAGCTGGTTATAGTCCATGTAGTAGTGCCGCTGGATAAGGCTGTGCCGAAAGTTACCGTTCCTGCTCCCTGCATATCAATTGTCTGGCCGGCGGCAGATCCTATGCTTCCGCTACCTGCAAGTGACAACTTGCCCCAGTATGCCTGGAAAATCATGCCTGGCAAGTTGACTGCCCCGCCTATATCAACGGTTTCCAGATTTTGAGAATTTTTTAATTCATTACCGGAGAGACTGGTACAGTTTGAGCCACAACTGGCGTCGGATTTAAAGCTTATAAATTGTATTCCGGTGCCCTGGCTGTTAGCTACTATGCTGGCCGAGCCGCCTACGGTGATTTTCCCATCTACAATAACGACCGGGCGATCAGTTCCCACGCTGTTATCAACCCTTATGGTAGATGCGCCGTTTATAGTCAAGTCGCCGGTTATATAGGTATCGCCGCGTATTGTTACATTACAACTGCCTCCAACATTCACACTTCCGGTCAATCTAAGGTTTGCAGGCCATGTTCTATCAAACGGCCAGCTGTTGCATACATAAGTATTATTATTGCCTGCACCCGTTGTCGTAACCGCGGCAACCTGGGCCGCTTTGTCATATGTAGGCGTACTTACCGGATCAGATTCGCATCCGGGCAAAAGCCCCTGCCCGCCGCTACCGGGTAAAATATTGCCTCCCGGTCTTGGGCCGACTGATGTTTGTCCTGTGGCGCAAACGGTTCCATATATGCTGGTACTCCAATCCATTGTTATAGGTTCGCCGCTGGTGCAGACCTGAGGGTAAGTCGGGCCGGGGTTGGTTCCGCTCGGACACCGCTGGTTAGCTACGTTAACATTTAAAGGTTCTGATTGAGTACCTATTTTAGAGGCTCCGTTTAAGTCTATATACCCATTAACGAAAACGTCGGAATTAGTGATGTTAGCGCTCCCGCCCAAGATTAAACCACCAGGGCCGGTATGAACGGAAAATCCGGGAGAACCTGTCCCGACGGCGGTTGCCTTTACTGTACGGGTCGATTCGACTCTATTGGTGTCGTACCTATACACTTTCCCTACAGAAGTGATTATTTTCGCGTTACTGGATGGAACCTCTTCAATCGTAGTGGTGTATACCCCTCTCCCTTGCTCGGGGTTGTTGAATAAGACTTCTTCGTCTGCGTAACCAATGAATTCGGTGTCTTCGTTCAAAGAATCCAGCGAAAACTCAATGCCTGCTTCGGCTGTATTGATCGTGTTATTAACGTAGGTGTTGTGAACAACAAGACTATACTGTGAAGTCGAGTAAGAAAGCAAAGAAAACCCTATAACAGCAAAAGTTATGCCAAGCACAAGGACCGTGGGCAGAACTATACCTTTTTGATCTCTAAATATTTTGAATGCATTCAATTTTTTAATCATTTCTAAACACCGTCCTTGTTGTATATTCAGCTGTTATTTCTTTGCCCGATACATCTCTGGCTAGATGTACCTCGAGTCCGATTGACCTGGCGTTATTCGGCTGTACTTCTTCGTTCTGACTGTCGAAATATTTGACCTCAAAACTTTCAACGCTTTCAATTATGGTCGGGTCTTCAGGGCAGTCTGCTGTTGCCGCGGAAGCCGGACATGTAGTCACGGCTTTATTGTCAGTAATGTCCGTTGCTAAAACCCTTCGTTTCAGACTTCCGTTATCTATATAGTAGATAATATTATTTTTATAGCTTATATATTGGGCTTCGTCCTGGAAAATTATATTGCCATCGCTGTCTTCTGCCGCGGTAGCTAGAACAAGCGTGTCGCTGTCGCTCTCCCAGCCTAGCAGTTCGCTTGGTCCGCCCGGCCCGTTCGGGTCTTCTACGCGGTTGTTATTATCCGCCGCCGCCGATTGCAGAACGGCCTCGCTTGTATTCCTTAGCCCTAAATGAGCCTGGTCCAAAAGCAGGCCTCTGTTATAAGAAATATTGTAATTTGACAGACCGTTTACCGCAAAAGCTAATACTATAGACGTCATTATTCCCATAACGGTAATCGAAGTTATAAGCTCGACGAGTGTAAAACCGGACTGTTTATTTCCGGAACTCATCATTGGGTTATTCCAAGCTCGCCTATAATAGCGCTGAGCTTAATTTCTTTATCGTTGCCGCCCTGGGGGTAAGTTATGGTTACATCGGCTCTTTTTAGACCTGGCTCGGGTTCGGATACTTCAACGATACCTGACTTACCGGCGGGTAAGAAGTCGGGAAGATCCGAAGTAAAATCTATAACCTGACCGTCTTCAAGACTGGTGAAGTTGCTGTTCCTAAGGGTTTCTATCTGCCCTTGGGCGGCAAGCGTAGCGGATTGTCGGTAACGGCTAGAGGTTTGAACATTCATAACCAAAGTAGACAGGTTAATCATGGCTATTGAAACGATTCCAAAAAGAGCTATGTCCGTTACTAGTTCCACTAAGCCAAAGCCGTCTTTATTTCCCCGCATTTTATGAATATTTTAGCACTAATTCTGCTTATGTCTAAAGAAGCGGTTGTTTTTATTAGGAGTTTTAAGTAGGATATTATCAAGCCAGTAACAACGGAACCTTCAAAGGAGCATCCATCCAGTATGAGTAAAATTAAAGTTGCCATCGTAGGAGTGGGTAACTGTGCTTCTTCCCTGTTGCAAGGAATTCATTATTACAGAAATACCAAAGAAGATGAGTTTATTCCGGGTGTTATGCACGTTAACTTCGGCGGATACCATATAAAAGATATAGAAGTAGTAGCCGCCTTCGACGTAAACGCCAATAAAGTCGGCAAAGATGTCGCCGAAGCTATATACGCCGAGCCCAACAATACGACTGTTTTCGCCAAGGTTCCGAAGACTGGAGTTAAGGTCAAATTAGGTCCAAGGCTGGACGGCATTAATAAATATACTGCCACCGTAGTTCCGGAAGCCAAGGGTAAACCCGTAGATGTAGTTGAAGAACTTAAGAAAAGCGGCGCTGAAGCGGTTATTAACTATTTGCCTGTCGGCTCGGAAAAAGCTACAGAATTTTATGCCCAGGCTGCTATAGACGCCAAGTGCGGCTTCGTTAACTGTATACCGGTATTTATTGCTTCCAAGCCAAAATGGGCCAAAAAATTTAAGGACGCCGGCTTACCGGTTATAGGCGACGATATAAAAGCCCAAGTAGGAGCAACTATTACCCATCGTACCCTTGTGAACTTGTTTCTAGACCGGGGTATGAAGGTTGAACGCACATACCAGCTGAACACCGGCGGTAATACGGATTTTCTTAATATGCTTGAGCGCGAGCGCCTGTCCAGCAAAAAAGAATCCAAGACAAAAGCAGTCAGCTCCATGATAGAAGCCCGCGGTCAAACCATAGAAGATGACGATATACATGTCGGGCCATCGGATTATGTTCCATGGCAAAAAGACAATAAAATATGTTTTTTAAGGATAGAGAGCAAGCATTTTGGTGATGTTCCTATGAATTTAGAGCTTAGGCTCAGCGTGGAAGACTCCCCTAACTCGGCTGGCGTAGCTATAGACTCAATCAGATGCTTAAAACTGGCTTTAGATAACAATTTATCGGGTCCTATTATCGAGCCGGCCGCTTATTTCCAGAAACATCCGCCGAAGCAGATAGAAGACCGTAAGGCTCGTGAACTTGTAGAAAAATTCATTAAAAAATACGGTAAAAAATCAAACGGACGGGTAGCCGGAAAGGCCAGAAAGTAACTTGAGCCTTGCAGCGAGATTCGCTCTATGTACTGCTCCAAGCAAGTCGCTTGGGTCTTTCATAAAATAATAAGCTACGGTTGCGCTAAATGTATCTCCGCAGCCTATTGTGTCTAATGCCTGATCTAAGTTAACGGGAGTTGTCGGCACTGGTATTTCTTCCCCCGTTTCGACTATCGATGCGCCGTCAGGCCCTTTTGTGACAACAATATTAGTTCCAGGATGCTTTTTTCTCCACTCTTGGGCTAATCCTACGGCACCCTCTACATCTTCCTCCGAAAGTATCAAAAGGTTAAAATTAGGTATGATTGCCGAACTTTCCTCAAACTCTCGTACGTTAACCGAACTGTCGGCACCAATTTCGCGCAGATAACCCTGCGGCAGCAAAACACTCAACCGGCCATCATGCGCTGGAGCCAGCAGTTCTTCCACGTAGTCAGGATGATAAGCAGGCGTTAAAGGCGCAAGAAACATAATATCCGCGTTAGACACTAGCCGCTTAATTTCCTCGTCAACAGGTAGCAATAGCTCCCTGTCGGCGTTTTTGCACTGTTGCGTGCGTACTCCGTCTATGAGCGTGTTTTCATAGACTAGTGTCTGTTCGGCTGTCGGGCCTTCCGGATGCAGTGAAAAACCGGACGCATATTCCGTGAAGTCCGGTCCATGCGGCGCTAGGACAGCGGGAGTTATTCCATGTGCCCGCTGGTAGTAATCCGCCATATAAAGCACAGGTGACCCCCAGCTTGTATATAGCCTGCCTTCTACATCGTTCCGATCAATGCAAACCTGGCCCGCCAGTGCAATCTGAGTTTCCGGACCTGTTTCTGCCACTGCTTTCTCTTAAGCTTCTTCTTCGTCCCCGCGTCGTCGCAGTAGAGTAACCATTAGCAACAAAGCTGCAATTATTGGCAGTATCCACCACCAAGACCATAGGGATTTGCCGGCTGCTTGGGCGGTAGTAGCAGATGAAACGCCAGTGCTGTTTGCTTG
>JBBDZT010000013.1:0-23859 GCA_040900025.1 Saccharimonadales bacterium (SeqCode)
ACCTTCGGGGTTGGGTGTAATTCCCTATCGGCGGTGATGCGTTTTTAAGCGACAAGCCCGCGCGCCATATGGCATGACTTGGTTAGATTCCAGGGCCGACCGTAAAGTCGGATAATAGAAGGATATAAATTTATTATATATATTACCCCGTTGGTTGGGGTATTTTTTATGTTCACAGGAATAATTACTAACCAAGGAAAAATTACAAAAACTGGCGATAATCAGCTTTCTATTGAGAGCGCCTTAGCTAAAGAGCTAAATGTAGGCGACAGTATATCTGTAAATGGTATTTGTCTAACGGTCGTTGAAGGTGGCATGCAATCCTTTTCTGCTAATTACATTCCGGAAACGGCGGATAAAACTACTATTTCAAGCCTCACTAAAGATTCAGCTGTTAATCTGGAGTTGCCGGCTACGCCATCTTCCCTGCTCAGCGGACATATTGTTCAAGGACACATTGATACTATCGCAACAATTAAACAAATCGTTCAAGAAGATAATCAAACGACTTTTGAATTTGAACTTAAAGAAAATTTGGCAAAATATATAGTTAATAAAGGCTCCATAACTATAAACGGCGTTTCATTAACTCTAATTAAGGTGGACGGAAAGGTTTTTTCCGTAGGAATAATCCCCCACACGCTAAAGATAACAAACCTTGGCGAATTAAAAATGGGAGATGCAGTAAATATCGAAATCGATGTATTAGCAAAATATGTAGAAAAACTAACGGGAGGAAAAGATGAATAAAATCAAGATAGCCATAGTCAGTAGTTCATTCCGACAAGAGGTTGCGAATAATCTGGAGAAGAACGCGTTGGAAACCTTCGAAAAAAACCGCGTCAGTAAAGACCAGATAAAAATTGTCCGGGTTCCCGGCTCTCTGGAAATACCATTGGCGGTTAAAAAGCTAGCAAAATCCGGAGAATACCAAGCAATAATAACTTTCGGCGCAATCGTAAAAGGCGAAACATACCACTTTGAGCAAATATCCAACGAAGTTGCCCGGGCTTGCATGGATATATCGCTGGAATATGAAATCCCGGTAATCTTTGAAGTTTGGTCGGTTTATAAGCTGGAACACGCTATAGAGCGAGCAACCCGAAAAGAGGAAAACAAAGGTATAGAAGCGGCAGAAACCGCGCTGGAAATAATCAAAGTTATGGAGAAAATATGAAAATCACAGACATAGTCAAACACGTTAAAAAAGGTGGAATGCTGATCATTATCGACGACGAATCCCGAGAAAACGAGGGCGATTTATACGTAGCATCAGACAAAGTAACGCCAGAAATTATAAATACCATGATCAACCGCGCCGGCGGTTTGGTCTGCTGCGCTATCACGCGAAAACAAGCTAGCACGCTTTCTCTCCCGCTAATGGTATCCAATTCAAAAAACACTGAGAAAACCGGGGTTAACTTCACTGTATCTGTAAATGCTAAGGACAATGTAAGCACGGGAGTTTCAGCGTTTGACCGGGCTAAAACAATTGCTGTCATGGCTTCGTCTGAGTCTGACTCAAGCCAGCTAACAAAACCAGGGCACGTATTCGGCCTGGTAGCCCGGGGCGGCGGACTGCTTGAGCGCGATGGCCATACCGAAGCGGCTGTTGACATGGCCAGAATGGCAGGCCTCAACCCAACTGGCGTCTTATGCGAAGTAGTCGGAGCAAATGGCGAAATGGCTAAGATCAAAGAGCTCGAAGAACTTTCAAAAGAGTTGGATGCCCCCGTCGTTTATATCGACGAATTAAAGGAACACCTAAAGCAAAATCCGCTTTCAAAAGTAGAACATCCAGAAGTTGTTAAAGTAGCTAGCTCAAAACTACCTACAAAATATGGAAATTTTGACATTAGCATTTACCACAGCGAACTTGATGACAGCGAACACAGCGTCTTGGTTATGGGAATGCCCAATAACTCTACCTTGGTTAGGATACATTCTATGTGTCTAACGGGCGATACCTTTGGGTCGGAAAGATGCGACTGCCAGAACCAGTTACACCAAAGCATAGAGGCGATAGCTAAAAACGGAAGCGGTATTCTTCTCTATCTGGATCAGGAAGGCCGGGGTATTGGTTTGGAAAATAAGATAAAGGCTTACGAACTGCAAGACCAAGGCTTGGATACGGTTCAAGCCAACTGCCGTTTAGGCCTACCGATAGACGCGCGCGATTATAGAATCGCCGCAGATATACTCAAAAGTTTCGGAATTTCTTCAATCAATCTACTTACAAACAATCCGGCGAAAATTGACCAGCTGGAAAAGCACGGGTTCAGCGTAAATCCTGTTCCAGTTGAAACCGAGCCTAACCATAACAATAAAAAATACCTTACCGATAAAAAAAATAAGCTCGGCCACAAGTTGACAAAGGTTTAGTAATGCTAGAAAAAGAGTTTATGCGGCGAGCGCTAAAACTGGCGTCAAAAGGTGAAAGCTGGACTAACCCTAATCCTTTAGTGGGCGCGGTTTTGGTAAAGAACAATAAAGTTATCAGCGAGGGTTTTCATGAAAAGTTCGGTGGAAACCATGCTGAGGTTAACGCAATAGCCCATGCTGGCAAAAACGCAGGAGGCTCTACGCTTTTTGTTAATCTGGAACCTTGTTCACATTACGGAAATACGCCACCATGCACCGATGCGATTATTAAAGCCGGGATTAAAAAAGTTATTTACGGCTCAAGCGACCCGAGCCAACACAAATCATCAGAAATTCTAACCAACGCAGGAATTGAAGTTATAAGCGGAGTCCTTAAAGCCGAAGCAGATTTTCTAAACCGGCAATTTCTTTATTATGCTAGAAATAAACTTCCATACGTTACATTAAAATTCGCGGCCAGTCTGGATGGAAAGTTAGCCACAAAAACCTATGATTCCAAATGGATTACCAATGAACATACCAGAAAATACGCTCGTTCGTTAAGGGCCTCGCACCAAGCCGTTTTAGTCGGTTCAAATACGGTGCTAAGAGACGACCCGCACCTAGGCGCAAGAGAAAAGAATAAGAAAGACCCTATAAGAATAGTTCTGGATACGGGGTTAAAGACACAGGTTGATGCAAAAGTTTACCGGGACTCCAGAGTGATTGTACTAGCCGGAAAGGAAGCTAATGATACAAATATCGACAAATTCCGCGATAAAAAAATAATCGTTCATCAGTTTGGCTCGGATAAAATCGAGGTTCATGAAGTATTAAAATATCTGGCCACTCAAAAAATTATCAGTGTAATGGTGGAGGGCGGCGGCGAAGTCATCGGCAGTTTTGCCGACTCAAAGATTGTGAATGAAGTATGTGCTTTTTACGCGCCAATAATTGTTGGGGGTGGAAATGCCCGCGTAATCTCCGGCATTGGCGTAGAAAAAATTCAAGAAGCCATAAAGATAAAAAACCCGAAGTTAAAAAAAATTGACGATAATTTCTTAATTTACGGACTGGTATAATTCCTAAGATATGAGTTATAAAAAAGAGCTGGACCAAGCATTCAAACTTGCCGATACGGCTGATAGAATTGCTATGAAATACTACCGGTCCAGAGACCTGGTGATTGAAACCAAGCCCGATGACTCACCGGTTACCCAAGGCGATAAAGAAGTAGAAAAAGCACTCAGTAAAATGGTTTCAGAAGAATATGGTGACAGCTATGTAGGCGAAGAAGGCACAAACTCCAAAGCAGGTTCCAGACGCTGGCTTGTAGACCCGATTGACGGTACAAAAAACTTTTTGCGTGGATTTCCGATTTGGGGAAGTTTAATTTCGCTAAAAATAAATGATGAAGTGGTCGTTGCCTGCATATCCGCGCCGGCTCTGGGCAGACGATGGTGGGCAACTAAAGGAAACGGGGCTTTTACAAAAGATCCAAATGGCAGCGAACGACAAATAAATGTTTCTCAGGTTAGCGACGTTTCAAACTCTTTTCTGCTGCACAACGCAATGATGACATGGGACAAAACAAACGAGACCGATAAGGTCTTGAAGTTGCTCCGCAAGACTTGGAGACAACGGCATGTCGGCGATTTCTTAGCTTTTCTTTATGTGGCTGAAGGCGTAGCTGACGGTTGTTTTGATAACTTCCCTGCCCTTTGGGATATAGAAGCCGCGCAGTTGATAGTAGAGGAAGCCGGAGGTGAAGTCTGGACAAGTGCAAGCGAAAACACGCCAATAGATGCTCGTAGGCACTGTGTTGCATCAAACGGTAATTTTACTCAAACAATAATTGATGCGCTTGGTCTCAAAAAACTATAAACTATCTCTGTTATAATATGGTCTGTGCAAAAGTCCACAAGACATTTTGCCCCGGTAGCTCAGTGGATTAGAGCAAGACGGTTCTAACGTCAAGGTCGGGGGTTCGAGTCCCTCCCGGGGTACCACGTTTAATTTTTTAGCTAATGACACTTCGTTAGTGTTTACAAAACAGTCCACCGGATTGTTTTGCCTCCTGGGGTACTACATAATTTATGATTAAAGCGATTTTGTTCGATATAGACGGCGTTCTGGTAGACACCAAAGACGCCCAGCTAAAATTCAGAGAAAAAGTTTTTAGGCTTGCTGGCTATAATGATGTTCCTGACGAATTTTTCTATGATTTTCATAAACCATACCGGACTTTAATAACCGATTTTCTAAGTTCAAGAAATATTGACAATCCGGAAGAAATTGAAAGATTGATAGAAATGATCAAAGATCCCGAAATAAGAAGTCCGGATATTATAGAAATGTTTAAATTCCATGAAGAGCTGGAAAATACTTTAGAACATCTGAAAAATAAGTACCTATTGGGAGTTGTAACCAATAGAGGACGCTTTGGCGTAAAAGAGGTTTTCGATCTTAGGCCGATTGAAAAATACTTTGACACTGTAATTACGTACGACGATTGCGAGAACCATAAGCCTCATCCGGAACCGCTAGAAAAAGCCTTGGAAAAACTTAGTCTGCATCCGGCCCAAGCGATTTATATAGGAGACACCGGTGCGGATATGATTGCCGCCGCCTCAATAGGTATGCCAAGTCTTCACTTGGCTGAATCCAGGCATAATCTGGCGCATTATCACGTAAATGATTTCTCCGAAATAATAAATACGATACAGTTAATAGAAGATGCGAACAATAATTCCTAAAAACGCCAAGCTCATACCCGAAGAAGCTGAGCGGGTTTTTAAGGGAAAGATTTTTGATGTTTACCAATGGCGGCAAAAGATGTTTGATGGCAGTTTCGAGACATTCGAGATGTTAAAACGTCCGGACACTGTAAAAGTCATAGCAATAAAAGACGGCAAAATCGTAATTTGCGAAGAACAGCAGCCGAATACATCAGTTTTTTTTGACGTGCCAAGCGGCCGACACGACGTAGAAAGCGAATCGGAATTAGGCGCAGCTAAACGCGAAGTTTTGGAAGAAACCGGAATGGCTTTTTCTAACTGGAGGCTGATTTCTGTTGAACAGCCTCACACAAAAATTGATTGGTTTGTTTATATATTTTTGGCGGCAGATTTTATAAGCCAAACTAAACAGAATTTAGACACGGGAGAGAAGATCACCGTACATCTGAAAAGCTTTGACGAGATTATCCAGCTGGCTAATGATCCACGAAATCGTTATATACCTGTAGAACTCTTAGAAAAATCAGGTTCAATAGACGGTTTGTTAAAATTACCCGAATATAATTGAATATATTCGTAAATATTGTATAGTAGAGATATGGAAAAAGAGCCTGCTAAAAACAGTGAACTTTTTTGGGCAATAGCTATTGCCGGTGCATTTTTTCTTATAGCCGCAGGTATCGCTATAGAACCGATCCCTGTCTAATACATGCTATAATTACCCCTGTTCAAGACGGTGCCTGTAGCTCAGTTGGTTAGAGCGTCTGTTTGTGGTACAGAAGGCCGTGGGTTCAAGTCCCATCAGGCACCCCATATTAAAAATTGACCCCTGTGGTCAGTTTTTATATGGATGGTTGTGGAATTTGAATGTACGCCCAAGGCCGTGGGTGAGAACTGCCTGTGGCAGTTCGCAAGGAAACCTTCCGATGAAAACTTGTTTTCAATCGTGATGTTTCGGGGTCGCGGGACGTGACCAAGTCCCATCAGGCACCCCAAAATATGTATTTGACAAATTATCCCGTATTCCTTATAGTATTCAAAATGTCATATTTTCCACTTACAGTTACTGGCGGAGTTGTTAGATCACCTGAAATAGATTATGAAAACGCACTTTTAGAAAAAGGGGGTTTCCCTGCGGGTAGAGTTGTCGATGCAGATACTCTAGGAGTAGGTCCGGACTTAGACGACGCAGACGGCCCCATAGGTCTAACCGGAATAAATATTTGCCAGCTTGGATACGAGCCTGTTGCCCCGGAAATTGTCGAAAGAATCGTAGGCGGCAATATGCCCCACGGCTTCCGCGCTTAAACCTTAGTTTTCCACAGTTAGTATTCAATAATATTGCTTATAGTTATATAATATAGTCACATTAACAATAAGGCTTGTTTGGTGGGGAGTAGGTCATACAAAAAAGGAGAGTGTGACATGACGCACCCAAGAGACATAACATTAAAACTGGGCCATATATTTGTGGCTTTGGTACAAGTCGTTCTAGCGGTAAGAGTGGTATTTTCGCTCGTAAATGCTGATGCGACGAATGGGGTCGTAAAATGGTTTTACGATATGAGCGCGCCGTTGCTTGAGCCTATCCGGGGAATCTACCCTTCCGTAGATTATCCAAATCAATATGTGCTTGAATTGCCGGTGATCTTCGCAATGGTAGGTTATGCAGTGTTTGGCTACCTTGTTGTCCTTTTGGTCAACCGAAACCCGAATCCAAAAGCTTTAGCGGATTTCAAAATCAAAGAAACCATCAAAAACAGGCTTAAATAGTCTTACTGGTACTGAATTACCAAAAAGCAGCCCTTGCTTAGTTCTAGGGCTGCTTTTTTATTTATCAGCTCATTGCTAATGCCTAAATTCTGCTGAAGCGACATTTTGTATTGTGCGGGGTCATACTTTAAGCCCGAAGAGTTCTTAACTTTGACTGGACCATACAGAGGAATAAGCGATATTTTATCCCCTATTTTTCCTTTTATTTCAGCCTTGCCGCGGATAATATAGGCTTTCAGAAGTGGCCGTATAAGTTTGATGTCTGCTGAACGGTATTTGCGTTTTGAAAGTAATGCCAGAACACCAACAACATGGTCTAATTCATCCCCGTGAGTATTCACTAAAATTATTTCTCTTAACTGCTTTCTTAGAGCATAATCTATGGCTGCTTCCACATCTAGAAAATCCTTATCTCCTGGGTACTTAATGTAAACCGTATCATTAATTATTGTTTCTTTACCGTAATAGCGTTTGGGAAGATTCTTAATCTCTTTCGGAAGGCTTGTTACGGAGTCAAAGTCGCCTAATACTACCTGCGGCGTTAAGCCTATCTTGTAAATGCTACCAGTGCCTCCGTCACAACCGATTATTAATGTATTTTTATCGGCATATTTCTTAGTGTAGGCAAGATCTGGTTCGTCGCCATTTAAAAATATCAAGGCTTTATTGATTTTTTGATGCACTAGAACGCCTCCAAGGCATTACTTTACTCTGTACGAAAAAGACCAGGCCCAGCAGAGCCATAGATAAAGCAATTATCACTAGAGTAGCAGCAAAAACCAAAGCTGTAGCATGTGAAGATGCTGAAGTCTGCAGATACACCCCCAGTCCCTTGAAAGCCCCGACATACTCGCCTATTACGGCAGCTGTTACGGCATAAACTGCTCCTATTTTAAGCCCGGAGAAGAACCGATCAAGCGCATAGGGAACATTCAGGTAACGAAGGGTCTGCAACCTTCCTGCACCTATAGTCTGCATGTATTCGCTAAGGTGTTTAGGCGTGTTTAAAAGACCGTCGGAAGCAGCGACGGCTATCGGGAAAAGACAGAACACGGCGACTAGAACAACTTTGGGTAAGATACCAAATCCGAGCCAAAGTACTAAAAGCGGAGCCAAGGCGATAATAGGTATGGTTTGGGAGATAGTTAAAAGCGGATAGAATGCCCGGCGCAATATTCCGGAATAAAATATAAGTATGGCAATGGCAGAGCCGATAACAATCGCTAAAATAAAACCTATAATTGTCTCCGCGACAGTCTGAACCGTGTGGATGAAAATAATTTCCCGGAATTCAAAAAGCGAACTAATAACAAGGCTTGGCGGCGGCAGGATAGACTGCCTGATCGAGCTTATTTCCGTATATGCCTGCCACACAACTAACAGCAGAATAATAACTGCTAAAGAAGGATAGGAAATTTTCAGATATTTCGCTAAATTTTTCATTTTATAAGCATCCCATACAAGCTTTTCTTGAGCTCTAAGGCTTTAGGTGAATCAATATCGCCCAAACTTCTCGGCCTACTCAAGCCGGTACTTAGCGTTTTGACTACCCTGCCCGGGCGCTTACTTAAAATAAAGATCCTGTCGCTTAAGAAGATTGCCTCGTCAATATCGTGCGTAACACAGAGAATTGTCGGTTTGTATTCAAGCCATAAATCGGATAACATTTTTTGTGTTTCTACCCTGGTTATAGCATCAAGTGATGAAAAAGGCTCATCAAGAATAACAATATCCGGCCTATAGACAACCGCTCTTATCAGCGCGGCTTTTTGTTTCATTCCGCCGGATATTTCACTCGGATAAAAATCAGAAAACTTCGTCAGCTTATATTTTTTCAAATATTTATTAATGTCTACTTGTACGCTTTTGGTTAGAGTGCTGTTTATTTTGCCCGGGAGCTCTATATTCTCTCTAACGGTAAACCAAGGCAGTAGGCTGTCCTGTTGCGGAAGATAGACCGCTTTGCCTAATTTTTGGCAATCTCCGCGGGAGGGTTCTTCGATACCGGCAATTATCTTAACCAGGGTCGTCTTACCGCTGCCATTCGGACCGATTATACAGCTGAATTCGCCCTCTTTTATGCTCAGGTTAATCCCGCTTAACACGTCCACTTTATTTCCGGAAACGACAAAGGACTTGCTTATCTTATTTAGTCTTAAGGCTACGCTAGAAGACACTTTATTCTAAAAATTGATTAGTATAAAGAGCATTAAAATCTAAGCTGTCCACCGGATTGCCGGAAACATCAACAACGGCATCATTAGCTACCATGAATTCCGGGTAATCCCGCCAGAACTGCGGATCCTGCAAGCCCCAAGCCTTACCTTCCTGTTGATAGCGCGGGCTTAGATAACGCTGGCTTTCGTATACAAGCTCTTTATCGGGAAATGTCCCGGCCGGGTTGGCTTCTATTAGCAGCTTGGCAGCTTCGTCAGGATTCGTCCGGGCAAATTCATACCCACGCACCGTGGCATTCATAAACCGTTTAAGCAAATCGGATTTCTCAGATATAGCTTGCGGCGAAGTTATGATGTTCGGTGTGGAATAATCAGGTATTCCATACTCGACTATTGGAAATTGTTTTATCTCAAAATCACGCTTCTTGGCTTCGATGCCTTCCCATCCGTCATATACCCAAACAAAGTCAACTTTTTTACTCTCAAGCGCATCAATAGGCGCAGTATCAACTACGACCTGCTCAAACTCTCCTTCTCCCCCGTCATTTTTTATAGCCTGCTTCATAACCGGTTCTTCATAAGGGGCGCCGTAACCGCCGTAAATTTTGCCGTCCAGATCAGCCAGAGAATTAATATTATCACTGGCCCGGGTAGCAATTGAAGAAGTATTATTAGCAATTATCGCGGCGATTGAAACAACCGGCGAATCGCCGGCAGACGAGGAAACTACGCCTTCCGTGAAGCCTATGCCTACATCAGCCTGCCCGGACGAAACTAATACATCGCTAGGAGTTGTGGCATAAGGAATGATCTCCAGCTCAATATTCTCTTCATCGTACCAGCCGTTTTGCTTGGCTACATAAATACCGGTGTGGTTAGTGTTTGGCGTCCAATCCAAGGCTAGTGTAATTTTTTGCTTTTGTTGGTCTTGATTTTTATCTTTATTTTTATTAGCTAGCAGCAAACCAGCTGCTCCGGCCAGAACAATGGCCGATATTACAATTAATATTTTAAGTTTGCTCATACTTCTCCCTCCGCCGGCATTACCCGTACAGGTTCATCGGGTCTCCTGGAAGATTGCCAGGACTCTCAGCCCAGCTGCACCTGAGCTCCCCCTTAATTTTATTGACAATAACTATTCTAACTTAAACGAAAATACTTTACAAAAAGCCGAGAGTTAATGTAGAGGTTGGAAGTCCTAAAGCGAAAACAACCGTTAAAGGAATCAAAACATTGTCGATGCCGTGTCTCGAAATACTTTCAACTGCAGTAGCCAAAAAAGGCGTAACAGCAAACACGGCCAAAGATATTCCCGGCAATTCCTCTGATAAAACAAAGTAGGCAATTATACAAAGAACCGAAGAAATAACTAGAAACACAAGCGAACCCACGACAGACTTTGTGTGCGGACCTATACGATAATGCATAATCCCGTACTTCCGACCAAAGACCGCGGCAAAACCGTCCGCTAAAGCCAGGTGGAGAATTGCGACTGTAAATATCCAAGGTTGCACGGTAAACGCGGCAGCCAGTCCTATGCCAACCGGGTACCAAAGCTCACCGGCAGTTTTCTGTTTAACTTTATGGATCGCTCCAAATACACCGTATTTGTAAGAAATAAAAATTCCTAAAAACAATAGAATACTTAGAATTTGTATGGTTTTCCAGCTCATATACAATGGCCAGAAGGCAATGAATGCACCGACCAAAACATGTATGACTTTTCTAGCCTCTTCGGCCTGCAGTTTGCCTTGGCGCCAAGCTAATTCATTAATAACCAAAAGCAGGAAAATTAATCCAAGCGATAATATTATGGCTATCATTAGCTGGATTCTACGTTTTCAAAATCTTGAACCCCTAAGGATATAACTCCGCCACTTACAGTCGTATTGTCCAATAACTTCTTGGCGACAATGTTTTCTATATATTTTTGGGCGACCCGGCGCATAGGCCTAGCGCCAAGCTTTGCGTCATAACCTTTGTCTACAAGCCATTGTTTAGCTTCGTCGCTGACTTCAACTTTGACTTTTTGCTTGTCCAGAGTTTTATTAATGCCGGCTATTATCAGATCAATAACCCGGACTAGCTCGTCCGGAGTAAGCGGCTTAAAGACTACTACTTCGTCAAATCGGTTAACAAATTCCGGTGCGAAAATGTTTCGCTCAATCACCAAATCAACTAATTTGCTTTGAAGCTTAACGATATCCTCGCCAGCATCAATCATTCTTCTTATCTCGTCGGCGCCGGCATTTGAAGTAGCTATAATTATGGCGTCTTTAAAAGAAACTTTTTTATTGTTTGAATCGCTCATGAATCCTTCGTCGAGCATTTGGAGCAGTAAGTTAACTACGGACCGATCGGCTTTTTCTATTTCATCAAGCAGTATTACTGAAAAAGGTTTCTTGCGAACCTCGCCCAAAAAGCCCAATGTTTCGCCCTGCATAGGGGTAATAAGACGTTCGGTGTCTCCTGTGTTAACGTATTGGTTCATATCGACCCGAATCATAGATTTTTCATCGCCGAAATAGACCTTGGCCAACGCCTTTGATAGTTCGGTTTTCCCTACGCCCGTGGGCCCAAGGAACAGAAAGGTACCGACAGGTCTGTCAGGATTGCCTACGCCGCTTCTCGCCCGGCGCAACGAATTTGATACGGCACTGATAGCTTGCTCTTGGCTAATGACGTATTTCTTAATGTCTTCTTCAAGATTAAGTAAACTGGTAGATTCATCACCTTTAGCCTGTTTAATCTTTACGCCTTTGGAAGACTCAATGGCAGCTTGAACCGTCTCTTCCGTTACAAAACCTCCTTCAGCCAGAGGAGCGGCAGATTTAAGAAGACTGAGTGCTCCGCCGGGCATTACTTGCGTATCGTCATATCTTGAGCCAAGTTTATAAGCTTCCTTTAGAGACTGGTGGGTAAAAAGTACCTTTTTTTGGGATTCAACGAATATTGACTGATCTCTTAGCATATGCAGCGTTTCTTCTTCTCCTGCTGGCTGGACTTGAAGAGGATGGAACTTGCTGGCAACATTAGAGCTGTGGGATGCCAAAGACTGCCATTCTTTAGGCGTCATGGCAAAGATAACTCTGACCGCGCCGTTATCCAGAATCGGTAGAATTATATTGCTTAGATCAACGCTGGATTCGCCCTGTTCGAAAAAAACTTCGGCGTCATCAAGAAATATAATTATATTTTTGGCTCTGGCAGCCTCATTAAAAACTTTCATCATGAGTCCTTCCAGTTCTCCCTTGCCTCGAGTTTGCGAAAGCAATGTCGGAGCATCTATAGCAACAACTTGGTGATTTTTTAGGCTTCCCGGGACATTCTGGTCTTCTATAAGCCTGTCGGCAAAAGCGTGAACAGCAGTAGTTTTACCGGCTCCTAGCTCTCCGACCAAGCTCACGGAACCGGCTCCGCTATCTAGATTTTGAATCATCCGATCAACAATTTTATCGTTAAGGGTCGTGTCAGCAAAGAAGCCGTTATATTTAATGTATTCCGATATATTTAGACCCAGGAAATTTAAGATGGGCGTATAACCGTATGCCCAATCTCTAGCTATTCCTCCGAATTGCCTAACTTCGTGTATAATCCGACGTTTTTCTTCTATATTTTCCAGCCAGACTATGCCTTGTTCAATATCATTAATTTCCATTTTGTTTCTATTTAATATACTTTCAATGTCGGGTATCGACTTGATCAATGCGACTAGAATTATGATTGGCTTATAGCCGGAAACTCCATATTGTTTTGATAGAAGTTCGACACCCGGCCACAAGTTGGCCGCAGAATTCGGTTCTTTAGAAAGAAGCTCAAATAATTCATTAGGAATTTGGTAGCGATTCTGTAAAAACCATCTGGCTTCTGTACTGGAAGCTGCTTGAAAAATGTCGTAGTTAGACGGATTCCCGGTCTTTATGTTCGCCAGCACATCAGGGTCAATCAAGCCATCAAGAGAATTAGGGTCCATGCGTTCCGCTAAAGTAGAGAGGTCCCCTTTCCGCCAAATCCTTATTATCAGGGCAATTACAGCAGGCATATAAGCTATAAAGGCTAAAGAGTTTTCATAATAAAGAAGTACTGTTCCTAAGATTAAAGAAATTATTAAAGTCGATACCAAAAGAATAGAGATACTTTTTTTATTTAGAGAAAAATATAGCCGGGATTTCTGGCTTCGGGCGCTGTTTAAATTTATAGCTGTACTCATAGTGAGACGCCTTTAGCAGCAAGTACCGGTAAAATTATTACCAGCATAGGGGCAATTGGCCAGATTATAAAACTTGCTATAGTAAACGCGGTCAATAAGATATACAAGAATAAAGCGGTAAAAAGCATGAAGCCTCTTATCACCATACCTACCACCCTGGATACTATGTTATCTACAGTCGATTGAATAAAATTTTGCAAAGTAGTTGTCGATTGAATTTGTTTCCAAGGTGCAAAAAAAGTTTTTATTAATATACCGATAGATAATGCTTCGGATATAAGAAGGTATTTTGCCGCGCAGCGCCGTGCCAGCCACGACCAACCGGAACTATACCACCAGCTAAGTAAAAGTACGGCAAACATATACGCTATATTGTATCAACCACAAGGATAATAAAGAAAAATGGTCGGGGATGCCGGACTCGAACCGGCGACCTCGCGCTCCCAAAGCGCGCGCGCTAGCCAACTGCGCCAATCCCCGTTGATAGATGAGACCTCTAGATTTTAACAGATTAGGAAGCTCTAAAGAAGAATTTTGGTTTTGATAACTTCAAGAAGTTCGGGAAACTTCGTGAAACTTGGATTCAATTTTGTCGTAAAATGCCCCATTCCATCAAACTCAATCATCTCGCCGCTAACCTGAGCGCAAAGTTTTCGGGCTTCATTAATGTCACAAATGGGGTCATCTTTTGAATGGATGAACATGAGGTTATCAGCTTTTTGCTTAATTGTTTCGAAGTCAAATGGCTTATCAAACAGTTCGCTTATCATCTCCCAGCTTGGATTTTCACTCAATCTTTTAGTAAATGCTCCGGCTAAAACTGCCGTATTGATCTTCACGTCCTCCGGAAGAGCTTGCAGAAGCCCAAGTATCGCTACCGATCCGGAAGAATGACCAATAATAACACTGTTTTTAAAGTCCCAGCCGCTATTTAAAAGCAAGTTATTATATTTCTGAATATTAGGCCGCTCGGCATCCGGCAAATCCGGAACCCAGACTTCATGCCCTAAGTTTTCGAGTTCAGATTTAAGCCAGGGAAACCAATGTTTGCCGGGATCCGCGCCTGTTCCATGTAGAATTAAGAATTTCATTACTTATTATCCAGCCAGCTTAGATTTAGTTCCATATACGAGGCATTGCTTGGCCTGTCTACTTCATGAAACGAATTAGGGTCAAGTCCCAGCCTGGTTGCTTCTATCATCCTATAAACGCCTCCGTGTCCTACTATCAGTATATTATCCTTCTTATCTTTATATTCATTTAGAAAATCTATCAGTCGGCGCTGAAATTCAGCAGGAGACTCCACGCCTTTGATCCGTGCGAATTCTTCCTTTGGAATTTTGCGCCAAGGAGTACCCTCAAGTTCCCCTAGGTCATACTCGATAATACGCTCATCTACACTGATAGGTTTTCGGTATCCTATAATTTCGGCTATTATTTCGGCCGTTTTGACAGCCCTGCCTAAAGGCGAAGATACTATATTGTATATTTCGCCCAGAGCTTTTATTTCTTCGGCTGTTTGTCTTGCCTGTTGTTCGCCTTTTTTGGTAAGAGCCGGATCCATGCGTCCGGTAAACAGGCCTTCTAGGTTATTAGTGCTTTCACCGTGCCTTACGAAATAAAGAGCCATGGTAGAGGTTACTTAGCAAATTCTATTGCTCGAGTTTCGCGTATAACATTTACTTTTATAGTGCCCGGATACTGCATAGTTGACTCTATCTTGTTAGCTACATCACGAGCCAATTTAATTGACCCTAAATCATCAAGGTCAGTAGGCTTTACGAACACTCGGACTTCGCGGCCGGCGCTGATAGCGTAGGCTTTATCAACTCCTTTAAATCCGGTTGCCACGTTTTCCAGCTCGCGCATTCTTTCTGCAAAGTTCTCTTGAGAGATGTTTCTGGCACCAGGGCGGGCAGCGCTAACTGCATCCACTACACGGACTACCAATGCTTCAGGAGTGGTAGCTTCCATATCATCGTGATGTGCTTCAGCAGCATGTGCTATTTCTTCACTTACGCCGTATTTGCGGGCAATCTCACCCGTAATGTGGTGATGCTTGCCTTCAATCTTGTGCGTTAAGGCTTTGCCCATGTCGTGTATCAAAGCGGCGTATTTAGCAGTTTTTACGTTGGCGCCTATTTGCTCGGCTAGGACTCCGGCCATATGTGCCATTTCGGTAGAATGTTTCAGTACATTCTGACCATAGCTTGTCCTGTACTTAAGCTCGCCTAGATATTGCAATATCTCTTTTGGTATACCGATAATTCCTACTTCTCTTGCTGCATCTTCCCCGGCGCGTACAACATCCTTCTGGACCTGTTTCTGAGCTTTATCTACGACTTCTTCTATCCTGCCCGGGTGAACACGGCCGTCTTTTAGAAGCATCTCAAGAGCCACCCTGGCTACTTCGCGGCGTACCGGGTCAAATGAGCTTAAGATTATCATGCCCGGCGTATCATCTACCATAATGTCAACGCCGGTCGCACGTTGAAGAGCCTGGATATTACGGCCTTCTTTACCGATAATACGGCCTTTCATTTCCTCGTCCTCAAGCTTAACCGCGCTAACCACGCGCTCGGCTGTAACTTCACTGGCCATACGCTCCATAGTCTGTATCAATATCGCGCCGGCCTTCTCTTCGGCTAAATCCTTGGTTTCGTTTTGAATCTTAGTTATCAAGCCTTTAAGATCGTCTTTTATATCGCGTTCGGTCATAGCCATTAATTTTTCGGCGGCATCTTTTTTTGTAAGCTTAGCGATTTTCTCCAGCTTTTCTTGCTGCTTGCCGCGAATGGCGCGAATTTCATTTTTTAGTTCTTCTATGTCACTTTCAGATTTTCTTAGGCTTTCTGCCCGCTTGTCCAGACTGTCCAGCTTTTTATCCAAATTCTCTTCGCGGCCAAGTAAGCGCTTTTCAATCTCCTTGAATTCTTTGCGTCTTGATTGGTCTTCTCTCCTTGATTCGTCAGCCAATTCGCCGGCATCTTTTTTTGCTTGTGCGACAAGTTTATCTGCCTCTTCTCTTGCTTTTTTTAATTCTTTTTTTGCTTTTTCTTCTGCTTTGCCTATCTGGCTTTTTGATCTTACAGTGCTGGCGCCATACCCCACGCCAATACCTACAATAGCCAATACAATAGTTATTGGATCCATAGTAATTACCCTTTCTATCGGCTTAAAGATAGAGTTATTTGTGCCAAACCATTATCCGGACGATCACTATCACTTCATTAGTCCATAAAGGCTCGTACGGTTCTCAATCTATATGATGTCGATGTTTAGAAATTTATCTTAAAACTGTACTTTGGAAGACCGCCTCAAAAAAACGTCTTACAATCTGATTATACATTTATTGATTAATATTTAGCAATTATTTTCGGGGCTTCGTGGTTTGTGCAGAACTTCCGTATTTAGGAATAGCCAGCCGCTTTGAGGGTTTTTTATCAAGCTCTTCAATACCCTCCTTAATCCAACTATCGCCAGCAGTTTGGACAACCGGTATATCCAAGTCAGCTGCCAGCGCATTTGCCACACTTGCACCAATACGAAGCCCCGTGAAGCTTCCCGGCCCTTCATAGAAAATTATTCCTTGGATATCGCCCCAGGATATATTTTGAGACTTTAGTATTTCTTCGATTTTTTTATGAATAGTTGCGGACAACTCCCTGTGAGCCTTCCATTTCATATATTCCAATTTTTTATGCGTATTAAAGAGTCCGATTTCGGATAGTTCCTGGTTTGTTTTAATGCTTAGGATAATCATAAATTGTTAGCTCTCTGGAGTTTTCTCCGGTAACATTAATAAATATTTTGTATCTGTCAGCGGGTAAAATTTCTTTGGCGCTATCCCCCCATTCTATGATTATCAGGCTGTTTGAGGAAAGGTTTTCTGCAAGTTCTTCTTTTATAATGCCTAGCCCGTTAAGCCGGTACAGATCAAAGTGTAAGATATTGAATCTTTTACCTGTATATTCGTTCTTTATAACAAATGACGGACTGGAGACTTTTTCCGCGCCGAGGGCCTCAGCTAAAGCTCGGACGAAAAACGTTTTGCCGCTGCCTAGATCGCCGATCAGTTCAACTACGTCGCCCTTTTTTAGGTTTTTTGAAAACTCGCCGGCAAACTTTTTCGTTTCTTCTTCATTATTAAGTCTTATCTTATTTTTAGTCATAGATGTTAATTATAACTTTAAAATAAATTCTGAAGTACAATATATTTATGTTGAAACTTCATGAAACGCTAATGGATATAGCGGTGCTTTCGCTGAGAACAGGAGGGCACATAGGCATAGCTACAAAGATAATTATCAACCCGAACAATCTTAAGATTGTCGGCTGGTATGTTAGTGATCGTTTCGGATCGGACGAATTAATACTACTCGCCGGCGACGTAAGGGACATTTCGTCTAAAGGGATTATCATCAATGACCACGAAGTACTGTCCGAACCGGAAGAACTTATTAGGCACAAAGAAGTCCTTGAAGTAGATTACGACTTAATGGGCAAGAAAGTCATCAGCGAGAACGGTAAAAAATACGGCAAGATCACTGATTTTTCGGTAGAAACCGCCGGAATGTTTATCAAAAAGATATATGTTTCGCAATCTATAATCAAAGACTTCTCCGGTGGAAACTTAAGTATAGACCGCAACCAAATAGTTGAAATAACCAGGTCGAAAGTCATAATAAAAAACCCGACCGAAAAATCCACAGCCCGGGCTGCTCCTCAAGTCCTGGCTAGCTGACGAGCAACAGCAAACCTATAGTAGCTATGACCGAACCGGCAACCCTCCGGTACAGATGCTCTCTTTCGTGTAAGAAAATGATCCCGCCGACAAGTATCAAAACCGTTTGATAGCTCATAATTCCCGCGATTAAACTAATATCCGCCTGCGACAGAGCAACGACAAAAGTTATACCCTGAAGACCCCGCAATATTCCAAGGCAAATCAGATGTTTAATCCCATTTGGACCGAAATCTTTCAGAGTATGCCAACGGCCGAAAGCAAGCAACATAACTGCCAGCGTTTGAAATCCCCAGCCGATAACCATATAAGTACCGACATTCATTTCACCCAAAAAATATTTTTCGCCTGTGGTCGCTAACGCCAAAGTAAAAGCTGAAAATATCGCCAGCCAACTCCACGCAGACACAGTAAATGTCCTGGTTGTCGTTCTTTTGATGGCGACCAGTCCGGCTGATGCGACCAAAACTAACACGCCTAAAAGTTGTAGAGCCGATAGCTGCTCGCCGAGCAGAATAGACGCAACAATAACAGTGAAGATCGCTCTGGTACTTTGTAATATGGCAAACTGCGCGGCATCTACATGAGAGTTCGCTTTGAACGCGGATATAAAACTAAGCGCGAAGATAAACCCGTTAGCCACTAAAAATAACCATGTTTGCAGCGAGAAATCGAATGAAATGTCGTAATTCAATACCCCGTAAATGATTCCCATTGCCGAAACAATGGGGTAGAAGAACGCGGTGGCCACTCTGGCGTGGGATTGGAACTGCCTGGAGATATTACGCTGAACTAGAGCAAAAATCGCGGTAAAGATAAGATGCAGGGTTATGGCAATTTGCCAGCTCATGAACCCATAGCCTCCTTAATATCAGAATATGAAAATCCTTGCCGGGCAAGATACGCGATCAGTTTTTGATCGTCCTGATAGCGCGTATGCGTACGCTTTTTTTCAATAAGCTCTTTTAAAACTTCTTGTTCGTCGGCTTGGTCTTCTTCTAGAGCACTTCGGATAATGTCTTCATCGATTCGTTTTTGGCGCAGTTCCATGCGCAATTTTAATTTGCTCGTAGATTTAAGAAGCCGGCGATTTTCTATCCATCTTTTTGAAAAACTAAAATCATCTATATAACCTTTTTTATCCACATTTATTATTATCTTTTCAATTTCTTCGGGCTTGTAGTCCTTGCGCCTTAGATAATCCTCCAGCTCCCACTTGCTTCTGGGGCGGCGGGAAATTAGATCTAAAACCATATAAACTCCCTTGTCTACAACGGCTTCATCTTTTATAGTCTCCAGCTCAACTTTGTTAAATTCCTGGCCGATCTTAAGACCTTGAGCTAAAAGCTCTCCTTCGCTTAAAGGAAATGAATACTTGCCGTCAATAAATATAGAATACCTATCCTGGCGCTTAGCCTGCTGTTTTATATCCGTTATTTTCATACGGATTGTTCTTATACTTCTTGGGCTGCGGCTTCGCGGATCTGTTTGTCCAGGTCCTGAAGCACTTTGGGGTTGTCTTCCAGATATTTTTTTGCGGCTTCGCGGCCTTGGGCGATTTTTTCGCCTTTGTAAGAGAACCAGGCGCCGGATTTTTCTACGATTTCCCTATCTGCCGCGAGGTCTAAAACATCCCCGGATTTACTGATTCCTTGGTTGTACATGATATCAAATTCAGCAGTTCTAAACGGCGGGGCGACCTTATTCTTAACCACCTTTACCCTGGCCCGGTTGCCTACTATATCGTCGCCGTGTTTTATCTGGGAGATACGCCGTATGTCCATCCGAACACTGGAATAAAACTTCAACGCGTTGCCGCCGGTAGTTGTCTCCGGATTTCCGAACATAACGCCAATTTTCATTCTTATCTGGTTGATAAATATAACCGTTGTCTGCGAACGGTTAATAACTCCGGTAAGCTTACGAAGCGCCTGGCTCATCAGACGAGCCTGCAAGCCCATATGAGAATCACCCATGTCACCCTCAATTTCCGCTCTCGGCACCAGAGCCGCAACCGAATCTACCACCACCATATCAACAGCATTGCTGCGAACCAATGTTTCAGTAATTTCCAGAGCCTGCTCGCCATTATCGGGTTGTGAAATCAACAGGTTTTCAACATCAACTCCAAGTTTTTTGGCATAAGCCGGGTCAAGCGCATGCTCCGCGTCTACGAAAGCTGCCGTGCCTCCATTTCTCTGTATTTCCGCTATCGCATGCAATGTCAACGTTGTTTTGCCTGAACTTTCCGGGCCGTAAACTTCTATAATTCTGCCTTTTGGAATACCACCCCCGAGCGCTAAATCAAGGCTCAGGCTTCCCGTTGAAATTGTCTCGACATTAGCTTTGTGAGCATCACCAAGTTTCATAATTGAGCCCTTGCCGAATTGCTTTTCTATTGTTTCCAAAGCCAAGCCTAATGCCTTGGTCTTCCCCTCTTTATCAGACTTGCTGGCCTTTTTAGTATCTGTCAATTTCAAAACCCTCCATCATTTCTTAGGTTTCCAGTATAACATTTGTCTTCTCAAGATATTTTGACAATACGTAGATGGTTATGTTTATTTACTGTATAATTTGGAGTAAATATGCGTATTTCAGACTCTTTGGTGGAGAAATTATTAATTGACGCGGGCAGGACTACCGCCCCGAAGCTGCAGTCGCTTAAAGACCAGGCTAAAACGGAGAAGACCACTCTACAGGAAGTAGTTATAGCCGACGGATTAGTCAGCGAGTCCGAATTAACCAAGTTTTACGCTAAAGAAATCGACGTCCCTTTCGCGGACTTAAACCCTAAAGAGTTAAAGCAGGAAATTCTAAAAATTATCCCTGAGCGTATAGCTAAGCGCCACAGAGTGGTTCTTTTCGGCGTCGGCAATAATGGCGAAGAACTGCTGGCTATGGAGGACCCTGACGATATCCAAGCTATCAGCTTTCTGCAAAAACAACTGGGTTCGGATATCAAAGTACACATAGCCCCGAGTTCGGTTATAGAAAAAGCTTTGGACCAGTACAATAGCGAAAATGTCAGCAGCGACTTTACAAGCGTGCTTGACGAGGAAGCTGAAAATGAAGCTGAAGAAGAAGTAAGCGAAGATGAAATTACCGAAGATTCGCCAATAGCCCAGACTGTCAACTTAATTATTGAGTATGCTATAAAATCCGGCGCCAGCGACATACATATAGAACCGAGAGAAAACCATATTCTTATTCGCTACAGGGTAGACGGTATTCTAAGGGAAGCCAACAAACTACCGAAAAAAGTCCAGAACCCGCTTGTTAGCAGAGTAAAAATCTTAAGCAATCTGAAGATAGACGAACGCCGCGCGCCGCAGGACGGCAGGTTTAAAATACAAATTGGCAGCGATAAATTCGCTTTGCGTGTTTCTACCCTGCCAATCTCAGAAGGCGAAAAAGTCGTCATGAGAATACTTAGCGAGTCTAACAAGCCGGCCACGCTGGAAGATCTCGGCTATTGGGGTAGTTCATTAAAAACAATCAATAACGCCATGGTTCAGCCCCACGGCATGATTTTAGTAACCGGTCCTACCGGATCGGGAAAATCAACCAGTCTTTATAGTACGCTGTCCATCCTTAACAGGCCGCAGGTCAACATATCGACTGTGGAAGATCCGGTCGAATACAAAATTCCCGGAGCAAACCAGACACAAGTTAATCCGAAAGCCGGCATGACTTTCGCTTCAGGGTTGAGGGCGCTGCTCAGGCAGGACCCGAACATTATAATGGTGGGAGAAATCAGGGATTCGGAAACCGCGGATTTGGGAGTCCAGGCCGCATTGACCGGACATTTGGTATTCGCGACGCTCCATACTAATAATGCGGCGACTTGCCTGCCAAGATTACTGGATATGGGCGTGGAGCCGTTTTTAATTGCCAGTACTGTAAGGGCTGTCGTGGGGCAAAGATTGGTCAGAAGATTGTGCATCGATTGCAGGCAGCCGCATAAACCGGACAATGAAGAACTTAAAAAAATAAACGACATCTTCAATATCAGCGACTCAAAGTCCATGGCCAATATACACGATCTTGAAAAACAGGCGCTCAATGGCGGTGTCGGCAAAGCAAATGAAGACAAAAAAACAAAGACATCGGTAAATGAACTTGCAACTTCAGGGGCAGGCATAAAGCAACTATGGAAGCCCGCTAAAGACGGATGCGATGTTTGCGGTCATACGGGTTATAAAGGAAGAGTCGGTATATACGAGGTGCTGTCTAATAATTCCGATATTGAAAAATTAATAATAAGCAACGGCACGAGCGACCAGATTCAGAATGAAGCTATAAAAAACGGTATGATGACCATGCAGCTTGACGGCTTTATAAAGGCTCTCCGTGGCCAGACAAGCGTAGAAGAAATACTAAGAGTCACAAGCGAAAACTAAATCATGTCGAAATACTTATATACAGCGGCTAAAGACGGGAAAAAAATCACCGGTACCGTTGAAGCCGGCAATAAAGACGGGGCTTTGGCTATACTGGAGCATCAAGGGATCAGGCCCCTTTCGCTAAATGAAATACACGACAAGAGAAACGTGGAATTTAGCTTGGGAGCCAGAGTAAAAATAAAAGATCTGGTGATTTTCAGCCGCCAATTGTCAACAATGATATCAGCCGGGGTTCCTTTAAACAGGTCTTTAGCTACACTACGGGAGCAAACGGACAATAAATATTTCAAAGAGGTCATAAACAAGGTTGGAAAAGATGTCGAGGGCGGCAAGTCCTTTGCCGACGCGCTAGCTGGCCACCCTAAAGCTTTTAATGAAATCTTCGTAAATATGGTCAAGGCCGGAGAGACCGGCGGAATACTTGAAGAAATCTTGAAAAAGCTGGCTTTGCAGATAGAAAAAGATTCGTCCATGCGCAAAAAAATTAAAAGTGCTATGGCTTATCCTATAGTAATTTTCACCATAACTATTATTGCTTTCTTTGGCATTATGCTTTTCGTCATGCCTAAAATCGGCGCTATTATCAAGGACCTGGGCGGACCGGACGCAGAACTGCCCGTCTATACCCAGATAATGCTGGATATAAGTAGTTTTATGCAGAGTAACGCAATATTAATTATCGTTATTTTTGGCGGAATCGTTTTCGCAGTTAAAAAATATATCTCTACCGAGAAAGGCAAATATAACTTCCACATGATCTTGCTGAATACGCCTATTATAAAAACAATAGTCGTCAAGATAGCCCTTGCCAGGTTTGCCCGGACTTTCGCTTCCCTAATGGGGGCCGGTGTTTCCGTTATAGATTCGCTACAGGTTACAGCCAAAGCCATAGGAAATAAAGTTATCGAAAAAGAACTACTGGATGCAGCTAAAGAAGTTAAGTTTGGACACCAACTCTCCGAGCCTTTATCAAAAAGCCCGTATTTCCCCACTATTGTCACTCAAATGCTGACTATAGGCGAGGAGACCGGTCAGATAGATACTATCCTTGTTAAGGTTGCGGATTTTTATGAAGAAGAGGTCGAGGTAGTTATTGACGGATTGAGTGCGTTGATCGAACCTTTGATGATAGTAGTGCTTGGAGCCATGGTGGGATTAATTGCCGCCAGCGTCATGGGGCCAATAGCCAGCCTCAGCGAAAACATCGGTTAGCCAGCAGCTTGACTAATATAATTCTAATGGTTACAATCAACCTCAGATACTTATCAGAAGATGATACTTAAGTTTGATAAGGTCAAAATTAAAAAATAAATAAAGGAGGGTGGGTCCTTATGATCTCACTTAAACGTAAAGAAAGCGGTTTCACACTAGTGGAGCTATTGATAGTAATTGTCGTTATCGGAATACTCGCGGCAATAGTTATAACAACATTTACCGACGTACAGAAAAAAGG
>JBBDZT010000013.1:23959-42125 GCA_040900025.1 Saccharimonadales bacterium (SeqCode)
AAAAGCCTCGGTTTAAAACCCCGGGGCTTTTTTATTTTAGAATAACGTGTGCAAAAAACCTGTAAAATGCTATAGTTTAAAGAGTCAAAAATGCTTTGGCTGGGAAAGCAATGAGCAACAAATACTTCTATAAAGACAAAGATATATTTGGCTTGGACATAGGATTCAAGTCGGTTAAAGTAATGCAGATTAAATCCGAAGGCAAACACCGCAAGCTTGTCGGCTATGGCTATAATCCTTTCAAGAGTGAGGTTATAAAAGATTCTGTAATTGTGAATTTTGAAGCACTGGCAGGTGCTATAAAAGAGCTTTTTGAAAAAAAAGTAGTCGGGGAAATAACCACCAGAAGAGTCGCTATGAGCATCCCGACAAGTTCTACCTACACCCGTACATTTAACTTGCCAAATCTATCCGACGAAGAAATCGAACAAGCCATTAGCTTGGAAGCCGAGCAATACATACCCCTCCCCCGCGATGAATTGTACATAGATTACGACATAATCAGCCGCACAAAAGAAAATATAGAAGTATCAGCCGTAGGCGTACCGAAAAAAGTGATTGATTCGTACTTAGACCTGTGTAAAATACTTGATTTAGAGCCGGTTATGTTCGACAGCAGCATTAATGCCGCATCCCGGCTTTTTGAACAACAACAGGCCACTAAGGATATCCCCGCCGTACTAATGGACTTCGGCTTTGTTGCCGCCGATATATCTATACACGACAGAACCAATGTAGTTTCCAGTACCCTGCCCGCCGGGGGCGACACTTTCACTGAAGCAATTGCCGCTAAGCTGGGCGTAAGCCACGAAGAAGCCCATATAATAAAGACGAAGTACGGACTGGGCAAGAGCAAAAAGCAAAAACAGATAATTGAAGCCCTGCAGCCCGAGTTGGATAAAATTGTGCGGGAAGTAAGAAGGATGGTCCGTTATTATGAAGACCGCTCAGAGACCAAGTCAAAAATCGGCCAGGTGGTATCCATAGGAGGCGGAGCTAATATGCCGGGACTGAGCGATTATCTGACAAATATGCTGCGCATACCGGTAAGAGCTTACGATCCGTGGCAGGAAATAGAGTCTGACAAACGCAAATCCCCCTCCAACAATGAAAAATCCTTGTATGTTACCGCGGCAGGCCTGGCTTTTATTAACCCCAAAGGGCTATTCGCATGATCAACTTACTTCCTCCTGAACATAAACAAACCTTGTTCTATTCCAAACGGAACAGGACAATGTCCAGATGGGTTATTGCTTTGCTTATAGCCCTGGTCTTCAGCTTAATGATTGTAGGAGCCGGCTGGCTGTATCTTGACCAGGCAGTTAAGAGAGAAGCCAAAAATGTCGAACAAACAGAGACCGTTCTAAAAGAACAGGAAATTGATGAAACAACGGCCAAAGTGGATGAGATTTCCAACAATACTAAGCTTGTTCTAGAGGTTTTGTCCCGTGAGATATTGTTTTCAAAACTAATCAGGCAGCTTGGGGCGGCTCTGCCTACGGGGACTGCTTTGGAATCAATAACCTTGGAAGGACTCCAGGGCGGACTGACTATCCAGGCAAATGCGACTGACTTCAACACCGCTTCGCAGATACAGGTGAATTTAAGCGATCCGCAAAATAAAATCTTTAAACAGGCCGATATCGAAACCATATCATGTCCTCAGGTGACAGAAGAAGAGGCAGGATCCGATGAGGCATCTTTATATCCCTGCACCGTCCGGTTGAAAGCACTGTTCAGTGATAATACGGAATTTGTTTATATAGGGAGCGAAGAATGAGCGCTAAAAGAGTCTTCTACGGATTGGTCATCGTAATCTTCGTATTGTGCATCTTAATAGTGGGCGCTGCAGTTTTAGGTAATACGGTTTTTAAAAATCAAGTTGAAAAACTCAGCGAGCTAAAAGCACGCAGCCAAGTATTGGAGCAGCAAAGCATCTCCTTAATTAAAGCAAAGCAGGATGTTGAAAATTACAGCGAATTAAATGACATCACCAAGCAGATAGTACCCCAGGATAAAGATCAAGCCAGGACCGTAAGAGAGATCATTAAGATTGCCCAGGAAAGCAATGTACGACTCAGTGGTATTAGTTTCCAGCCTTCATCACTAGGAGACAGCCGTGCCGCCGCATCCGCGGCGTCAGGAGAAGCTGCCGGCAGTTCAACTTCCTCAAGCTCTCCGGAGGAAGCTGCAAATTCTCCTGCCGCAACAAATAAAGCTTTAACCCAAGTCCAGCCCGTTTCCGGTATACCCGGAGTCTTCTCCTTGGGGATCACATTAGAAACTGATGAAAATGACCCGGTAAGTTACGAACAATTTCTAACTTTCCTGGAGAAGTTAGAGTCAAACAGGCGGACAGCGCATGTAGGAAGAATCAATATAATCCCGGAAAATAACGGGGCTGACGTAACATTTTCATTAACATTAAACGCTTTCGTAAGGCCATAAGTTATGAATAAAGATTTATCAAAGATAGACATCAAACAAATACCCGGACAGGTTAAAAGATCTGTAAATAAATTTAAAAAATTTATGGTGCCTGTTTTCCTTTTGCTTGTACTTAGCGTGAACGGGTTTTTGATTTTCAGAATAAATCAATACAGCTCTCAGGAGCCTTCAATCGAACAGCTAAGCCAGCAGCAAAATAACATAAAACGTATTGTAATTGACGAAGAGTCTATAGATAAAATCCTAAAATTGGAAAAGCGTAATATAGCCGTTAAGTCCCTTTTTAAAGAAGCCAGGGATAATCCGTTTAGGGACTAGTGATTTTTCGGCTGGCTAAGTATTCAAGTTTGGAGTCATTGACAAACTTCGCGTAAATATCCGGGTACGGAGCATACCTGAATATAAAGTCATTCCGGCCTTCAATTGTTTCAATAATTATTGTCCCGTAATTGAAAATTGACGGGAATAAACCGGCTTTTTGTATTTTGACATTCTCAACATCCGACACGGGCAGTTTTACAATCTCTTTATTTAGTGCGCCGGAGTGCAGGATGTGGATTATATTCAAGTCCGTTAATACTAAACGATGAAGCAGGTAATTCCTGGCTTTGAAAGACAAATATATTAACCCAATCAGAAAAACGACTAACATAGATACTCCGACGACCGGTCCTATAGAACTTAATTCAGTACCCGTTAACTCGGCGAAGCCGGGCAATAAGAAACCTATGACGGAAAAAACCAGAGCGTAGCTGATAATTACCGCTAGAAATATAAGTATGAGTCCGACCGGATGGCGTTTTATGTTATATATATGTTCTTCTTTGGCGTCTCTTTTAATATTTACTAACTGTTTGATGGCATCGGCAACTTTGAGAGCTTCTTGCCTGTTTCCGGCAGTTGAATTAAGCTGCAGCTCCTCATCCCTGCCCTTCTTGACTTCCAGATGTCGCGCAGGCTCAGTAATAGTCTCCGGCGGCTTGTCGGGCTTATCCCGATCCATAAGGTATCTCATATACTCTTCTACCGGGTTGCGGATTTTATCGTCTTGGCCCATTGGCCAGATTATAACAAATTTTCTTGGCTAGAACTCTTTTTTGGTTTTTTGTCCAAATGTTTATAAGCTTTATGTGTTGCTTTTCTGCCTTTCGGAGTTCTCTCGATCAAACCTATCTGTATTAAATACGGCTCAAAGAAATCTTCAATTGTCGACTGTTCATCGCCGGTTAAAGCCGCCAGCGTTTTTATACCTACCGGACCGCCACGGTAATTATCAATAATGGCCAATAAAACCCTTCTGTCAGAGGGGTCAAGCCCCAGATCATCTATTTCCAGCATCCCCATGGCTTTTTTAGACACGGAATGATCAACTATACCGTCTCCGTTGACATCGGCGTAATCCCTTACCCGCCTCAAAAGCCTATTAGCAATCCTTGGAGTCAGCCTGGCTCTGCTTGCCAGGTAGCTTGCAGACTGGTCGTCAATATTGACGCCTAATATACCTGCCGAGCGCTTAATTATCCTGGCAATTTCCTGGTCATCATAAAATTCCAGACGATGCTGCAAGCCAAAACGGTCGCGCAGAGGAGCAGCAAGCGACCCGGTTCTGGTAGTCGCGCCGATTATCGTAAATTTAGGCAAATCAAGCCGCATGCTTTTAGCGCTCGGACCTTTGCCCAGCATTATGTCCAGTTTAAAATCTTCCATAGCAGAATAAAGCACTTCTTCCACACTGCGATTAAGTCGATGTATCTCATCAATAAATAAGATGTCCCCTTCTTCCAGATTGGTGAGTATGCTGGCCAAATCCCCGGCCCGTTCAACAGCCGGACCGGAAGTAATACGTATTTGCGCGCCCATTTCATTGGCAATAACGGCAGCCATCGTGGTTTTACCAAGGCCAGCCGGACCGAATAGTAATATATGATCGACCGGTTCGCTTCGTTTCTTGGCAGCGTCGATAGCTAGTTTTATATTTTTCTTTAGCCTCTCCTGGCCTATATAATTTAGAAAATCCTTCGGTCTAAGAGAATTATCAAATTCCTCTTCTTTGTCATCATCCGGTTTCGGCTGGACTATTCTTTCTACTGTCATCTTTTAGTCCTAAGGGCTAGCTTGACTTTCTCCTCGGTCGGCAAATCTTTATCGACTTCCGATAGCGCCATGGAGGCCTCGCTACCCGAAAACCCCAGGGAAATTAGCGCTTGAACTGCTTCGTCTCTTATATTAGCGCTGCCTCTCGTTACAATCCCTTCTGCGTCTTCGCCGGCTTGAAGCCCGACTTTATCGCGCAGTTCAACCACAATTTGCTCGGCCGCTCTTTTGCCGACGTGCTTCGCGCTTTTTATAAGCTCTACATCACCACCCGCTATAGCCGTCCTTATGGTTTCCTCTTTACCGATGCTCATGACTGCAAGGGCCACTTTAGGACCAACATTTTTTGCGCTTAGAAGCATTTCAAAAAGCCGGCGGCTTGATACTTCAACAAAGCCATAGAGGTCGTGCAAATCTTCGCGTATATTTTCGTAGATATGCAGTTTTACCTTCTCGTTAGTCTTCAGGTTAACAATGTCGTTAAGAGTAACTTTGACACCATAACCTACGCCATTTACGTCAATTACAATACTGTCGATATTTTTTTCTCGGATTACTCCTTCAAGGTAGGCGATCATCATTCAATATTATACATTGCCGGCCTCTTTAGCCTCTAAAACTAACACTTTTTGTCCGATCGGACACTTTTTGTTACTAAAATATTTCAAGCATACTTTGATGTAAAGGCGTGGGTTATAGCACAGGCCAGCGCATCGGCGCAATCATCCGGTTTTGGTATGCTGTCTAGTTTTAAGATAGTTTTTACCATCTGCTGAATCTGATTTTTATCAGCACGGCCATATCCGGTAATAGATTGTTTTATCTGTAAAGGGGTATATTCAAACACTTGCAATCCGTGCTGCACGCCGCAAAGCATTACAGCGCCTCTGGCCTGCGATACGGTCATTGCCGTCGTTACGTTCTGCGCAAAAAACAATTTTTCAACAGCCATCACATCAGGTTTGTTTTGTTTAATTATTTCGGCCAATTCATCATAAATGATTTTAAGTCTTTCGGCGTCGCTTTGTTTAGAGGAAGTCCTAATGACCCCGGCGTCCAGCATGGACAGTTTAGATGATTCTTTTTCAAGTACCCCGAAACCCAGTATTCCAGTGCCAGGATCAATACCTATTATGCGCATAAGCTAAAGCTCGGTGGGAGATTTACGTAGCCGGCTAAGCGGGCTCAGACGAGCTTTAAACTGAGCAAAGCTTTCCCAGCGCCAGTTGCGAGTTATAAAAATAGTTCCGGAAATTACGATAGCCAGACTTAATACAATTGGAGTACCGCCCGGCAAATGCGAAATAGCGTTCATTGAGGCGCCGACTAAAGCGGCGCAAGGTATGGTTATCAGCCAAGCCAGTAATATATGACGGACTACTCTCCATTGTATTGGGGCGTGCCTATGCACCGCTCCCGCTCCCATGATAGAGCCGGTTATTGTATGTGTAGTCGAAACCGGAAAACCCATATGAGCAGTCACCCATAAAATGGAAGCAGTAGAAGTCTCAGCTGCAAAGCCCTGGGCGGGTTTTAATTTGACAACCCTATGTCCAAGCGTATGGATAATCCGCCAACCGCCAAAATAAGTACCTATAGCCATCGCTAGTGCCGAGCTGGCTATGACCCAAAGCGGAACATGGAATTGACCAGAAGGATTAGCGGCCAAAAGAGCTAATGCAATTACGCCCATAGTCTTTTGAGCATCATTTGTACCATGAGTAAAAGCTACAAAACCGCCGGAAACCAATTGTAGCCGACGAAATACTTTGTCTACTTTTTCAGACGAACGTTTTTTGATAAACGAGTATACACCGAACATTATAACCCCTGCTATTACCAGGCCTATCAGCGGTGCGGCTAGTGATGGAACTAAAACTTTTTCCTGCAGACCGCTCCAGTTGATCACGCTAAATCCGGAAGCGCCAATAGCCGCGCCGGCTACTCCGCCAATCAAGGCATGAGAAGAACTTGTCGGCAAGCCAAGACGCCAAGTTGTTAGGTTCCATACGATAGCTCCGACAATTCCAGCCAAAATTACCGGTAAGGTTATAATTTCTGAATTAACTATGCCTTTGGCTATAGTGGCCGCTACTTCTAAAGAAACAAAAGCGCCTAGGAAGTTAAGAATAGCTGCCCCTATGACAGCCAGATTAGGCGATATGGCTTTGGTTGAAACGCTGGTAGCAATGGCATTTGCCGTATCATGAAATCCGTTAGTAAAGTCAAAAAACAAGGCCAGAGCTATAACTGTTATAAGCATTAGGTCCATAGGCTAAGAAGTTGCTTCCCCGTGCATCATTCCAGAAATAACTATAAGCCTTGGTGCTTAAAAAACAAGTGTTTTTTTATAGTTAATTTTCTTCCCGGGATTTGCTGATTTCGTCGATTAAAATATTCAGTATTGTGCTGTTGGCAGCTACGACTGTGCCGTTTGCAAATTCATCGTAACGTCTCTTTTTTCCATTTAGATCGGTAGCCTTCCCGCCGGCTTCCTGGACAATCAGCGATGCGGCGGCGGCATCCCAGGGAGAACCGAAAGCCAGAATCGATCCGACGAGTTCACCCGAAGCAACTTTCATAGCCGTATAGACATGCGACTGGAAAGTCAGGAACTTCCCGGAATGTTCGTGTCGAATCCTTTCCATCAATCTGCCCGGTCTTATCAGAACCTTGCCGTCTTCCACTTTTTTAGCGAATGCATTGACCGCCAAATAACTATGGTGGAAATCCTTTGTATCGGAAGTTTTAATTCTACTGTCGTTTAAATAAGCGCCTTGCCCGCTGATTGCCGTATAAAGATGGTCCAGAAACGGGTCGTATACGACAGCTATAACGGGCTGTCCGTCGCTGCGGTCAACTAGGGCCAGGCAAAAAGTGCTGGTAGGAATGCCCAGGCTGTACGGCGCTGTACCATCTATCGGATCAACGACCCATACCATATCACGCTCTTCCATATAGCTGGATTCCTCGCCTATGACCCCATGGTCCGGATAGTGCTTTTCAACACGCTCTATTAACAGGTCGTTTATTTTCTGATCAGCGATAGTAAGGGGCGTATGATCGGCTTTCCACTCCGTATTGATATCTTTAGAACGGAAATATTTTTTCATTATATCGCCGGCATCTGCGGCCATTTCCCGGGCAAAAGCCATTTCCGATTTATATGAGCTCATTCCAGGAATTCGTCCGGAATATTAAAGTTTGTGTAGGTCTCGCTTACATCATCAATATCGTCCAGTGCTTCCATCAGTCTTATGACCTTGCCGGCGGTCTGCTTATCCTCTATATCAACAGTGCTATTAGGCTCATGGCTAAGGCCTGCTTCAATAATCTCTATATTCTTTTTTTGTAGATCTTCGCGTACTTTTGCCAGCTCGCGGGGGTTGGTATAAACAACGGTTTCCCCGTCTTCTTCGACTGCGTCTTCCGCGCCGGATTCCAAAATATTTAACAGCTGGTCTTCGCCGGTTCCTTTAACTCTTATAACGCCTTTTCTCTCAAACTGGAAAGCTACCGCGCCTTTTTCAGCGATGTTGCCACCGTGCTTGGTAAAGGCCAGTCTGACAGCCGGGTAAGTTCGGTTTATGTTATCGGTGGCGCACTCTACCAAAATAGCTGTGCCTCCGGGTCCATAGCCCTCATACATCACTTCTTGGATCTGGTCGTCACCCAGCTTGCCGCTGCCGCGGTCAATTGCCCGCTGTATATTATTAGCCGGCATATTAGCCTGTTTGGCTTTGTCTATAGCCAGCCTTAGCGCAAAGTTGAGGTCAGGGTCATCGCCGCCACGAGCTGCAACAGCAATATTATTGCCAAGCTTTGTAAAAATAGCGCCACGCTTAGCGTCTTCTACTGCTTTGCCTCTATGGATTTTCGCCCATTTACTGTGTCCCGACATTAGTAATATTTTATCATATTTACCTCTGATGAATTTAAAGGACTCGGTGGGACTCGCCTGATTCCCGCAAAAGAAAAATACTTTTGCTAGAAATCACTGTATTTGATGCCACGGGCATCGAAATACAGCAAGGGCGCCAGGGAGTGCTCCCGCCAGCACTCCCGTTCAAGTCCAATAAACCATTTCATTGAAAAAGCCCAGCCATAAAGACTGGACTGTTTCAATGGAGGGTCCGGTGGGACTTGAACCCACGACACCCTGCTTAAAAGGCAGGTGCTCTAACCAGCTGAGCTACGGACCCATAAAAGTCCGGTGGACTTTTATGTAGACACGAGCGAAGCGTCGCCCGTCTTTACGTAAATAACTCCTCACATTATCTGTATTTCAGTAAAAAAGTCAATCTGTAGACTTTTATATTGTTGCATAGAAAAAGCAAAAGCATTAACCTATTAAATAGATGTAAACTAAGGAGATATATGTTTTTAAGCAAATTATTCGGCATATTTAAACGAAAGAAACAGCCTGAAGAGCAACCTTCAAACCCACAGGGCGAAGCAAAGACAACCATGCCTACCGCAGGAACAGTCGTAGGAGGAGCGGCCGCATCTTCTTCAGGGTTTTCTGATCAAAGTACAACCACGCCAAGCCAGGCAGTGGCGGACACTTCAGAGCCAGAGCCAGTCGCAGGAAACACCATAAGTCAGCAGGAAGATACGTTCCAACCGGATAGCACGCAAACCGTCGCTCAAACCGATAGCACTCCCTCGTACTCTACAGAAGAACCAGCTTTGAACATACCGGAGGAGTCAACGGAAACAGTAAACGCGCCTGAAGGCGAAGGTTATCAAAGCGGCTCTACAGAAGGTTCTACGGAAGAGCCCAAGCTTCCTCCGGATAGTTCGCCTCCTCAGCTACCCGATGATGGCTCTGCATCTTCGGAAGATAGTTCTGATTCTCCCGGTTCAGACGATCAATCTGTCGATGACTCTACCGGCCCAAGTATCGGTTAATTATTTTTTCTTCTGTGGCGACGATTATGTCCGCCCAAACCTTTGCCCCTTGAAAGCCATGAGCTTAACAGAGTTACAAGGCCGGCTATTGCAACTACATAGCTTTGGTTGTCGGTAAGTATAATTCTTTGTTGCTCATCCAGTCTGCTGACAACATCAAAATACGGATTGATAAACAAGCCCAGAGTAACCAGACAGAAGAATAAAGGCACGGCATTTAACAGCATGCCTGATTTTGGTGCCGAACCTTTTAAGAATATTATAGTCAGAACAATAGGTAAGATCAGCAACCCGGCCTGCACCATAGTAGTGGTCACACCGGGTAAAACGCCGCTTACAACATCATACGCATCCAGCGAAAGTTCTTCGGCAAAAAGCTTACCTATTAATATACTCAGGAACAAAACCGTCGCCGGAATGCGAAGATAAACTACCAGAGCCCAAAGGGCGGCTACAGCTATACCGAGTATTAAAGTTTCATTCATTATCTATTCTACTCCTCAAATTGTAACTTTGATCCCGGTTTTAATCCATACTTGGCAACGAAACCCTGGTTAAATTCAAGAACATATTTTGTATTATCGCTGCAAAATAGATCGGGAAAAGTATCCGGGGATACCTTCTCTTTGATCTTGATGATCTCTTTTTGGGTGTTTATCCAGACCATATCTATATTAAACCGCATGTCTTTCATCCAAAAGCACTGTTCTTCAGCTTGTTCGAAAATAAAAAGCATCCCCTGATTTTCCGGCAGGCCGGCTCTGCCGGACAGTCCCTTCACGCGTTTTTCGTTGGTATCGGCAACCTCCATTTCAAAACAGTTTTGTTCTGTTTGAATACAAGTTTTCGCTTGTGTGATTACTTCAGATTTTTCCAGTTTAAAACTTAGCCAAGCGGCAAAAGCAACGACGATAAACGATAAACTATAAACAACAAACGATTTACGCACCGATCTTATCTTTGCTTTTTCGCTTTTTGGCATTCGCTTCTATGTATTCGATCATTTTTATAGCCACGTTATCTCCTGTTACTTTCTCTACTGTGATACCCGGACTGGCGTTTATCTCCAAAACCAGGGGGCCTCGTTTTGAGCGAATCAGATCAACGCCGCAAATATGAAGGCCCATGGCTTTAGCTGCTCTCTCGGCGGTCGTTCTTTCCCTTGCGCTAAGTTTTATCGGTTCGCCGCTGCCTCCTTGGTGAAGATTAGAGCGAAAGTCGTTATCAAGGCTCCTGCGCCGCATGCTGGATACGACTTTACCGCCGACTACTATAGCCCTTATATCTTCGCCCGCCGACTCGGCTACAAATTCCTGCACCAGGAAGTTTACGCCCTCTACGTAAAATGCCTGCATTACAGCTTGGGCCGCCTTTTTGTTTTCTGCCAATACTACACCGTTTCCATGAGTGCCTCTTGCGACTTTTATGAATAATTGCGTGCCTCCAGCGTGGTCAATAACATCTTCGAAGTCTGAAGTTTCTCTGGCTATAACTGTTTTGGGAATGCCGATCTGGCTCTTAGCAAGCAGCTGATAAGTCCTCAGCTTATCTCTGACTCTATTTATAGCAATGGAGCTGACCGGCGTGTAAACCCCTTGCATCTCAAATTGGCGCAACACGGCTGATCCGTATTTTGTATAGCTATTGGCAATTCTGGGGATCACCGCTTCTATATTTTTTAGCCTTGATCCGCGATAATAAACAACCGGATTGCCCTTCTCGACTGTCAGATAACACTGGTTATAGTTAACTACCTTTACGTTATGTCCGCGTTTTTGTGCTTCTATACGCAAGCGTCTTGTGCTGTAATTCCCCGGCCCAATTGATAAAATTAATATTTTCAAGCTAAACGTTGTCTCCCACCGTGTTAGCTCTATCTTTTATAGACAGTCCTCCAGCAACATCGACTAAGAATTTCTTAGCCAGTAATTTTCTGCCGATCAGTATGGGATATTCTTTTTTCGATCTGTCGGCCAAAGTAAAAGTAGTGCGGATCCGCCTGCCGTTTACAACAATAGGCATCTTCACCTTATATCTTTTCTCGCCGCTTCCGAAAGAGTTGAAAATCTGCGATTTTTTGTACTCCGACTTATTAAATATAATTTTTTTGCCTGTGTAGTAAGGACTCCCCGGACCGAAAAATATACATTCCAGTCTGTCTCTAACCTTTTTAATCTCACCGCACCATATTGATGAAATATCGGCGCCAGTATCCGTTTTGGACTTTACGCCTTTAACTCCCATCAAGGGAAGCGTAACTTCTACCTCCCGGCCAATAATTGTAAGTTTTGAACTCATCGTCTTGATATTTTGCCAAATCCGGTGAAATTATCAACCCTGATTTTCTTTAACCCTAATATACGCCAATACAATAATCCCAATAACAACTGTCAAAATGACGATTAAAAGCGGGATTAAACCTCTGTTATCAAGCTTATGCATGTTATTCATTGTATTTGCTGATCGCTCGTCGGGCAAGCTATAAACCAAAGCGGGATTTCTTTGATTTCTTAAACTCCCTCAGCAACTCCTTTTGTTTCTTGGATAACTTAGTCGGGGTATCAACAAAAATTGATACGATGTGGTCGCCTCTTGCCGTAGATCTTATTTTCGGCACGCCATGTCCGGACAGCTTAAAATCAGTTCCGTTCTGGGTACCCGGAGGAATTTTCATTTTTACCGGCCCATCGACCGTATTTATCTCAGCTTCAGCTCCCAGCGCCGCCCCGACCATATCTATATGATGTTCGCTCAATATCAAAAAACCTTCCCGAGTGAATTCTTTATGGGGTTTTACTTTGATATGAACATAAAGATCGCCTTTAGGGCCATTTGCTACAGCTTGGCCGTGTTCCCGCAAGCGTATTGTCGTACCATCGTCTATACCGGCAGGAATTTTTAGCTTTATAGTCTGTGCTTTACGCTCTGTTCCGCTCCCCCGGCAAACTGAACAGATTTTTTCGGGAACCTTGCCGGTTGCCCTACAGGTTTTACAAGGTATTTGCTGCTGTATATCGCCGAAAACGGTCCTCATAGCCCTGATTATTTGGCCCGTGCCACGGCAAGTGCTACAGGTCTTAAGCTCATACCCGGGCTCGGCAGTCGTGCCTTTGCAGTGGGAACAAGTGTCATTAAGCTTTAAGTTTAGATCTTTTTCCAAGCCAAAAATTGCTTCTTCAAACTCTAACTCTATTGCGGTTTCAATGTCCTGCCCGCGAGCTTTTCCAGGACCGGACCTTCCGCCGCTAAAGAAACTGCCCAGAATATCTCCAAGCCCTAAATCGCCAAAGTCAAAATTAACGCTTTGGCCTTGCGAGCCAAAACCGCCAAAACCTGCGAATGGATCTTGTCCGCCAGAGGCGCCCGTCCCAACTCCGGCATGGCCGAATTGATCATAGCGCTGGCGCTTCTTTTCATCTTTTAAGACCTCGTAGGCCTCGGCGACTTCTTTAAATTGGTCTTCATTACCGCCCTGATCCGGATGGTGTTTTACCGCCAAACGCCTATAGGATTTTTTGATCTCGTCATCAGAAGCACCCTTACTAAGCCCCAGTATTTCGTAATAATCGCGTTTCGCCATAAATTATTTTAAGTACTTTCTTGCTTTTGATATTGAAATGGTTACTGTTTCATCAGCAACCGCGGCAATAGCGCGGTTAGGGGCATCCGCAAAACATACGTATGTCACATGCGCATTATAACTTTGAATTCGATGCATAGCCGGACACAAATCCGTATCCGAACTCATGATTACTACATGTTTTTTATTCTTGCTATAAACATCATCAAGCGCATCAATTGCTATGCGGACATCTACGCCTTTTTCCTGTAGGATATCTTGAGTTTTTCCGCAATTAGCGCATTTTTTAGAACTTTTTACTTTTAAAGAACCTGCTTTTATATACTCTATACCTTGGCTGCTTAGGTGTGGAATCCATTTGCGGGAATATTGCCTTATAACATTAATATGGTTCAAAACTGCTTTTGAGGGTGTGTAGCCTTGGGGTAATTTGATTTTCGAGGCATAATAGCAAATCTCAATTCCTTCAGAAGCCAAAACATCTTCCAACAAGTCTCTAAGACGATAATTTATAAGTGTCCGCTCATTCTTAATCAAGCCTTGGTCTGATAAAACGCGCGCTAGACCTTTTCGGCAATTTTCGCCGTCTATATATACCTTCAAATTTTACCCCCAAAATAACAAGGCCCCGCTGAGGCCGAAACCAACGCGGGGTGTTGCTTGAACATATTACCAAATTTAGTAGGTATTGTCAATATATCAACAGAGTCGGTCTTGGCATCAAAATATCCCCGTCCAATCATAGATTAGAACCCCAATTTTGGACCGTAATAATACCAGAAATGGTTCAGAAGCCAGCCTACTATTACAACAAACCAGATAAGCAGTATGTCGAAATGATGTTCTCTTACAAACTCAGTGATTTTTTTGTTAATTTTTATATGTTTTTCGGCTAGAAGATATTGGAACAGATACCATACTACAGTGAACATAACCGTCCAGACAACCATGCAGTAAATACAGAGTGCTCCGATGCTATATACAGTTTGGTACATAAGCCAAAAAGTGAATGCCAGCCCGGCAGCTACGCCGAATGTGTATATTCTCCAGAACCAGCGCTTCATTTTCGCTCCGGCCAGCATAGCTAGACCGGTCATCACGAACATGCCGAATGCTACCAGTCCGATTGAGGGGTTAGGGATGTTCCAGAAAGCCGTGGCTTGCTCCGACATCATAACCGGCCCGCATGCTAATACAGGATCAAGGCTGCAGCTTAGCTGGTGCGAAGGATTCTTTAACACTTCTATCTTCTCAATAGTAAGGACAAAGGCCGAATACAAAGCTACGCCTCCGCCGATAATCAATATATACGGAAAAGTATCTTGAATCTTACTGCTAAATATTTTTTTAAGCGTCTTCATTAATTATTAATCGTAACATTATTAAGGCTATTTAACCTGTTTATAGTTCCTAGCTCATTGGATAAATTAAGTCGGAACTTATTTATCTTTTTTATCTTCGCCGGTTTTTCCGTCCTCCGGAGAGTCTACGACTTCGCCTTCTACCGGTTCATCCTTCTTTTCTTTTTGGTCTTTCTTCTCTTTGCTGTCAGCAGTCTCCTGTTCGCTGTCAGCTGTTTTCTCATACATCTTAGCGCCAATGGGCATGATTTTTTCGTTCAGCTCTTTTGTCGCATTTTCCAGCGCCGTGAAGTCGGCTTTTTCATCTTTCAGCACTTTTTTGGCTGCTTCTGCGGCTTCATCAATTGTTTTTACGTCATTCTCTTCCAGTTTGTCCTTATGCTCGGTTTTAAGTTTTTCCGCTTGGTAAACAGTATTCTCCAGCTGGTTCCTGAGTTCTACGGACTCGCGTTTTTTCTTATCCTCATCAGCATGTGCTTCAGCTTCTTTGGCGGCTTTCTCTACTTCGTCTTTATTCAAGTTGCCGCTGCCAGAAATCGTTATGCTTTGTTCTTTGCCCGAGCCTTTATCCTTAGCTGTGACATTCAATATACCGTTAGCATCGAGATTGAAAGTAACTTCGACCTGCGGTACGCCGCGTGGCGATGGCGGGATACCGTCCAGCACAAAACGACCAAGCGATTTGTTATCGGCAACCATTTCTCGCTCGCCCTGAACTACGTGGATTTCAACCTGCGGCTGATTATCGGCGGCAGTTGAGAAAACTTCTTTCTTGCTGGTTGGAATAGTGGTGTTTCTCTCAATAAGCTTGGTTGCAACGCCGCCCAGAGTTTCTATACCTAGACTTAGAGGCGTTACATCCAAAAGGAGTACGTCTTTTACGTCGCCTTGCAATACGCCGCCCTGTATAGCCGCGCCGATCGCGACAACTTCATCCGGATTAACTCCTTGTTTTGGATCCTTGCCGAAAATGTTTTTAACTTTTTCAACTACGGCAGGCATCCTTGTCATACCGCCGACTAAAATAACCTCGTTAATATCGCTGGCTTTTAGCTTAGCGTCCTTGAGCGCCTTCTCACACGGATCAGCTGTTTTATCGATTAAGTCGCCGACAATTTCAACTAGCTTGGCGCGCGAAAGTTTATATTCAAAGTGCTTTGGACCATCGGCGTCAGCGGTTAAGAACGGTAGATTTATATCAGTCTCCTGATTAGTAGAAAGTTCTTTCTTAGCCTTTTCAGCTTCTTCTTTAAGCCGCTGCATAGCAGCCTTGTCCTCTTTAATATCAATTCCGGATTCTTTTTTAAACTCATTAACGAAATGGCTGACAATTCTTAGGTCAAAGTCTTCTCCGCCAAGATGTGTATCACCGTTAGTGGAAAGTACTTCAAAAACACCGTCTCCAAGCTGAAGGATGGAAACATCAAAAGTACCGCCTCCTAGGTCGAACACGGCTACTTTCTCTTCCTTGCCTTTGTCCAGGCCGTAAGCAAGCGCGGCGGCAGTGGGCTCGTTGATAATTCTTTTTACTTCAAGTCCGGCAATTTTGCCGGCATCTTTCGTAGCCTGGCGCTGCGAGTCGTCAAAATAAGCCGGAACGGTAATTACCGCTTCGCTGACAGGCTCGCCAAGGAACTTCTCGGCATCGGCTTTTAGTTTAGATAAAATCATTGCCGAAACTTCCTCGGGGCTATAGTCCTTATCGCCCATAGTCACCTTAACGCCTGTACCGCTTTTTACAATCTTGTAAGGATAAAGTTCTATGTCCTTTTGTACTTCGTTGTCGGAAAATTTACGGCCTATCAAGCGCTTTACGCCAAAAATAGTGTTTGTGGCGTTAGTTACCCTCTGCCTATTTGCTACCTGGCCGGCAAGACGTTCTTTGTTTTTATTTATGGCTACCACGCTTGGGGTAGTGCGGTTTCCTTCGCTATTAGAGATAATCTCCGGCTTACCGCTCTGCATTACGGCCATAGCTGAGTTTGTTGTACCTAAGTCAATTCCAATTATCTTACCCATTGTTAGTTATTTCTCCTTTTTTAAGCATATAATTTAGCAGTCATCAGACTATACTGCCAGTTTAGCAGACTGGCACTCACCGTGCAAGAGTGCTAGTTTTTTATAGAATCTATACTAATGCATGCTCCGAGACTAAACACCACCTCTCTGCCTTGGCGCAAGTTTACAAGCAAATTAACAGGTGTTGATATTTCTCCATCAATCTCATAAGCAAGCATCAGATGCTCACCAGCAGCTTCATATACTTCTCTGCACCCTGAATCGAGCAATTCATCAAATGGCATATAACGTCCCATTTCTTCGTCAGTTACGGTACGGAGGACTTCGCCCATCTAGCTTGTTTTTACCTTGACCATGGCGTGGCGGATTACCTCGTCACCTAAAGTGTAACCGGCTTGGAGCTCTTCGCTGACTATCTCGTTGTTACCTTCGCCGTCAGTACTGACCGCTTCATGCAAGTTAGGATCGAATTTTTCATTAAGGGTTTTTATTTTATGAACTCCCATGTTTTTTAAAGTCTCTTCAAACTGTTTTACTATGCCTTTTACACCTTTAACATAGTCATTGTTTTGCAAGTCTTTGGGTGTATGCGATAGTGCCCGTTCAAAGTTATCAATAACCGGCAGAAGATCTTCTATAACTTTAGCCTTGAGGGTCGTACGTAAATTTGCGAGTCCCTGTTCATGTCGGTTTCGAATATTAATCGCGTCAGCACGTTCGCGCTGCAAAGCTTCGGTAAGTTCGCCTATTTTCTGTTCGAGTTCTTTAATTGTAGGTTTTTTTGCTTTTGTCATAATCTATTCATAGTCTACAAGACAGCTTCTAGCGAACGTCCGGCGTGCTGGACTAAATTCATAGTGTTTTTATAACTTTGGCGAGTCGGCCCAAGGACGCCAACATAGCTTCTGTCGCTATACGGGCTTCTGAATTTGGATATTATCAGGCTGCAGCCAGCTCCCCTGCCTATTGGGTTTTCTTTGCCGATAAACACACTCAGGGGTTTGTTTGGCGCTGCTTCATGAAGCCAAGGCTCAAGGTTGTCAAGTAATCGAGCCACTTCCTGGACTTGGCCAGGCTGTATAAATTCCGGTTGGCCGAAAAGGTTTGAAAGCCCACTCATATATAATCGATCGCCTATTGTAGCTAGTCCCAGATTATGAGTCAGCTCCACAAGTGTATCTACAGCGTTACGAATAGTCTGCTCGGGCAGGCCGGCATGGGATACTCTGGAAGTTAAAGCTCTTTCCGCTCTAGTCTCCGGTACAGAAGCAGTGATTTCTGAAATATGATTCACATAGTAGCGATAGCCCTTGTCGGTCGGTATCCTGCCGGCACTGGTATGCGGCTGGGATATGTAGCCAAGTCTTTCCAGCTCAGCCATTTCAGCTCGTACCGTAGCGCTGGAAACATTAAAAACTTTTGCCAGCAAACTACTGCCAACCGGACTGGCAACTTCGGCGTATTGCTCTACAATAGCTCTTAAAATCTCTACTTGACGATCAGTCATATTGCTTTGGATTATATAAAATTAGCACTCACAAATCAAGAGTGCCAGTATTCTTGACCCTGTCAAGAGCACTAGCTACTTGGCATATTTTGGAAGTTTTTAGTTTATTTTCTCTAGGAGTTTTTGGGCAAGTTGGCGGGCTTGGGCGTTTTTTTCGGCAGACAAGCTGCCTTCGGCAATTTCTTCAACCGCGGAGACTGCGCGGGATAGATCGTCATTAATTACAAATTCAAAATAATCTTTGGA
>JBBDZT010000014.1:0-6780 GCA_040900025.1 Saccharimonadales bacterium (SeqCode)
CCCACACTAGCGCTGGAAGGGTTCCTACCGATAAAGGCTACAGGCACTACGTTAACAACCTGGCAGACACCCAAAAAATTGTTCACTCTGCAGAGAACCGGGCTCACCAAGCCCTGGCGGCGCGGGTAGCTAGCGGCGGTCTACCGGAACGGACGATCAAGAACGCTGTAGATACACTGGTAGAACTTACCCATAACCTTGGTCTGGCTACAATTGGTGATCAGCTTTATATGAGCGGACTGTCAAATCTGTTCGGCCAGCCTGAATTTATGCAAAAAGGCCAGGTCCAAGAGGTTGCGAGGCTGCTGGACAACTTAGAGCCGTGGCTGCACGAGGCTGCCCCTAACGAGCCATTAAGCGTCTATATCGGCCGGGAAAACCCGGTAGGTCGCGGCGCGGGCTGCTCTCTGATAATTAGTCGCTTCCGGACCCCTCTTTCCGATAGAAGCTATATAGGGGTTTTAGGTCCGACCAGGCAAAGTTACCGCGATGTTATGACTCTAGTGGGCCGTGCCGGCAGAGCCCTGGAGGACGCCCTTTATGTCTAAATTGACTAAATCATCCACCGCAGAACTGCAGAAACAGATTGCGGAGTTGACTGAAGCCTTGCAGCGTGAACGGGCCGATGCTATGAATGTCCGTCGCAGAGCCGATCAAGAAAAGCAGCAGATGGCTGATCTGTATAAAGCCATTATTATTCGGAATTTATTGCCGGCTGTGGATAATTTAGAACGAGCCTTAATGCATGCTCCCGGCGACCTGAAAGACCATGACTATGTAAAAGGCGTGCAAAAGGTAATCAAGCAGTTCGAGAGTGCCTTTAGCCAGCTTGGAGTAGAGCGTATAAAAACAGTGGGAGAGCGATTCGATCCCCACCTACATGAAGCGGTCAGCATGGAAGAAGGCGATGGCAAGGTTGAAACTGTTTGCGAGGAGCTTCAACCGGGATACAAGATTGGGAACGAAATCATTCGTCACGCAATAGTTAAAGTAAAGATGGAGAGAAAATAATGGGAACAACGCCTGAAACCGAAGTGTGGGGAGATGGTTTCGATTGGGTGGATGAGAGTTCTACTGTTCTTGAAGGCGAAGCTAAGCCTAAAGAAATAATTGCTCCCGACCCTTTGGCTAGAAGAAGCCTACTAAATAGCATTTCATTTATTCTGGGCCGGCCTATGAGAGCGGAAGACTACTTGTATCCCAGTGCGCGAGGCGTGCGAGCGAACGATGAAGTAAATAATACACAACAGAAGGAGAAATAGGATGGGAAAAATTATTGGTATCGATCTGGGGACAACTAATTCGGCTATGGCCGTGATGCAAGCTGGTAAACCAGAAATTATTGCTAATTCTGAGGGCAACCGTACTACACCCAGCGTGGTAGCTATCAATAAGAACGCTGAACGCTTGGTTGGGCAGGTGGCTAACCGTCAGCGGGTAACAAACCCAACCAACACCATATTTGGTGTTAAACGTCTGATCGGGCGCAAATTCACCGATAAAGAAGTTCAAAAAGACATAGAGCTAATGCCTTATAAAATTGCTAAAAGCGGTACTGGCGTAAAAGTTGAAATGGCCGGTAAAGACTATAGCCCGGAAGAAGTCAGCGGTATGATCTTAAGTAAACTTAAAGCTGACGCTGAGGCCTTTTTGGGCGAGCCAGTAACCGAAGCTGTTATTACAGTACCGGCTTATTTTGATGACAGCCAGCGTCAAGCTACTAAAGATGCTGGTAAGATTGCCGGATTGGAAGTAAAACGGATCATCAATGAACCAACGGCAGCGGCTTTGGCTTACGGTCTAGATAAAACCAAAGAGGAGAAAATTGCTGTCTTTGATCTTGGAGGCGGTACATTTGACGTATCTATTCTCCAGCTGGGCGACAGCGTTTTTGAAGTCTTGAGTACCCACGGCGATACTCACCTAGGGGGCGAAGATTTTGATATGCGGATCGTAAACCACTTTGTAGACCAATTTAAAAAAGAGACCGGTATTAACATCAAGGACGACAAGGCCGCTATGCAGCGGCTTAAGGAAGAGGCCGAAAAAGCCAAGAAAGAACTATCCAGCACAGAAGTTGCCGATATTAACTTACCGTTTTTGACTGCTGATGCTGAAGGGCCTAAGCACTTTGAATACAAACTTACTCGCGCCAAACTCATTGAGCTAGTGCAGGATCTTATCGACAAAACAGCCGAGCCTTGCCAAAAGGCTCTTAAAGATGCTGGCCTCACACCTGCCGACATTAACGAAATTGTCCTAGTGGGTGGTATGACCCGTATGCCAGCCGTCATAGAAAAAGTTAAAAGTATTTTTGGTAAAGACCCTCTCCAAGGGGTTAATCCCGATGAAGTTGTAGCCATTGGCGCAGCTATTCAGGGCGGTGTTTTGCAGGGAGATGTCAAAGACGTCCTGCTACTGGATGTGACTCCACTTTCACTGGGTATCGAAACCTTAGGCGGTGTGACCACTAAATTGATTGAGCGAAACACCACCATCCCTACCAGCAAGAACGAAACCTTTTCGACAGCTGCCGATAACCAAAACAGTGTGGAAATCCATGTGCTTCAAGGAGAGCGCGAAATGTCCGCCGACAATAAAAGCCTGGGACGTTTTGTGCTGGACGGTATTCCACCCGCACCCCGTGGTATCCCGCAAATTGAAGTTACCTTCAACATTGATGCCAACGGTATCCTAAACGTTGCTGCTAAAGACAAAGGTACCGGCAAAGAACAAAGTATTACTATCCAGGGCAGCGGTAATTTGGATAAAAACGAAGTGGAAAAGGCCGCAAAAGAGGCTGAGACTCATGCCGAAGAAGACAAAAAGAAGCGCGAAGTCATTGAGGCCAAAAACAACCTGGAAAATACTGTTTACCAGGCCGAGAAAATGAAGTCTGAACACAAGGACAAACTAACTGAAGACGACGTTAAGAAAATTGACGAAGCGGTGGCTGATGCTAAAACCCACCTGGAAGCGACCGATAAGGAAGAGTTGGAAAAAGCTGCCAAGGAACTTTCCGACACTATAATGCCAATTGGGGCCAAAATGTACGAAGAATCTGCTAAAGATGATTCAGCTGAAAGCGAGAAGCCTAAAGCCGAGAGCAAGGATAAGGCGAAGAACAAGGAAACTAAAGGCGAGCCAGTCGAAGGCGAAGTCGTAGACGACAAGTCCGAAAAGAAAAAAAACGAGTAAAGTAAATGAAGCCTGTTAACTTTCTGCGCTACGCGCTCCTGCCGGCAATAGCCGTAGCCGCTGGGGTTAAGTTAGGTATTAAATATGCCCAATCGGTTTATGTAGTTAAGGACAAAAAGTTCATTAAGGGTGAAGTAGTTAAAGATGAAAAATGAGTTTTGTCAATTATGGCTGACCTGCGCGAACAAGCAAGAGGCGGATAAAATCGCAAATACTTTACTAGTCAAGCAATTAGTAGCTTGTGCGCGTCAAGTTCCGGTAAAGTCAGATTACAGGTGGCAAGGTAAAATAGAAGCCGCTGAAGAGATAATGCTGGTTATGGAAAGTCGCCTGGACTTGTTTGATGAAATTGAATCCGAAGTCGCCGAGTTGCACAGTTATGACACCTTCGTCCTGACAGCCTCACCGTTGGCGCGACTATCTAAAAATGCTGAAAAATGGCTGAAGCAGGAACTCAAAAATGTCTAATCGAGACGCGGAGTTCTGGCGGATAGTAGAGTTCGACTCACTCTATGGTGAGAGAGTTGTACAAGCATCCTTTGACGAAAGGATTGTGGCCGTGAGCCGATATATTTTGTTTGGAGAAGGAAACATTAGGACTACTGACTTCTTCCAGTTAATAAAAAACGTCGCAAAAGATTATGGGATAGATAAGGATGCTGCCGTAGAGGCTATGGATATCAGCGAAGCTCGTCAAATAACGGAGTTGTTAAATGGCTAAGCGGGATTATTACGAAATACTTGGTGTGTCAAAGACCGCCAGCGCCGATGAGCTTAAAAAAGCTTACCGCCGGCAGGCTGTAAAGCATCACCCCGATCGCGGAGGTGACGAAGCGGCCTTCAAAGAAATCAACGAAGCTTACGAAGTTTTGAAGGACAGCTCTAAACGTCAGCGCTATGATCAGTTCGGTCATGCCGGCGTGGGAAGCAGTGCTAGCTCGGGCGGTAATCCATTTGGTGGCTTTGGACAGGGCGCTGGCGAGATGCACTTTGACTTTGGCGATTTGGGCCTGGGCGACATTCTGGGGAGCTTTTTTGGTGGCGATACCCAGGGACGTGGCCGCCGTCAAAACCGTGGACGTGATGTAGAAACAGATATTGAAGTAACCTTTGAGCAGGCTATCTTTGGTACGGAAGTTGGGCTAAACCTTAGTCTAGAGGATGCTTGTGAGCACTGCAAAGGCTCAACTGTAGAGCCTGGCCACGAACTAGAAACCTGCCCAGAGTGCAAAGGCTCCGGCCAAATTACGCGCTTAACTCGTACAATTTTTGGAAATATTCAACAGGCTAGCTTATGTGCAAAATGTAGCGGCCGCGGTAAAATCCCCGAAAAAGTCTGCTCGGTGTGTCAAGGCAAAGGTACACAGCGCAAAAACCAGATTATAAATATGAAAATACCCCCAGGTATAGACGATGGGGCAACTATTCGTTTGCGCGAACGAGGCGAGGCTGCAGCGCATGCACCCAAAGGCGACCTGTACGTAAACATCAAAGTAAAACCTCACAAGAAGTTTACCCGTGAAGGTGATTTAATCTTGAGCAGTGAACACATGGATATGGTTGATGCCGCTCTTGGCGTGGAGATAGAAGTCGAAACAGTTGATGGTGCAATTCAAATGAAAGTACCGCCTGGCACCCAAAGCGGCACAGACTTTAAATTATCAGGTCACGGAGTACCAAATATGAAGGGCGGCAATCGTGGGGCCCACATTGTTACCATTATTGTAGATACACCCACAAAGCTATCTAAGACTCAGACAGAGTTTCTAAAAAAACTAAAGGAACAGGGTGGTAAAAGCCGTCACTGGCTTTAGCCAGCTACCTAAATCATAATTGTAATTAATTTATGCTATAGCATAAAAAAGTTACGGATTTTTTTGGGGTGTACAAAGAAAAAAAGAAGAGGCATAATCATAAGCAGGATGCGAAATAAAAATAAAAAACAAAAAGGTTTCATCCCAATGCTTGTAATACTATTGCTGATTATTGCGGTAATAGTATATCTGGCGTATTCCCGGGTAATCAAAGCCCAAAGCTAATATGAATATCCTGTTGGTGAATAATCATACCAGGCATTTGCGAGCCTTGTCGGAAGCTTTACAAGGCCATAATGTAGAACTCCTAAACTATAAACCCGGTGTAAAGTTTGACTATCACGACAAGGACTTAGTTATCTTGTCGGGCGGCGGCGGCGAAGGCTTGGAAATTTACGATACCTATAAAAAAGGGAAACTCTGGTATGACGACCAAATAAGCTTCGTACGTTCCTGTCCGAAACCTATCCTGGGCATCTGTATGGGCTTTGAAGTCATTGCTAAGGCTTACGGCGCTGATGTAGAAAGACTGCCAAGCCTTATTGAGGGATTCAAAAGAGTAAAACCGACCAGGGCAGGAAAAAGACTTTTATCACAAAGTCGGCTTAAGCAGTTTGAGTCGCACGAGTGGTGTGTACCTAATATAGCGAGTGATGAGTTTACAGTTCTGGCTAAATCAAAGACCGGCGTAGAAATATTCCGTCACAATAAACGCCCGATTATGGCTGCTCAATTCCATCCTGAAGTAAAAGGCGGCACTTTGGATCTAGAAAATCTTATACAAAGCACTTTATCCCCAGCCTAAGCCATTGCTTATTTAGAGTAAATATGGTATCGTTTACAAGTGAAGAAAGACCCTATCAAGAGAAAAAAAATAGGTCGGGCCGAGAGAGTTGATTTCCCGAGCCTCGGTCTTTTAAAAGTACCAGCCAAAATCGATACAGGCGCCGATGTTAGCAGTATTTGGGCCACTAATATTCGAGAAACATCCGCGGGGCTAGGTTTTGTACTTTTCGATAAGTCCAGCAAACATTACACCGGTAATGAAATACTAGCAACTCCTTCGGCCTTTACTATTACGCGTATCGCAAATTCGTTCGGCGAGAAAGAATTTCGCTATAAGGTTAAGCTGACTATCCGTGTAAAAAATAAACGAATACGTGGTACATTTACGTTATCCGACCGCAGTCAAAAAACCTATCCTATACTGCTTGGGCGGCGATTACTAAGCGGTAAATTCGTGGTCGATGTCAGCCGCGGCAAACCCCTAAAAAGAACCGAAAGTTATAAAAAAAAGTTCTTAAGGAAGATCTAAAAAGACTGGAACGAGCATGAAAATAGTAATTTTGTCTAAGGGTCCCGGCAACTACTCCACCAAACGGTTAGTGGAAGAGGCTAAAAAACGTGGTCACGAAGTTCAGGTTATGAATTACCTGCTTTGCGAAGCACGTATCAGGCAAAGCAACCCAATCATTTTGTATAAAGGGGAAATTCTCAAGGACATTGACGCTATTATCCCCAGGATTGCCTCATCCTACACTCGATATGGTTCGGCTATCGTCCGGCAGTTTGAGATGCAAGGCGTCTACACGCCGATTAGCTCTATATCCATAGTGCGTTCCCGCGACAAATTGCGTAGCATCCAGCTTCTGGCTAAGGCTGGTATTGGTATTCCCAAAACGATTTTTTCTCGCGGTATATCTGACGTAGATACTATCATGGAGGAGTTGGGCGGGCCTCCGATTATCATCAAACTGGCTCGTGGCAC
>JBBDZT010000015.1:0-6714 GCA_040900025.1 Saccharimonadales bacterium (SeqCode)
CTGGCGTCTCTGGCAGCAAGAAAACAAAAAACAAAAAACAAAAAACGATAGACAATACTCGATCCTAAAAGGTCGCAGCATTTGCCCGCATTGTAAGCATATATTGCAGGCGAAAGATTTGATACCGGTGTTGAGCTGGGTTCTGCTAAGAGGCAAGTGCCGTTATTGCAAAAGGCCGATTTCAGTCCAGTATCCGCTTATTGAAGCTTCTACAGCCGCTTTATTTATTCTTTCTTATACATTTTGGCCGGCTTTTCAGGACTTGCATTTTGAGACCGTAGATATTATCGGCTTTGTAGCGTGGCTGGGTATATTAACGGGTCTTATTGCGCTCGCCGTTTATGACATTCGATGGATGATTTTACCAAATAAAATTATCTTTCCGCTCTACGTTCTAGCGGCAGGGAGTATTTTGATCCAATCCATTCTAACTGCTAACTACGATTTAATAATTAATGCTATCGCCGGTGCGATGGTCGGCGGCGGAATATTTTATGTGCTCTTTCAGATTTCAGGAGGAAGATGGATAGGCGGCGGCGACGTCAAGCTGGGGTTTCTTCTGGGCGTTACGTTGGGCGACCCGATTTTGTCCTTCCTGATGTTGTTTATCGCATCATTGCTCGGTAGTATTTTCTCGATCCCTATGATATTAAAAACTAGCCTGGGCTCTAAGTCGAAAATTGCTTTCGGACCGTTTTTGATAGCGTCGACTGTAATAACTTACCTATGGGGCGAAAAAATTATAGACCTGTATAACAACTTGCTTATGCTATAATCTTCATCAGAATGCTTATCTAATCTAAGTGGGATAGATACTAAATGGCCTTGATACAAAAAAAATTGAAAAAGAGAAAACAAAAGGGCTATACAATTGTAGAAGTTATGATAGTGCTGAGTATAAGCACAGCAATATTTGCTACGGCAGTCATAGGCTATACGCGGCAAAATCAAAGAACGGCGTTTACAAATGCTGTCAGAGAAGTAGAAGTGATAATACAGGATATTCTTAACGATGTTAGCACCGGATACTATACTCAATCTAACGATTTTACTTGTACAAGATCTGGATCGCCGGCTGTCCCCGCCTTTGATGATAATCCAGATCCGGATGTCTTGTCTGCGCAAGGAACTAACCAGGACTGCATATTCTTAGGTAAGGCAGTTAATCTGGAAGACGCTAATCTTAATGGGTTTTTTACGGTCTATACCCTTGTAGGCCTTCGCGACCATACTGACGATGAGGAGAAACCTTCTAGCAATGTTGAAAATGCCGCTAACCGCATAGTTCCCTTTGAAGGGGCGCTTGATAGGCATAATATAAGAGGCGATATAGATATACGCTTCACTATTTCTTATCCAGGTCCTGGAGATTTTACGTCCGGAGCCCTTACTCCTGGCTTTGCTGTAGTTTCCGGCTTTGGCAACGGAAGCTTGGCCGGGGGAGGCACCGGCGGAGCCGGGGCTACTACGAACCAGGTTTCAATCGCATCAATTGATGAATTCTATAATTTTCCTTCAATAGCAGGCCCAGTTATAGATAATACTAACCTTAATAGAGATATAATAATCTGCATTCAAGAAGCTGGCGGCGACCGGCGTGCTAGTATTACAATAGGTTCAAGGTCGCAAACTAATATAGTAACGGAGATAGATAATTGGTCGACAGGGTGTGGCGACGCATGAAAAATTTTGTAAAAATAGGTTCAAAAGGCGATACGATAATAGAAATATTGCTGTCTATTACCGTATTAAGTTTAGTTCTTAGCGTTTCCTATGCCTTGGCTAACAAGAGCGCCCAGTCTACACGGCAAGCCCAGGAGCGAGGAGAGGCTCAGCGACTGGCAGAGGAACAACTGGAGCTGCTACGGGGATATATTACTATTGATCAGCTATGGGATACTAACGAATGCTTTAGGGAAGACGACCTCTTTACGCCAAGCAATGAATCCGACGAGCCTACTTCCAATATAAATGATTGTAGAAACAGAGGCGCAGGGGAGAGATACCATACATGGATTGAAAAAACGCCTTCGGAAAATACATATACCGTATATGTAGAATGGCCCAATGTTAAAGGTGGTATAGACGAGTTAACTTTATCTTATAAACTTCCGGCTACCGGAGATATTCCTGAAACAGTAAACTATGTTTGTAGCGACGGTATAGACAACGATGACGATGGATTTACAGACCACTCTAGCGTTAATCCGGACAATCCTGATCCGGACTGCGTGGGTCCCACGGGGGATTTAGAAATTACGCCGTTGCCTGACCCTATAGTTGACGTGGTGGTTAAAAAAATACCTCAAGGACCCGGCAATACAACCCCTAGCTGTTCAAACCCCGCTACTCAAAACAAATCAATAGGGGTTAGGCTGCAAGGAGGTTCGACCAACGAGTATAGAAACGCAAATCCCAGAGCAGTTTTCGCGGGGCTAGAAGAAGGTGTTTCCTACATTGCTTCTTTGAATCTTCCCCACAGATATGAAGTTTGCGGGTCTCCTACGCAGAACATAACAGCAGGACTGCCTGGTACTACAGATCAGCTTGATTTCAAAATTAGACCTAACTGTTATTCAACGATCATTGGATACAATAGCTACTGGGCATATGGAAATAGACGAACTGATCTAGACGGGTGGTACGTTACGCTTAATGGCCACTATCCTACTTGGAACGATCGTTTTATAGCTGGACATTATTCAGGCATACCGGGTAGCTTCTGGTATGTTTACTCGGGCTCTGTGAATTGGGGGAATCAATCTGCCTATTATTGGATATGGGAAGCTTATTGGCGCAGCGATCCTGTATACGGCAATGTGTGTCCTTCTTAGTTAACTATTTCTGAATTGATTTTACCTCAAACGTAAGAGGATTTTTCCCGTCTGGGGTTTTTAATTTTCCAACTATTGTGACGGGTTCAAAAACTCGTCTGTCAGTACTTTCATAGCCGCTGTTGGAATATTGCTGCGGATCTATATCTGATTGAGTAAAATCAAGTCTTAGGCCTAATTCTTCTTCCGGTTTTTGCCCGGTTATGCTGTATTGACCTCGGCTGGACTCGATGATCAAACCTCTAATATTTATTTCTTTCCCAAGATATTTATCAGGGTCGGAGGCTACGGTATGGGGGCTTATTGTGCCCTCTGGAAGCTCTACATCAAAAGTTGAAACTTGAGGATCTTCTAAACCCTCAGGAGCCGGTTCATCAATTGTTTGAGGTGTGCCTGAAGAACTCTCGCTTGATGATTGATTTTCAGTTTGATCTGAACTATTTTTAGTAACAAATAAGATTACGATAGTTGCAATTAGCGCAAGTAATACGACTAAAGCAAGGATAGTAGTTTTTCTTGTAAATTTTGGCTTTATATTCATTTCCACGCCTTTAATTAATACGTTAAACTCAATTTAACACAATATGATCACCTTGGTCCAGGCGGCTTGCTCTAAGAAGTTTAATGAGATACAGTAGTGCTAATGCTTGTTAACGGATAGAGCTTAAGCTAATTAGCAATGAGTAAGAAAAACAAAAGTAAAGGGTTTACCATAGTCGAGCTGATGATAGCCACCAGCATATTCGGCGTTATTTTGATTGTTGCGGCTAGCGGGGTAATAGCTATAGGGAGAATATACTACAAGGGGATTACCTCTTCTAAGACGCAAGAAACCTCAAGATCGGTTATTGATACGATTTCGCGCACCGTGCAGTTTACCGGACAGCCTATGTCTACAGGAGGCAGTTTTCCCGGGACTCAAGTTATATGCTTTGGCCAGGACCGATATACTTACACTATAAATTCAAAAGTGGATACAGACATTAGCGATGGCGTAATAATAGCCGGTTTAATATATGACAGGAGGACTGATCTTAGCGCTTGCTCCCCTATAGACCTTGAGGATCCTGCTGGCACTGAGCTTCTTCCTGAAAATGTCCGGCTTTTGGACTTCAGGGTAGCTTCAATTAGCCCTGATCTTTTCAAAATCAATGTTAAGGTTGCTTATGGCGATAATGATTTGCTTACGCACTATCCGCCTAATGCTGACGAGACAACACCGATAATAGCCCTTCCTGCAACAGGTCTTTGCAGGCCGAGCTTTGTCGGCGGTAATTTCTGCGCTACGTCCGAGCTTGAAACTATAGTTAATAAACGTGTAAAATAGCTTATGGTAATAGAATAATTTAATGAAAACCAAAAAACATAGCCGTAGTCTAAAGAAAAATCAATCCGGTATCGCTTCTATGGTAATTGTTATATTGATTATGACCTTGCTGACTTTGGTTGTTTTGGCTATGACCCAAAATGCCAACAGGGAACAAAGACAAGCCCTGGACAGACAGCTTAGCAGCCAGGCGTTTTATGCCGCGGAATCGGGTGTAAGCGACGCTAAGGATTTTGTGGCAAACCCGCCACCGGGAGTGCTTCCAGGCCTTCAAAAAAAAGAATGTGAAGGAGTATCAGGAGCAGAGCCGGGAAATCAATTTCCTGAAAAAGAGTCGCAAGTGGGAGAATTCGAAAATACTAAATACACTTGTGTTTTGTACGATCGCACTCCAGACACCTTAAGATATTCAAGCATAGATGTCGGAGCCTCCACTATCGTCCCCATAGAAGATGCTAACGCAAGTCTAGACATCTCCAGCTTAACTATTAACTGGACTAAAGAAGACGGCGGGACGGTTTTTAGTGGCTGTCCAGGGGCGGGAACCGACTTGCCTAGACAGCTTGCTAATGATTGTGAGGCCGGGCTTTTAAGGATTGAACTAGTTGATCCTAGCTCAACCAACAGAACACAACTTATTAATAATACATTTCTTGTATATGCGAAACCTACGTCGTCTGCAGGAACATCATCCCCCTACGCTAGTGCCTCCGGGTCAGTTACCAGGCAAGGCTCTGTAGTGAGTGGCGGATGTAATGCAAGCGGCGGTTGCAGTTTAACTATTGATGCAATCAATAAAGAAAAGCTGTATTTAAACATACGCTCATTGTACAAATCAAATCAAGTAACTGTAACCGGCACAAACTCTTCGGGTGGTCAAATAAAGTTTAGAGACGCGCAGATGGAAGTGGACTCCACCGGCCAGGCAGGCGATATCCTAAGGCGCGTGCAAGAAATGATTGACCTCAGCGGCTTAAATAGTGGCTTTATACCGGGCTTTGTTCTGCAAACCTCTTCAGATGTGTGCAAACAACTTGAAGTACGCCCGGACAAAGTTGACGACAACTGTTAATTCTTAGCTGATTTTTTACGGTGGAATCTTTGATGCACGCTTTTTAGATGCGGGTCGGTTACATGGGTGTATATCTGCGTTGTAGAGATGTTACTGTGTCCGAGAAGCGCCTGCACGCTTCTAAGGTCTGCTCCGTTCATCAATAGATCCGTAGCAAAACTGTGTCTAAGGGTGTGAGGGCTTACATGTTTCGTAATTCCTGCCAGCACGGCATATCGGGAAACCATTCTTTGTACGCTCCGGGCTGTCAGTCGTTTGTGGTTGCCGCTTTGATCGGACTTTTTATTGCCGCCGACTCTAACGAACAGAGGGGTTGAATTATCAATTCTTTTATCCAGATATTTCTGTATCCATTCGGTGGCCTCCTCGCTAATAAAGATAGGTCTGTCTTTCTGGCCCTTACCTCTGACCATAAACTCCTGTCTTTTAAGGTTAATATGGTCTTTGTTGAGTGATACCAGCTCTGAAACCCGAAGACCGCTGGAATAAAGGAGTTCCAGTATAGCTCTGTCCCTAAGACCATTTTCCCGGTCTGTGCCCGGCTCGGAAAGCAAGCGGAGCATCTCTTCATCATTTAAGAAAGTCACTTGGGCTCTTTTGGTTCGAGCCAGCTCTATTTTGTCAGCCGGCAGGGTGCTGATATCGCGCTTTGCACAATATTTTAAAAAACTACGGAATGCTATAAGGTGGTAATTCTGAGTGGATTTTTGCAGCTCGTCGGAAGTGTTTGTGCCTAATCGGTTCAGCCATAACCTCCATTTGCGTATTAGCTCCGGATCTATTTCCGAAACGTCTATATCTCCGGCAAAATCAATCAACCTGGTTAGGTAGTGGTCATAATTTTCTATGGTTTTTTGCGATCGGTTTTGTTCAATCTCCAAGTATTCCAGAAAATCGGTTTTTAGCTTTGATATTTTCATTTTATGCGCTGATTATTGATTTTTTTATTTATCTTCTCATTATACGCTATAGGTTAACTTCTTTATGCTCATGTATCTGTTATAATTTATTAAATAAGTCAAATTAAAAGGAAATTTAAATGGAAAAAACTTTAATTATTGCCAAACCTGACGCGCTTCAACGTGGCCTCGTAGGCGAAATCATACGTCGCTTCGAGCTCAAAGGCCTTAAATTAATAGGAGTTAAAATGCTCTCGCTAAACAGCGAGCTTTTGCAGCAACACTATAGAGAACATCTTGAAAAAGATTTTTATGAGGGCTTGGAAAAATTTATGAAAAGCTCTCCAGTTGTTATCATGGCTTGGGAAGGGTACGAGTGCGTTAACTCCGTAAGATTGATAGTTGGGGACACCAATCCTCGCATGGCTGAAGCCGGTACGGTGAGGGGCGATATGGCTATAGGCACCGGACGTAATTTAATTCACGCTTCAGATAGCAAGAAGAATGGAGAAGCTGAAGTAAAGGCCTTTTTCAAAGAGGACGAACTTTTTGAATACGAGAAGTCTGAATATTTGCACATAT
>JBBDZT010000016.1:0-6521 GCA_040900025.1 Saccharimonadales bacterium (SeqCode)
ATTTTCTCGTAGTCAAATCGAAACAGAGGTGGTATCCTTTAATTAGAAAAATGAGCAAAAATAATTACGACAAATACGAAAAAGAGGAAATCAAAAGGCTTGGGCAGCTAATTAAAGAATTCAGAAACGAATCGCGTAAGACAACTTTATTTTTAGTGCTGACTATGGTTAGTTTGCTTGTAGCTTTCTACAGTATATTTATCTTAAAGTAGGTCAGGTGTCTTTTCGCTCTAATACGACGTCTTCTTCCTGATCCGGCGGCTTTAAGATGCTATCGACAAGCTGATCCAGCTGATTATTGGATAAATTAGCTTTTACGGCATAGCCCTCTATGCCCATATCGCGAAGACCGGCTGGCGCGTCTGCTTCATTCAAATTGGAAATAATCAGAACTTTGATGTCCCTGCCCCATTCGCTTTCCCGCATTTTTTTAAGTATCATGTCGCCGGCAATCTTCGGTACCATCAGATCGAGTAAAACCAGATCAGGTATTTCTTTCTTGATTACTTCCAGTGCTTTTTCACCGTCAAGAGCGGTATGACACGTATACCCAAGTAACTCCAGCCGGGTTTTATAAATATCAGCCAGCGCCATATTATCTTCGACTATTACTACTTTGTGAGATACGCCTAACAAACCCATGATTATAAATTGTAAATTAAAAAACGCCGTAATGCTATACGGTCTGCGTTAAAATAATATTATGGAGCTGGAAATAGAAACAAATAATAGCAGGCAAGTTATTGATATAACGGATAAGGTCCAACGATTAGTAAAAGCCGGTAATAACCTGGTGAATATATTTGCCGCTCATACGACATGCGGGGTTACTACAGCTGATCTTGACCCGGGCGCCGATAAAGATTTAGCCGAAGCGGTCTGGGAAATGATACCAAAGCTGGATTTTAGCCGTCATCATGACCCGGAACACTTCCCTTCGCATATAATTCACTCCGTTATCGGTCCGAATGTTACGGTTCCCGTCAAAGGCGGCAGACTTGTGCTTGGCACTTGGCAAAAAATAGTTTTGATTGAAATGGACGGCCCGAAAAAACGTAACTTGTATATATCCGTCTGTTAGAATGAATTGATATGTACGAAGCCGAACTGGCATTTGCAAAAAAACTGGCTAAAAAAGCCGGTGATATAATGCTTGAATATTTTTCGCTTGATAAACAAACGCACTATAAAGATGACGCTTCACCCGTAACAATTGCAGATAAAAAAGTTAACCGGTTGGTCATAGAAGAACTATCGAAACAGTTTGACTATGGAATTATCGGCGAGGAAGAAAGTACAATTGAATACGGCCAAGAAAACACCGTTTGGATATGCGACCCGATAGACGGTACCAGAGCATTTATTTACGGCGCGCCCAGCGCGATGTTTTCGCTTGGCTTGGTCAATAAAGGTGTACCTGTTATGGGCGTTGCTTATGATCCTTTTTTGAATAGAATGTTTTATGCCGTTAAAGGACATGGTAGTTACTGCAACAATATTAAGCTAAAAGTTTCGAAAAATGGCCTTAGAAATCACTATGTTGCATTAGCCAGTGACGGCGAACAGCTGCTAAGAAATGCGGAAATCGTAGAAAAAATTGTGGCTAGAGGAGCAAGTACAGTCTGTTTGGAAGGAGCAGTCTATAAATCCTGTCTGGTTGCAGAAGGCAAATTCGTCGGTTATTTTTCCGATGATCCGAAGACACATGACCTGGCTGCTACGGCTATAATCCTGGAAGAAGCCGGCGGCAAAATTACCGCGCCCGACGGATCCAAACTGGATTTTTCCAAATATTTTGAAGGGGTGCTGGCTACAAACGGTGTTGTGCATGAAGAACTTTTGGAAATTATAAAAACTACCTCAGCCTAAGAGTCTTTACTATCTCTATAGCTAGCAAATATGTTTCATTTGACAGATAGTCTTTGGGGTTTAAAGAAACCAGTTTTGTTTTATCCTCGGAGCCCTTGCTATATAAGCCGCCTGAGACCAGAACTTCGTCCGCCTTGCCGGCAAAATCCGATCCTAGAGTCTCATTTTTTTTCAATTCGAAATTTCCTTGAGCTACAAAGTATGCGAAATTATCCGAAGCATCCAGACCAAAATCAGTTATAAAGCTCTCTTCCCTTTGCGACGCAGTCGGATCGCTATATTTGAACGGCTGGGATTTTCCCACTGCGAACCCGCGTCCCAAATATTCGCTATCAGATTTGTCTGCGCCCTGCTTAATCAGTATTTTAAATTCGCCTGAAACATTTTCTCCGCCAATGTCCGTTATTTCTTCTTCAGGCGAATAAACTATGATTTCACCGCTGTCTTCATCCACTTTCCAGTTAGCGGGATATTTAAAGTCAATCAGCAAACGATCGCTCGAATACTCCTCCGTGAGTTCGTTTATAGAAACTTCTTCATTAGCATTACTTGGGCTTTCGGCCTCAGGTTCTGTTTGATTTGATGTATTGTCGTCGCTTAACAGAAACTTCCAGGCGCCAAAGCCTCCCGCGCTTAAAACAACTAAAACTGCTATTGCGATAATAAGATATTTTTTCGTATTTGAGTGATTTTTTTTAGGGTTTATGACCTCTATTGGAGGATTTTTGAGATGCTCCAAAACTTCGCTTGCTATATCGTCTTTTTGTTTATGATCTTGCCCGTATACCATAAAACCCCCTTGTCTCTACATTATCTCATAAAAGCTAGAGCTTAATTAAAAGCTTTTATAAACTCGTTTATTTTGTGTAAGTCCACATTGCCGTCCGTTTCAATACCGCTGGCTGTATCAAACCCCAGCGGTTTTTTATTTTCATAAAGCTTCCTCGCAATATCAATGCTGATGCCGCCGGCGATCAGGCTTGGTTCGTATTGTTTGATCTTAGAATGGTCAAATGTCTTGCCACTTCCGGAAATTTTGTTGTCTATTAAAGTCAAAAATGCTTCTTTGGGCCTTGGCTCGCCCGGACGGATGGTTTTAATAATTGGCAATTCATACGCGGATAGATTGTGTTCGTGTCCGGAAAGCTGAACGGCATCCACGCCGGATTGTTTAGCAATAGTATTAACTTCTTGCGGATCTTGGTCTTCAAAGACACCGACTGTTATTGTACTTTTAACGGCTTTAACCATGTTTCTAGCTAAATTAACATCAACCTTACGCCTACTTCTGTGGACAAAATTAATACCCATCATATCCACATCCAAATCATTGCAAAGCTTTGCCGCGGCAACTGATCTTATCCCGCACAGTTTTATTATCGGCGTACCCAAAAGTTCTTTTATCTTCAATCTGGGAAAGGGATGTTTCATAATTTCCGTGCCGACCAGTATACCTTCCGAGCCTTTCGGAATGTCCGCATAGTTTTTTATACCGCTTTCCGCTATTTTTAGAACGCCCTTCGGAATCTCTTTGACAAGTTGGTCAAATAGGTTGTTATTTAGAGAAAAATCATTCAGGTTTCGGCTGTTTATTCCGACTATTTTCGGATTTAATTTAAGCGCTCGCTGAAGTTCTGAATCATTATGGACTTCCACAAGCACTTGCAGGAAATTCTCTGAAGCATAATCATAAAGCTCTTTCAATTTTTGATCATCCAACATAGCAACAATTAAAAGAATCATGTCGGCGCCAGCCGTTTTTGCTGCTCCTATATGCTCTTTACTCATGACAAAATCTTTACATAAAACCGGTATATCAACTGATTCTGAAACTCTTGCCAAATCTTCAAAACTTCCGCCGAAATCTTCCGGTTCGCACAGAACACTGATTGCTTTCGCGCCCGAGTCCTCATAAATTTTAGCTTGATTGACTACGTCTATGTTGTCCGCGATAAGTCCTTCGCTTGGACTGCGTTTTTTTATTTCGGCGATTAACCCACCTTTGTAAATCCTGTTTTTACTGGGAACCTCAATATGCGGCGTAAATTTCCGCTTATTGTCTCTTTTCGCGATCCTTCTTAGGACATCCGGCATTTTATATGAGTCGAATATTTTTCTCGCGGCTTTTGATTCTAATGATTTTTTCGCAATTTTATAAGCTTCTTTGAATGTATCAGCCTTGCCGGCGATATATATAGCGGCAGCGGAATTTATAAGCACTAGATCGGTTTTGGGCGAATGGTAGTCGCCCGACATTATGTCCTCGGCAATTTTTATGTTTTCTTCATTTGAACCAGGGGCCAATTGTTTTGAATCCGCTAAATTATCAATGCCGAAATCTTTAGGGCTTATTTCGTAATTCTTGATATTGCCATTATTAAGCTCAAATATGGCTGTATTACCGGTAAGGGTTATATCGTCCAGGCCATCCGAGCCTACCGCTACGATAACTCTGTCCTTATTTAAAATTCTGCAGACTTCTATAATTATTTCGGCATATTCTATTTTTGGTGTGCCTATAAACTGTCTTTTTGCTTTGACCGGACTTAAAAGTGGACCGAGTATATTAAAAAAGGTAGGTTTATTAAGCTCTGCTCGTACCGGGGCAAAATGCTTCATTACCGGATGGAAAGTGCGGGCATATAAAAAAGCCAGATTATAAGCCCGGTATCTAAGCTGTAATTCATTTTTACTTAAAGCTGTAGGAATGCCAAGTTTTTCCAGCAAATCAAAACTGCCAAATCTGCCGCTTGCGGCATTATTGCCGTGCTTAGCCACTTTGACTCCCGCCCCGGCTACCACGAAAGCACTGATCGTACTGGTATTGATTCGGGCTAGGCCTGACCCGCCTGTCCCGCAAAGATCAATCGCTTCCGATAGTTTCGGCGCATCGGCCATAAGCGTATAAAGGTACTCGACGGCTTCGGCTATTTCTTCGGCCTTATTTTTAGATGATCCGCCAAAAGGGTGGTCATTTAAATACTCTTTCTGTCGAGCAAGACTTAATTTGCCGTCAACCGTGTTTTGTAAGAATTCCTTGATAGTCATTTGGTGCTTTGAATTATATTAACGAAATTTTTCGCAAGAGTGTCCCCCAACTCGCTGGCAAAGCTTTCCGGGTGAAATTGCACTCCATAGATAGGAAGCGCCTGGTGCCTGCAAGCCATCATTTCTATGCCGTTCAATTTTACGGAGTCTTCATTGCGATCGACTTCCGCGGTAAAGATTATCTCATCCGGTAGAGGATTATAGGTATCGATCATAAGGCTATGATAACGCATTACCTCTATACCGCTATCCATGTTTTTTAATAAGCCGTCGTTTTGCAGTATTTTTAATTTTGAAGTTTTGCCATGCATGGGCGAATCAGCTTTTTTAAGTTTAGCGCCAAAATAAGCAGCAATACCTTGGAAGCCCAAGCATACGCCTAAGACGGGCAGGCCTTTTAGGCCGTAGTCCTTAATAACCTGCATATTTTTCCCGAAATAATGCTCGTTTGTCGGATCGCCCGGACCGGGGCTGATTATAACTCCGTCAAATTCGCCGGTTGATAACTTGCCTAGGAAATTTTCGTCATTTCTGACAACCTCAACCTCGACACCGTTAATTTGCGCAAACAAATGAAGCAGGTTATACGTAAAACTATCATAGTTGTCTATAAGCAGGATCTTCATGTTGTAGATCTCTTTATACTTTCTTCCATCCCGGTTAGCTTGGCGATAACTTCAGCATATTCCTTAGCCGGATCGGAATCAAAAACAATACCGGCGCAAGCCTGATTAAACCCTTTATCTCCGTTAAAAAATAAACTTCTTATCGGCATAGCAAAAACACAGTCGCCGTTAAAGCTGAATCTACCTACCCCTCCGCCATATGGACCGCGGGGGCTTTGTTCATTGTTATTGATAATTTTTATTGTTTCAATTTTAGGCGCTCCGGTTAGCACGCCGCAGGGCATGATACTTTCAATCAAATCAAACGCGTCTTTGTCTTCCCTTATTTCTCCTGTTATATCGCTAACCATATGTTGTACGTATTTGAATTTCATAATATGCATTAGTTTATCGATTTTCACCGAACCTTTTTTTGCGACTCGTGAAATATCATTACGATGCATGTCTACCAGCATTCTGTGTTCTGCTATTTCTTTCGGGTCATTCGTCATCCGGCGGACATTATCGCGATCAGATTCTTCCGTTTCACCGCGCTCAATTGTTCCGGCGGCAGGCGTAGTTAATATACTGCCGTTCTTTAGGCTGGCGACTATCTCCGGACTTGCCCCGAACAGCTCCCGCTCGCCAAACTTCAAATAATACATATATGGACTGGGGTTTATCTGGCGTAAATGGTTATATATAGCAAATTTATCGCCTTCGATCATATATTTTTTCTTTATGCCGACTTCTACCTGAAAACTATTGCCTGAACGAATTTCTTCAAGAGTATCTGCAACCACTTTTTTATAGTTGTCTTCACTCAGGCTATAACCAAGCTCTTGCACATTTTTCAACTTATCGGGCACTGCAAAATTGTCCAGCTCATCGATCAGCTTCTTAATTTGGGCAGATCTATCCTCGTGATAGGTATAGTAAGTTAACTCTGAAGTCTCGCTATCAAAAACAAGTCCGTCAAGATACAGCCCGAACTCAAAA
>JBBDZT010000017.1:0-2980 GCA_040900025.1 Saccharimonadales bacterium (SeqCode)
CCGTGATAGTACAACCAGCAGCACAATGACCGAAAAGGCGGTTAAGTCGTAAGCCGGGTGGTGAAGTATAAAGTTTTTGCCCTTTATATATTTTCTGCGGATAAGTACTATGTTTTTAGCGAATATAAATACTACCAAGCCGCCCGCCAAACCGCCTATAATGAATGTCGTCAAATTACTATTGAAGCCGCTGATAGATTGAGCGAATGTTACCTTTTCTTCATTTTGGGTAATTAGGTTTTCCGTGGAGTTTGCCACGCCAGCCACCTGCGGGCTAGCGTACATTGCAACGATAATTGTCTGAGCGCCTTTATCTTGGTAGTTAAGACTGGTGCTAATGCCGAAACCGACGTCATATACCGATTTATCCAACATTGCTTTTCTGTGGGAATCGCTTTTCATCCAGGCGTTTATCGCTTCATCCGCGCTGTTGAAGCCGAATGCTAAATTTTCAGAAGCTATGGAGTATTTATAGCCTTGGTCATTAACGAATTGCCAAGGTTGCTTTCCTTCCGGTGTATTGTGGGACCAATAATCCCGCTTGGCCATATCGTCTGCTTTGTTTTGTGCAGCTTCACCAAGAAGCTCATTAAACTTAAGCTCAGACGCCCCATTTTCTAATCTGACTTCATTAGTTTCATTCAGTAATCTGCTGGCAGATATATCCGTAGCTGCGCTCAGGACCTGTTCGGTTGACCTGGACGTGGTAGTAAATATAGCCAAGCTCAGAATAAAGATTAAAATAGCCGGTAAATAAGGATGATAAACTTTTTTATACCTGTCGTTATGATCCTTAAAGGTTTTCCGTCGTTTTAACGTGTATGGATCTTTGAATTTTTGTTGGTGTTTGCTCATTTTTATTGTCTACTTTTATATTTTATCACTTTATAGACGTAAGTTTATATAAACACATCGCGGCGGCAATGGAGACATTGAAAGATTCTTTTTTGCCCTTCATTGCTATTTCAATAATTATGTCTGAAATATCAAGAATTTCTTTATCCATGCCCTCTATTTCATTGCCGAGTATAAGAGCTATTCGACCAGCAGGTTTGTATTCGCTTAATTCTATGCTTTTCTCTGATTGTTCAAGCGCCGCTATGGTGTAGCCTTTGATTTTTAATTTGGTAATTGCGGATAGCACATTACCCGGACGTTCCCATTTTAAATAATTCTGCGCCCCCAGGGCGGTTTTGTTGATGCCCCTGTTCGCTCTTTCAACCAAATGAGGTAGCCGTTTGTCGTTTGGCTTCCCAGGATAGGGGCTGTAGCCGCTTAAAATAAGTTTTTCTACTCCCAAACCCTCACAGGTGCGAAAAATAGCCCCAATGTTATGAGAGCTTCTTATATTATGCGCAATTACAACTATCTCAGGCATTTTCATACAACAGTATAACTTGATAAATATATGATTTTCTTATTATAACCTTTAGCAGTTATAATATTGTCTGATGTCAGAAGATGCCAGAGCCGACGAAGAAAAGTCAACCCAGCGGCGTGCCCAGGTTTTAGGCATGGCTTATGCCAATACGTACGATAACGAAAAAACCCTGCACGAAGATATCCTTGGCAAAGACGAGCTGGAAAAATTACATGCTGTTCCTATTTATGGCGACGCGCATAATATTAAATTTGGCGTAACTAACAATACTTCTCAATCGACTATGGAGGAGCTACGCGACAGGTTTTTAGACCAGCGGGTAGAGTTCGCGTTAATTTCCAATACCGGTTTTAAAGAGTACATCAGACTTTATAACCCGCCCAAGAAAGTCGAATATCAAGATGTAAAATTTTCTAAGGAGAATGACTCGGAGCTGTTTGATCAAGTTACGCAGACACTTAATAAGGTCTTGGCTGATGATATTCTGGCTTATCTCGTTCAGCAGACATTCCAGCTTAAGGGCTCTGATATCCATTTGGAGTGCCAGAAGGAAGCAGTCAGGGTGCGGATACGCGTGGACGGAGTGCTTCATCCCGTCGCGTCTCTAAGCTATGAAAAATATAAAACACTACTTTCTTCTATAGCAATTGCAGCCAATATAAGCACGGGTGAACCGAACCCGCAAACGGGCCACATAAATAAGACGTATCAGTTGGCAACCGGGGAAGATGTTACGGTTAACCTGCGCGTTGAGGCAGTTGTGACCGCCTATGGGCTTGATGTGGTCATGCGTTTGTTCAACTTTGACCTGGCTCTTTTAAAGCTGGACAATCTCGGTTTGAATGGAAAAGAGAAGCAGGTAGTCGACAACATAATCGCTCATCCTTCAGGCCTGGTGTTGGCAGTAGGACCGACCGGTTCCGGTAAAACAACCACGCTTTATTCTCTACTAAGTACGCTTAATACCTCGGAGCGAAAACTCATAACCCTTGAGGACCCGATAGAATATTACTTGCCCGGAATCATGCAGATTCCTGTTCACGGCGATGAAGACGAGCTGGCTTTCGCTGAGAAATTTAGAGCCGTGCTTCGTCTTGACCCCGATGTTGTGATGGTCGGCGAAATACGTGATAAAGACACGGCCAGGACTGCCTTACAGGCCTCTCTTACCGGTCATCTTGTCCTTTCCACGTTTCATGCTCAGTCCTCGTCTGCGGCATTAACCCGTTTGATTGATTTTGTCGGCATCAACCCGTTATTTGCCAGTTCAATCCAGCTGATTATGTCGCAGCGCCTGGTGCGTAAAGTTGATGATTCGTCGAGAACCGCCTATAAGCCGGACGAAGCTCTTAAAAGGCAACTTAAAGAAGTCATAGATACTTTGCCGCCCAACGTCGAAAAACCTGATCTAGACAAAGCAACTTTATATAAACCTAAACCTACCAAAGACAATCCATTTGGCTACAAAGGCCAAATGGCTATTAGGGAGCAGTTGTTAATGACCGAAGGTATCAGGGGAATCCTGGCAAGACCGCCGGCCGATATTTCAACCGATATGATAGAGAAAACAGCTATAAAAGACGGCATGATTACTATGCT
>JBBDZT010000017.1:3080-6272 GCA_040900025.1 Saccharimonadales bacterium (SeqCode)
TATGACTTTGGCAACCGCCGGAACAATCCGCTCGTCCAGGACGGATGGAATAATATGGTCTGCAGACGGGTTTTTTATTAGCCCGGCTATTGTTTTAGCAGCGTCTATTTTGTGCTTGTTGGTTATTCGGTTCACATGATTGTCTAGCGCCCCGCGGAAAATACCGGGAAAAGCCAGGGCATTGTTGACCTGGTTAGGAAAATCGCTCCGTCCGGTAGCTACGACGCAGGCGCCGGCTTTTTTGGCCTCATCAGGATGTATCTCCGGGTCAGGGTTAGCCATGGCAAATATGATCGGATCTTTGTTCATTGACCCTACCATAGCCCTGTCGACAACGTTGGCTCTTGATACACCGACAAAAATATCAGCATCTTTCATCGCGTCCTTTAGGCCGCCTTGGTTATTCCCGATAATAATATGCCTCTCCAGTAGGTATTTTTTAGAAGAATCCAAGTGTTTTCTGTTACCTCCGATAATACCTTTGCTGTCTACGGCTATTATCTTAACCTTTGGTTCATACTTGTGAATTAATTTTATTATCGCGACTCCGGCTGCTCCGACACCGTTTACAACTACCGTGCATTGAGCTAGATTTTTGTTTCCTATCTTAAGCGCGTTGATCAGTCCGGCTAGAACTACTATGGCGGTCCCGTGCTGATCATCATGCATTATTGGTATATCAAGCTGATTCTTGAGGTTATTTTCAATTTCAAAGCACTTTGGCGCGGCGATATCTTCCAGATTAATCCCGCCGAAGGAGGGTGCTATCTGCTTGATAGTTTTTTCTATTCGCTTAATGCTCTGGCTTTTTAGAACGATAGGTACCGCATCTATACCTGCAAATTTTTTAAACAACATGCATTTACCTTCCATTACCGGCAATGCCGCCTGCGGTCCTATATTGCCTAGGCCGAGCACCGAGCTTCCGTCGCTTATAACAGCCACGGAATTATTTAACCAGGTTAGATCACGTGCCGAGTCAGGATTTTCTGCTATATACTTGCTGACACTTCCAACCCCGGGAGTGTAGTAAGTACTGAGCTGATCAAGCGTGTCCAAATTATCTTTCAGCTCTACGCTTATTTTTCCTCTAAGTTCTTTGTGCTTATCTAAAGCTCGTTTCTTATAGTTCACAGCTTCTAAATATACTTTATATGTCAAGCATCGGTAAAGTCTTCCATAATCTCAACAGATGTGATATATTCTTAGTTCTAATGACAGTATCAGTTATAAAAGAAATTGAGCAGAGTTTTAAAAAACCTCACATAGTTGACGTTAAAAGCGGCGACACCGTACGCGTACACCAGAAGATCCGCGAGGGCGGCAAAGAAAGAGTGCAGGTTTTTGAAGGCTTAGTTATACGCACGAAGCGGAAGAAGTCTCTTAGCTCAAGTATTACCGTGCGACGCATTGCCAGCGGAATAGGCGTTGAAAAGACTTTTTTGATTCACAGTCCGTTCGTTACCAAAATACAGATTGTTAAGAGAAGCAAGGTCCGACGCAACTACTTAAGCTATATGCGAGAGCGAACAGGCAAGTCCGCGAGGCTTTCAGCAGTTAATTTCGACCAGGACAAGGTTAACTACGTACCTGAACCGATCGTGCCGGAAGAGCCTAAAGCTGAAGTCCCCGAAGAGACCGTAACTCTGGAAAAAGCCCAAGACAAGCCGGAAACTGAAACAATCGACAAGCAGCCGGAAGAAAAAGCCGAGGACCCCAAAGACAAATCAACTGACAAACAATCAGAAGCAAAAAAACCTGTTAAAGATAAAAAATAAACCCTCTAGCTAATAGTTCCTAAGATAATACCCATCACTAAAAGGGTTAAGAATTGATTGCCAAGATTAATCTTAAGCAGCTCAGTTGAGCCTTTGGAAAACATCGTGTTTGAAATCAACACTGGTGCTATGAACCCGGCAAAAGCCCAGAGCCCGGTCAGTGCACCCACAACCCAACCGTCAAAATCAAAATAAAAGTTAGAAGCGTAAGCTATGAAATGCGCCAAAATGACAGCTTGTGCAAGGGCTAAGCCGGCCATAGCTACCGTGGGCCACAATGAGCCTCCCTGAATATCTTTTTTCTTTAGTCCTACGGCTTTCATCCACTGCTTGCCAAACAACGGTCCATACCAGACTGATCCGATTACCATTGCAGCAAGGGTAGCCAGAAATATAGCCAGCCAGCTTACCGATACTTCGCTGCTGCTTAGGTATGAGCTGGAATCGCTTAAACCTGCATGCGCTAAATAATTTAACATTGAATCCTCCTTATGTTTATATCTTGATGATACTCCAATAATTGTTTATTTTGCAACCGCTTATAAAACATAAGAAACGACTATAACCTAATGCAAGTATCTCTTTATCACTCTTCTTAGGAAGAAACCTAGCTAGGTCGTAATAGCTCTTTTTCGATTTTTGATTTAAGCATGTCTCTGCTATCGCGAAAAGCCTGTAATATTTCTTTTTCGGTTCCTTTAACTTTTTCCGGATCCGGGCAATCCCAATGAAGGCGGTTTTTAGCATTAGGGAAGGATGGACAAGCTTTATCTGCTGAATTACATACTGTTACTACTTCGTCAAAGCTTTGATCAAGATAGCGTTCTAGGGTCTTGGGAAATTGGTTTGAGATGTCTATGCCGACTTCGGACATAACTTTAATTGCTTCCGGTCGTATTTCAGATTTTTCTATGCCGGCGGAAAAAACTTTGAACCCGTTTTTACCATAATGGCGGAGTAAACCTTCAGCCATTTGTGACCTTGCTGAATTATGCCAGCAGACGAATAGAACCGTTTCCATAGTCTTAATATACCAGACCAAGCTGATATCTGATTTGAGACGTAATCGCCACACAAGAAAATTGATTAAGTGCACAAATCAGTTTATAATAAATAATTCGCAATGAAGAATTTTGAGGTAGCAGTTGACCAGCTTATAGAGCGAATACAGCCTGATGGTTATGAGTTTAACGAAACTGCGCGTTCGCTGGCTACAATTGCCCTTCATGATGTAGAGCTTAGATATGGAGAAAACTCGGATACATCGCTTCCCCAACACAATGCGGAGCACGCTCTGGATGTTGCCGGACGTGCAATTGACTTAACTAATCTTCTGTATGAATTCATACCTGAAAAGTATCGGGACAAAATTTATGAATTGGTGCTTTTAGTAGGAGTGTCGCATGACTGGGAA
>JBBDZT010000018.1:0-6184 GCA_040900025.1 Saccharimonadales bacterium (SeqCode)
TCCGGAACTTCTGAACGATCTTAAAGTCGACGTAGTTATAGTAGGCGCAGGGATTACAGGTCTCACAGCAGGATATTTGCTTCAAACATCGGGTATGAAAGTTGCCGTGCTGGAGCAAGACACTTTAGGCAGTGGAACAACCGGGCGGACTACAGGAAAAGTTACGTCTCAGCATGGACTTGTATATGCTGATATGCAAAATAAACACGGCAAGAAATTAGCGCATGTATATGCCCAAGCTAACCAAGCGGCAGTTGACAAGGTGGCTGAAATCATCGAAAAAGAGGGGATTGACTGTGATTGGGAGCAGGAGTCCAGTTATGTTTTTACCGATAATATAAAAAAGGTTTCTCAGTTTAAGCAAGAGGTAAAAGCCGCATCAAAAGTCGGCTTACCAGCTTCGTTTGAGGCCAAAGTACCACTGCCGTTTAAAATAAAAGCCGCCGTTAAGTTCACAGGCCAAGGTAAAATGAATGCTCAAAAGTATCTTTTAGGGCTTGCCCAGTCTATTACAAAAAACGGCGGGTACGTGTTTGAAAAGAGCAAAGCAATCGGCATACGAGAAGGAAATCCCTGCCGCGTAAGAACCTCAAAAGCAAAAGTTTTTGCGAAACATATTATTGTCGCTACCAAAGTGCCAACTTTTCCTTTGGCGGCTCGTTTCGGGTATGGTCTGCTTGAGTATCCAACTGAGTCATTTGGTATTGCCGGCAAGACAGACAAGAAACAAAAAGGCATGTACATTTCACCCGATCCGCATCACCATTCAATAATGCAGATAGAACAAAGCGGCCAGCTGTTTTTAATCATTGTAGGGGCCGGCGGGAACATACCCGGTATGCGATTGAGCAAGAAGTCGCGTTACGAGCTACTGGCAAACTATGCGAAGAAACACTATGGACTTAGTGAAATTACTCACGCATGGTCTGACATGGATTATTTACCATATGACGGCATCCCGCTTGTCGGCAGATTATATCCCTGGTCTAAAAATCTCTACACAGCCACCGGGTTTATGAAATGGGGGTTAAGCAATGGAACTGCCGGGGCCATGATTATGCACGACCTGATAATCAAACGCGAAAATCCATGGGCATCTTTTTATAACCCGATACGGCTTAGTCCCATTAAATCTATACCGGCGGCAATAAAATCTCATATTATCTCTCATTAATAAAACTTCAATGACAAGCATGCGTGTATTTACGGGTCTGGCACTTTCCATTTGTAAGGTGTTTTGATACAATTTGCTAGTTATTATGCGGGTGTAGCTCAGTTGTTTACCGTATCATCCGATACGGCCATGTCGAATGACATGGGAGTGCATCAATATTTACATACCGTATTTATACTCTGCCAAGGATGCGCTTCTTCAAAAAACAGCAGAACCTTTATAATTAATCACAGTTCATAAATATGCGAGCGTAGCTCAGCTGATAGAGCGCTTCCTTGCCAAGGAAGAGGCCACGGGTTTAAGTCCCGTCGCTCGCACCATTCGCAACTTTGAGCCCGAAAAGGGCTCTTTTTATCTGTTAAATCCTGGTTTTAACATCTCTAATTCCCAGCAAAGGGAAACCAGACGAAAAAGTTAGAAAACTGCCCACTTAACAGATAAGCTAATAACAATACGAATACGTTTTAACCCAACGATTGGTTTAGAACTATTAACCCCGAAGGGGTTGGCTAGTTACAAGTGCTTGACTGTAGGCAATAGTTTCTTCAGTGTATCAACCATACTATTCTGATTGCCAATTTCTGTTGCATTGGTAGCATAGTATCGCTTACCATTACTGGTCCAATAAGCCTGTAGCTTTGGTCCACCCACAGTCTGGTATTCGTATGCATTTATTTTTATGCTACCTGCTTGGATACTACTCGGTGTTACTGGGCCTGCCTCACAGCATTTTGGTGACCCGCTTTTTACGCTATTCTCGTCTTCGGCTGAAACCTCTTGGTCCCAAGTTGAAAGCCAGATATTCTGGTAGCCGCTAGGTATATTTCCCTTATTGTATTCACCACTGTGACTACTGATGTAAATCCTACTTCCAGAAGAAATCTGGTCTTCTTCTTTTACAGTCCAGCTCTCTGGATATTCAAAACTCAAGTTGAGTTTTTCAGATGTATACACTTTCCAGCCTGTATTTATAAGTTTCTGTTCAGTTTGTTCAGTCTCTTGCTTCGGTGTTTCTTCTTTTTGTTGGGTATTAGTCTGTGTTTCTGATGTTTTACTCTTTTGGCGGTCATATACAAGCCAACCAACAGCTCCAAGTAACCCAATAACAATAATTACTATTAGTATTTCTACGACACTAAAACCTTTTTGATTAGAATTCATATATTCTCCTTATGCTTTAATATAGCACGAGACAGTTCAGTATATTAGGAAGGCCAGTGTTTTTAATGCTAAGCTGTTTTTGCAGTTAATTGAGAAGCAAGGTTTTACTTTCATAGCTTAAAGCGCACCAAGTTGAAAATTATTATGGGCATATCCAAACTAAATGTTTCCGAAAAATTATACTTAAAGAAAATAGGACTTACCCAAAAAGCAATTGAATTGTACCAAAAACTTCTTGCAGAAGGACCGTTAACAGCAAGAGAAGCTGCTGTGTTTTCTTCAGCCTTTCCTTCAGCTGAGTATCGTCTATTTTATGATTTAGAAAAACGTGAATTAGTCAGACGTTTGTCTGGCCGCCCTCTACGATTTGAGGCTCTAAAAATTAGCGATGGACTACAAGCATCCCTAGCTAGTCAACATAATCAACTCAAGCAGCTAGTTGAGGCCGAGGAGACTGGCAAGGATGTTGCCAATATTATAATTGGACGACAAAAAGTCTATGACACTTATATAAAAAATGCACAGAATGCTCAAAGCCAGATTAATATTTACTCAATAGGTATTGCTTATAACAAAGGAATTGAAGAAACTCAGAAAGCTGCAGTGGAGAGGGGAGTTTCTATAAAACATGTAGTTCAAGAAATGAAACCAAGCAACTATTTCGTAATTAGAAGATGGCTTAAATACGGTGTGAATCTACGCGTTCTAGAACGTCCCCGCGGATATCATCTATCTATCATCGATGATGCATGCGCTATTGTTACCTTTAGCGATCCTAATGACACAGAGCACAGAGTAAGCATGATTACCAATGATAAAAATATTATTTCAATCTTTCAGTCTCAGTTTTCAGTAATTTGGCAAACTGCACGAACTCCTAAAATATAAATTGATTTTAATAATTTTTTATTAAAACTTATTATTATTTTGTAATATACATGATGCGTTTAAGCTATAATTAACTTGAAGTTAATGCTAATGACAAATATAGAGGACTTTCATCATTACAAAGGTAATAATCTTACGCCTGCCGAACAGGTAGAGCGTAAATTTGCTGAATTATTAATAAACTCAGACCTTCCTGATAGCGACAGGGAAAGTTCAATTATTTGGGAGCTTAAACATTCTTCTGGATGTTGTCAGATTGCTCGTATCCTTGCCCAGAAAAGAGGATTAGATATTGAGATTGCAGAAGTCTCAGCACTTTTACATGACATTTATGTAGTTGTTGAAGGTAAATATAGCAACCATGCTGCACTAGGTGCTCCAATAGCTCAGAAGTTATTGGAAGAAGCTGGGGGTTTTACCTCTAAGCAAATTGAAACAATAGTAAAAGCAATTGCTCATCACAGCCAAAAAGAAATATATTCGGATGATCCGTATGTAGAACTTGTAAAAGATGTTGATGTTTTTGACTGTTCGCTTTATCGTGGTTCCGGCAATTACTACAAGCTGCATAAACCCGCAGAGATTGTTGAAGAGTACACTAAGCGTACCGATGCCGTGCGCAATGAGCTTGGATTACCAAAAGGAGACATATTTAGAAATGAGTAGTGGTGTTTATTCTCTAGATAACGTAGATTTATCCGCTGTCTCCGATATCGGGGGTAAGGCTACGAATCTTGCCCGGATGTTGCAGGGCGGATTGCCCGTGCCTGAGGGACTAATAATTCCGTTAAAAGCTTTTGATAAAGAGGGAAAATTACTAGCAGATTCTAGAGAAGAATTGATAAGCCGATTAAAAAGTGAAAAATTATATGCCGTGCGCTCATCTGCTCTTAGTGAAGATTCCGAAGATGCCTCATGGGCCGGACAGTTCGAGACTTTTTTGAACACTAAACACCAAGACATAGTTAATAAAGTTGAAGAGTGTCATAATTCAGCAAAAAGCCGTGCCAAAGCATATGCTAAGGCTAAAAATACGGAAGAATTCAATATAGCTGTTGTTGTTCAGGAAATGTTGAAACCGGAATACGCTGGCGTGTTATTTACAAAAGATCCGCTTACAGGTGAAGATAGGATGGTCACTGAATATGTTGAAGGGCTGGGAGAAGAGCTTGTAAGCGGCCGAGCCGATCCTGAAAGATTAAGCTGGAAAAGTGGTGAAGTAGCTGATGCTCCTTTCAATGTTGAGGAGCTTGAGCATTTAGCAAAGCAAGCAATTAAAATATTTAACACACCTCAAGATATTGAATGGGCTTGGGCAAATAATAAAATGTGGTTTGTACAAGCCCGTCCTATAACAACTTTAGGTGAGCCTACACCTAAACTTAGCATTGAAGACGGTCTTATTGAAATGGTCAAATTGCTGGAAGCCTGGGGGATGAAGCCAAATAATTGGATTCTATCGGGCCAATATGTGTATAAAATAATGGGATACGACATATCGGTACGTCAAGGACATCACAATATACTTGTTGATGAGACTATGATTCCATGGAAAATATCAAAAGATGCTCTTGAAATATATCCAATGGCAGACACACAATACTCCAAAGATTACCAAGCATTTATAAAAAATACTGGCTATGAATTTGATATGATACCGCTTTCTAAGCAGAGGTTTGCCGATGAATTGACTAGAACTAAAAAGAAATCTTTACCTAATGGTGAAAAAATACAAATACACACTATTTTAGGTCAACTGGATACTTTGAAAGATATTTTATCCAAATCAGACGAAAAAGGCTGGGGATACGAAAAAGGCCAGCGTATCCTTATTCTTGTAGAAGAATTGCAAACTGAATTTGACCGAGCAGAAAAGCGGGATTTAGCCTTGGAACATAAAAAAGTAGCTGAACAGTATAAAAATTTAAAAAAGCGAGGTTTTTCTTACGACATAGGGTTACCGGAAGATTTATTTTATTGGGGGCCAACCAGAGCTGAACCTTTATACATGAGCGATTTTATGGTGGCTGCAGAAGAATTTTGGAAGCAAGCAAGCGAAAAGCCCGATCTACCTGATCCGGCTGATACATTAGTTCTCTTCTGTAAAAGTAAAATAGTGTGGCTTAATAATGCTCAAAGATTTTCTGATTTTACCGAAAGGTTATTTACAGCCTATGAAAATCAAAATAGGTTTGAAAAAGATTTTCGGAGCTGGAAAGCAGCTGTTAAAGAGCTGGATAAGATAAAAGGGGATGCTATAGATTTAGTAAAAGCTTGGAAATTTACTATTTTTGCTGAATTTTCTTTGTATGGCGCAGAAACCGTCTTGGTTAAAAGGTTAAAACGTTTTGATCCAAATACTCGCCAAGAAATCTGGGGTGCGTTTACAGTTCCAGACACGGCAACATTCTTGGGTAGAATTGATGCTGAACTGTTTGAATCCCACGACCCTAAGTCAATTGCCAAAAAATATCCATGGATAGAAGACGGATACGCTGGGGTATCAAATAATGCTGAAAAGTATTTTGTAGGCAGACTTAAAGTCCTTAAAGAAAACCCCCTCAATGTTTCTAACCATAAAAAAGACCGTATAAAAATGGCTAAGGATCTAGGGCTAACTTCAGAAGAAATAAGTGCACTTGATCTAGCCCGTCAATTGGCAGAATTTATGGACGAGCGTAAAGCTTGGATGATGCGTACTCGTCGCAACATTAAATCTTCGGCTAATGATTTAACAGATGGCTGGATATTCGATAATGGCAAAGTGACATTAATAGACAAAGAAGAAACTGAGGAGCTATGGGATCGTTATGTTGATTTTAAGGTTTCCACTTCTGCGGTTACAGGTATTGTTGCAAGTAACGGTGGCAAGCATTTTACTAACGGCACAGTAAAAGTAGTTAATAGTCCCACAGATAATGTTCCTGATGGACATATAGTGATAGTTCCATCAACTAGCCC
>JBBDZT010000019.1:0-1089 GCA_040900025.1 Saccharimonadales bacterium (SeqCode)
TCTTTATGTTGTTCGAACGCAAGCCAGCCAAATTGCCGGACTTGGCGATATAGGGGGCAATTCGACGCTAGCCCTATTGGCACTAATGGCTGGGGCAGTCACGGGTTGTTGAATGATCCTGATGTGGCTGGTAGAGCTAATAACCGAGCAAAATATCGGCAACGGTATCTCTCTTTTGATAACCGTTGGAATCATCAGTACCTTGCCTCAAACTACGGCGGCGCTCGTCGGCCAGATTTTCAGCGGCGATAAGACATACGACATACTGGGATTAAACCTGGCGATAGACGAAAAATCCTTGTTTATAGTAGGCGGCGTATTTATCGCGGTGGTGTTGGCTATTGTCATTGTAGTCAGGCTTAATGAAGCCGCCAGAAAATTAACTGTCAATTACGCAAAAAGAGTGCAAGGCAACAGAACATACGGTGGAGTAACCACTACCCTTCCGGTTAAACTCATTGGTGCGGGAGTCGTTCCTATTATATTTGCCGTGGCTTTCTTAAGCGTGCCTAGTTTTGCCGGGCAAATACTGTCATCTTCGTCTTCAGCGAGCCTACAACAGCTCGGCACCAATTTATTAGCATGGTTTCAGACTCCTTCATCAACAACCTTTATTGCGGCGGACTGGCATTCATATATTTACCCTATAGCGTACTTTGTACTGGTTTTCCTCTTCACATTCTTTTACACCAATATAACCTTCAACGCGAAAGACATTGCTGAAAACCTTCAGAAACAAGGAGGATTCATAGAAGGCGTCAGGTCAGGTGAGCAAACTGAAAAATACCTTTCCAAAGTAGTTAATAGACTAACACTGTTCGGCGGTACGGCCATAGGACTTGTTGCTGTGGTGCCGATTGGCGCAGAGGTAGTTTTTAGTATACCGAACCTTGCAATCGGCGGGACGAGCGTGCTGATCCTGGTCGCTGTTTCGCTTGATACATTGCGCAAGATTGAGTCTCAGGCCTTAATGATAACTTACAGCCAATATGACGGCACAGACTTCTTCCAGCAGGCTCCTGACGTGGAGGAGGAGGCAAGGGAAGGCCATTTTGATCGAATTAAGAAAATAATTCCAGGACGAAAGTC
>JBBDZT010000019.1:1189-6153 GCA_040900025.1 Saccharimonadales bacterium (SeqCode)
TTTGATACAATTTCTTACCTAGTTATAATTTATGGCCAAAGCTAAGGAAGTAATAGAACTCGAAGGTAAAGTGATTGAGACCCTACCAGGGACTCAATTTCGAGTCGAACTCCAAAACGGCCATCAAATCATAGCTCATGTCGCCGGAAAAATGCGCAAAAATTATATACGTTTAGTGCCCGGTGACTCTGTCACTGTAGAGTTGACGCCTTATGACCTTAGTAAGGGTCGGATTACATACAGAAAGTCGTAACAATATATTTTAAGCAGTGTGTCCCACAGCTAAGCAAAGCTTAACGGCGGGATCCGTACAAACGAAAGGTTCTTCCGAAGTGAAAGTACGTGCGAGCGTCAAGAAAATTAGCCCAGATGATAAAATAGTCCGTCGCAAGGGCAGGCTGTATGTCATTAATAAAAATAAGCCCAAACATAAGCAGAGGCAAGGATAATGGCAAGGATTTCAGGAGTTACAATCCCTAATGACAAGCAAGTACAAGTCGCATTGACTTATATTTACGGAATAGGACCTAAATTTGCCGCAGACATCCTAGCTAAGACTAAAATTAACCCCACTCTGCGGGTAAAAGACCTTACAGAAACAGAAGTCGGCGAAATTTCAGACATTATCAACAAAGACTTCCTTGTTGAAGGTGAACTTCAAAGAGTTGTAACAGGCAACATCAAACGCTTGAAAGATATTAAATCTTATCGCGGGTCCAGACACGCGAGAAGCTTGCCCAGCCGCGGACAGAGAACTAAGACAAATGCCAGGACTCGGCGCGGTAAGAAGGTGACCGTAGGCGGTACGGCAAAGAAAGTAGCGGCAAAGACTTAATATGGCAGACGCAGAAGTAAAAGAACCAATTGAAAAAACAGAAGAGCCGGAAGTAAGAGCTTCTAAACCGAAGAAAAAAAAGGTTAAGCGAAGCATTCCTTTCGGACAAGTTCATGTATTGGCGACTTTTAACAACACAATAGTCACCGTAACCGATCAACAAGGCGGAACGCTTACGACTTCCAGTGCCGGATCCTGCGGATTTAGAGGCAGCAAAAAAGGTACAGCGTACGCGGCACAGGTGGCGGCAGAGAAGGCTATAGAAACCGCTAAGCAGCAATTCGGTATAAGTAAAGCAAACGTGTTTATCAAAGGCGTAGGACTAGGCAGGGATGCGGCTGTTCGTGCTTTACAAACGGCAAATGTCAGCGTTGATATGATCCAGGATGTCACCGGTATTCCACATGGAGGCACCAGGCCTAAGAAAATGAGGAGGCCATAATGGCAAGAGATAGAGGATCAATTGTAAAAATGAGCCGTCGTGAAGGCTATGCCCTCCACCCTAAAGCTCACAAGGCTTTAGTCAAGCGGACATCTACACCGGGCCAGCAGCAACAAAGAGGCTACCGTTCAAAGCCGAGTCAATATTCCTTGCAGCTGCGTGAAAAACAAAAAGTGAAGAGACTTTACGGCTTACTGGAACGGCAGTTCGCAAACCTTATGAAAGAAGCCACAAGACTACAGGGGCAAGCCGGACAAAACCTACTTAGATTACTTGAGAAGCGAGCAGATAATACGGTCTATCGATCAGGTTTGGCGCCAAGCCGGCGAGCGGCGCGGCAACTTGTAACCCATGGTCATTTTATGCTCAATGGGCGCAGGGTTGACATACCCTCTATTTCTCTTAAGAAAGACGATGTGCTAGTCCTAAGGGATAAAAGCAAGAAGTCAGAATATTTTAAGAACCTGGACGACAACAGCCCCGCTCCAAGCGAAATTCCAAGCTGGATCAAAGTCGACCGTAAGAAATTCGAGATTAGTGTAATAGGTGAGCCTTCAAGGGAAGAAGCCGAACCTGATATACAAGAGCAATTAATAGTGGAATTTTATTCACGCTAAATTTAAGAAATTAAGAAGGAGCATACAATATGTCAAAAACAATTTATACACCGGGAGTAGTCAAAACGGACGACCATTCTGCCGACCAGGTGACTTTCACTGTCGAGCCGCTCCATAGCGGTTACGGCATGACCCTCGGCAATAGCATAAGAAGGGTACTGCTTTCCTCTATAGCCGGCGCGGCCGTAACAGCTTTCAGAATAGAAGGAGCCAGCCACGAATTTACTACTTTACCCGGTGTAAAAGAAGACATAGTTGAAATAACTTTGAACTTAAAAGGTATAAGATTCAGAGTTTTTTCTGATGAACCTCAAACTATTACCTTGTCCAAGAAAGGCTCAGGTAAAGTAACCGCGAAAAATATCAAGACAACGGCAGACGTCGAGGTAGTTAACACTGATCATGTAATAGCTACTTTAGACGGGGCTTCAGCGAACTTGACCATGGATATTGTGGTCGAGAAAGGCCGTGGATACAGAGCCGTAGATGAATCCGGATCTGCCAAAACAATAGCTGACATGATAGCTGTCGACGCAATCTTTACCCCGGTGCACAGGGTTCGTTATAAAGTAGAAAATACCCGTGTCGGGCAAATGACAGATCTGGACAAACTGATAATTACCATTGAGACCGATAATACTATCACTCCACGAGAAGCATTTGAAGAAGCATCGGCTATTTTAGTTAACCAATACACCGCCTTAGCAGGACAAACTAAAGTAGAGCAAAGCGCGCCTCTCGGCAGTGAAGAACAAGCCGAACTATCCAACGACGACGGAGGCGAATCACCGGCTTTGATGACGTCTATAGAAGATCTGAATCTTTCGGCAAGAACAACTAATGCTTTGGTTAATAACGACATTCATACCCTAAAAGACCTGTTTTCGCTAAGCGATGTAGAGCTGAAGGAACTAAAAGGTTTCGGCAGCAAAGCCTTGGACGAAGTTAAAGAAAAAATGTCGGAGATGGAGTTTTAGTAGATGCATCGTAACGGATATAAAGGCAAAAAATTCGGTCGTGAAAAAGACCAGCGGAGAGCTCTTCTAAAAGGCTTGGCTGACTCTTTGATATTGGAAGAGAAAATCGAAACGACTATAACCAAAGCCAAAGAAATAGTGCCATATACCGAAAAACTTATAACCAAAGCCAAAAAAGGCGGTCTCCACCGAAGAAGGCAAATTATTGCAGATTTGAATACCCTGGATAGCGCCCATAAATTATTTGATGAAATAGCTCCTAAGCTTAAAGAACGCAGTAGCGGCTATCTTCGAATTAATAAAACTTCCCCGAGAAGAGGCGATAATGCCCAGATGGCTACGGTAAGTTTTGTCGACGACCTAAAAGCTATTGCAAGACCTCCCGAGCCGAAAAAATCCCAACCAGCTACAAAGAAACCTTCAGCAAAAGTCAAAAAAACTACTAAAAAGGCGGCTAAAAAATGAAAACCTACAGCGCAAAACCAAGTGAAGTAGAGAGAAAATGGTATGTAATAGACGCTTCTCTAGCAGTTTTAGGCAGGCTTTCTACGGAAATAGCCGGGTATTTAAGCGGTAAAGGCAAGCCTATGTACACCCATCACATTGATTGCGGAGATTACGTAGTAGTTATTAACAGCGATAAACTTAAAGTTACCGGTGATAAAAAACTTAAAAAAATTTATTACAAGCACAGTAGCTACCCGGGCGGTTTAAAAGAAACTAACCTGCAGAAGATGATAGATAATGATTCTACAAAGGTCATCTACGAGGCCGTTAAAGGTATGCTGCCGGTCAACAAACTACGGGCAGAACGCCTAAAAAGACTTAAAATATACAGTGGCGAACAGCACGAACATACAGCGCAAAGTCCTATAGCTATAAAACCCAAGGAAGGCAAATAATGAATTATTTTTACGGTTTAGGCAGAAGAAAAAGCTCTACAGCCAGAGTCAGGCTTACGAAAGGTAGCGGATCGGTGAAAGTTAATGAAAAAACCGCTCAGGAATATTTTTCTGATAGCCTGAAGCATTTACATGAACTGGATGCGCCTTTTATAGCTTTAGGACAAGAGAATAAGTTCAATATTAGCGTGAAAGTAACCGGAGGCGGTCTCTCAGGACAAATCGCCGCCATAAAGCTTGGCATATCCAAAGCTTTGATAGAGCTTAACCCTGACTTTAAAAACACTCTTAGAAGAGCCGACTTGCTGGGACGGGATCCTAGAGAGAAAGAACGCAAGAAGTTCGGTCTTAAGGGCGCCCGCAAAAAACGCCAGTTTACTAAGAGATAGTTAACAGTTTATAGCTGACAGGTGAGAGTATTGTGCTGTGAACTGTCTACTGTAACCTGTATACTAGTATAAATGAATAAACCTGTTATTTTGACCGGACTTAGGGCCAATAATGACCTGCATATTGGAAATTATTTTGGTGCGCTGCTGCCGATTGTCGACATGGCTAAAAATAAATCCGAGAAGTATCAAATAAATCTGTTTCTTCCCGACCTTCACAGCTTTACGACGCCAATAGACCATTCTAAACTTCAAGAACAAATCAGGCAGACAATACAGACATTTGTGGCCGCCGGGTTGCCGCTTGATAACCATGACGTGCACATTTACCGCCAAAGCTACATATCAGCCCACAGCGAACTCGCCTGGATACTTAGTTGTTTTACCGATATAGGTGGAATGAATCGAATGACTCAGTTTAAAGAAAAGTCTGAAAGAATGTCAAACGAAGACATTGCTAAGGTAGCTATAGAACAATTGGAAGGACAATTAGGGACTGAAGAAAAATGGACTCAAAACGATATTAAATCGGCTCTTAAAAAAGAGGTAAATAAAGCGATCGAAGGTAGAAAAAATACAGTTTCTGTCGGCTTGTTTAATTATCCGGTGCTGATGGCTTCTGATATTTTGCTTTACGGGGCTAAATATGTGCCGGTTGGCGATGACCAATCGCAACATTTGGAGTTTACGCGAGATATTGCCGAGCGGATGAACAAACGCTTCGGGGAACTTTTTATTATACCCGAGCCGGTCAAAAATCAGCATGAATTTTTCGGGAAAGACCAAGGCCTTCGCATAAAAG
>JBBDZT010000020.1:0-5844 GCA_040900025.1 Saccharimonadales bacterium (SeqCode)
CTTCGTCGCCATACTGAAGGCCCACAATTGCAGTTACATTGCCGCTCATTCACCTGATATTTTACGATAACAGGGGAAAATTGGCAATAAGGCTTTAAAAGTTGCCGCGTCTATTCCCATTCGATAGTGCCGGGTGGTTTGGAGGTGACGTCATATACTACCCGGTTAACTCCGCGGACTTCGCTGACTATCCGACTGCTGATTTTTGCCAGTAGTTCATATGGAAGTTTGGCCCAGTCGGCTGTCATTCCGTCCGTTGATTCAACTGCGCGAATGGCTATAACTTGCTCATGTGTTCGTCCATCGCCCATCACACCAACACTTTTTACCGGCAATAAAACGGCAAAATATTGCCATAAGTCGTTCTCAGCTTTGGAGCTTAAAATCTCTTCGCGGACTATAGCGTCTGCCTCCTGAAGTACTGCGATTGCTTCGGGGGTGATTTTATCGATGATACGAACGGCCAAACCCGGCCCCGGAAATGGTTGTCGGGCGGTAATTTTTACAGGCAAGCCAAGTTCTGTGCCAATTTGCCTTACTTCGTCTTTAAACAATTCCCGCAAAGGTTCAATTAGCTTCAAGTTCATTTTCTCCGGCAAGCCGCCGACATTATGATGGGATTTTATTGTTACTGACGGTCCGTTAACCGAAACCGACTCAATAACATCCGGATATAGGGTGCCCTGTACCAAGTATTTGACGTTTGGTATTTTGGCGGCCTCTTCATCAAAAACCTCAATAAATTCATTGCCGATTATTTTGCGCTTTTGCTCCGGGTCGCTTACGCCGTCTAGCTTGGATAAGAACCGCTCGCCTGCCCTTATTGGAATTATGTTCAAGCCTTGGTCTTTGTATATTTCCAGAACTTCTTCGTATTCATTTTTTCTAAGTAGTCCGGTATCTACGAAAATACAAGTTTGCTTTCCGCCCACGGCTTTATTCACCAGTGTTGCCGCCACAGAAGAGTCGACTCCGCCGGACAATGCGCATAGAACATTATTTTCTCCGACTAGTTCTTTGATTTTATTAACCTGCTCGTCAATTATTGAGGTAGCCGCCCAGTTTTTAGAAAAACCGCATTTGTCAATGAATGCCTCGATAATTTCTTTACCGTGATCCGTATGTGAAACTTCAGGGTGGAACTGCAAGCAGTAAAGGTTCTTTGCCGGGTTTTCCATGCTGGCTATGGTATCGTCGCTCATGGAGCTGACTATAAAACCTTCCGGCGGGCGGCTAACATGGGTGCCATGGCTCATCCAGATTGTACTGCCGTCATAGGCTTTGTTGATAATGTCGCTGTGGTCTTTATGGATAATCATGGCCTTGCCATACTCCCTGGTTTTGGATTCTTCAACTTCGCCGCCGAACTTTTGGGCTATTAGCTGCATGCCGTAGCAGATCCCAAGCACCGGCAGGCCTTGATCAAGTATTCCCTCTGTTAGTTTAGGCGCATCTTGGTCGAATACCGAGTTTGGTCCGCCGGATAGGACGATACCTTTAGGATTGTGCTTCTTTATATCTTCCAGACGAGCGCTGTAAGGAAGGATAATACTGTAAACACCCAGCTCGCGCGAACGGCGCGCGATAAGCTGTGTATACTGCGATCCGTAGTCTAGAATCACTAAAGTTTCTTGCATTGACTATATTTTATCAGAGAGCGGACAGAAGATTAAGCGGCTAATATGAATCTCTCAATCCTATAGATAGCCCTACACCGCATTTGGGATGCACGGTATAACCCGATTTTCCAAAAAAGAACTTGCCTCTAAGCGCAAAAACATCATCCGGTAGTGATGTACTGCGAATGTCGGGTAATCGTAATATGCCCCCAGTATTAAGGATAAAGTCATCAGATCTCGGATCTATTTCTCTAATAGTGTCCATTAATATCATCATTGCCAGTGCTCTATGACCAAGCGGTTTTAGAATTGCTTGAGGATGAGCATGCTCAAATCGTTGCTGTATGTCTTGTATCGCGTCAACGTGGTTGTTTTGTACTTTTAGAGACCGGTAAGGCATATTTGTAAAATGTAGCAAGTCATCCACTCTAGGCAGTTCACTTGCGCTGAATACGGCTAGCTGTGCTGAAGGGGTCTCAGGCACGAATCCTTCACCCCATAGCAGCTTAGGCTTTTTACGTAACATTGGTACGCTCTGGGCCCGTCGCATTTTAACTGCGCTAGCAATATCGTCGAATTTTATGCCTTGAGGGGGTTCAGCGTACAGCCTCCCATCGTAGCCGACAAGCTCGGAGATTAATAGAAAATCTTGTTGGAGCGATTTTTCTTCATCGTCGGCAAAAGGTTGATCCAAAGCTTCGTAAGCTTCCCTGCTTATATCCACAGCCTCGTGTACTTCAGGCCTGCCTATACGAAATTCTGGTAATACGGTTTGTGTCATAAATTTTCCGTTAAATCTCGCCAATCTCAAATCTTTGAAAGATTTAACCTATATTAAAATTTTATTGATGATATGTCAATTTACTTAGCAGAGAAATCAAAGCGTTCCGTGTGGATGTCGTCTTTGTTTATGCCTAGTTCAATCAATTCGTTCTCTACGGCATCCATCATAGGCGGCGGCCCGCATAAGGCCACTACCCTGTTTTTAGGGTCCGGAATAAGTTTTTTTAACAAGGTTGCGTTGATGTGTGTGGTCTTTTTGCCGGGCGGGGCCTTTTCGCTATAAACGTAGTAGAGTTTAGCCCCGGTCCTCTTAACTATATCCTTCAGCTCGGCAGATAAAGCTTCGTCTTCAGGGGTTTTAACCGCATGGATAATAATCGCGTCTTTGGCTTTATAGCCCAGCCCTCCCAGCATGGCCCGGATTGGCGTAATTCCAATTCCGCCGGCTATGAACAGGGGCTTTTTACCCTCTAATCTTTCCGTAGTGAAAACCCCGTGCGGGCCGTCAAAAAACAGTTTTGTGCCGGGCTTTATTTTCTTTAAATCAAACGTGAAGTCGCCTACTGCCTTGGGCGTTAGCCTCAAGCCCTGTTCGGGAGAACTGCTGGAAATGGTAAACGGATGTGCCTGCCACCAGAGACGCCTGTTAAAAAACCGCCAAATGCCGAACTGCCCGGGGATGAAGAAATTCGATGGGAGTGGTTTTTTCGTACCAACGTAAATCGAATTAGTATCTAGTGTCTCCTTCTCTACCCTGCTTACATAAAAGCCGTATTTACTATATCTAAGAACGAGTCTGATAAACCTAAAGTAAGCAATTAAGGCCAAGACCAGGATATAGAAAACGATCCAATAAGCCTTAAACCAGTCTGCCGTCAGAAGGGTTGTCCCATTGTTGATCTGGTGCAGAAACCCTAAAAGTATTACAGCGTAAACAGCTAAATGTATGCCGTACCAATATTCATATCGAAGATGCTTCCTCACCATAATTATAGAAGTTAATATCACGCCCATAAGTATCCAGAACGCAAAAAATGCTAAAAATATGAACGGATAATACAAAACCTGATCAACATATTGCTGAATGAAAGAAATCTCGTGTAATCGTGAATGGCCTAAGGTTACAAAGATCACATGGCCAATAAGCATCCAAAAAATTAAGTAAGCGTTGTAGCGGTGCAAGCGGTGTATAAGCGGCGTGCCGACGTAGCGTTCCAAAACCGGCAGTCTGCTCTGTAAGATAAACTGGTAAAGTACGGCTAAGGCGCTGAGAAGCCCTAGCAGTCCGCCGATCCTCACTAGCGTGGTTGCCATACTTGGAAAAACCAGGCCGGTGCTGTCTAGCCAGACTAAAAACACAAATGCTGTATTAAGCGCGAACGCAGAGAAAATAAGTGTCCTCATGTTCTCCTGTTTCTTATCCGACGGGGTCCTTGCCATTGAGATCATTTTAACAGCTGGCTCATTTTCTCATAAAAAATGTATAATAAAGCACCGATGAACTTATCACATTATTTGCTAAAACATTTAGACGGCAGCGAGTCGCAAAAAGAGTTGAGCCTGATTCTTGCCGATATAGCCAGCGCCGGGCGCGAAATCGCCCATAATGTTCAGCGCTCCGGTTTGTTAGATCTCCATGGGGCTGCCGGCGGTGAAAACGTTCATGATGAAGAAGTTCAAAAACTAGATGAAACCAGCAACGAGATAGTCAAAGAGACTTTATCCGGCAATGAGTATATCTTGGCTCTCGCCAGCGAGGAAGAAGAAGGCGTCGTAGATTGTTCTGATAATAAGAAAAACGGCTTTATTGCGGCTTTTGATCCGCTTGACGGCTCCAGCAATATAGATACAAACATGCCGGTCGGCACTATATTTTCCGTTCTGCCGACAACCGGCAATTTTAAAGAAGATTTCCTGCAGCCCGCCAAGCATCAGGTTGCGGCCGGGTATATTCTGTACAGCTCCAGCACAGTAATGGTTTTTAGCGTTGGCAAGGGTGTGCATGAATTTACGCTGGACCCGGAAACCGGTGAATTTATTTTAACGAACGAGAATATAATCATGCCGGAAAACTCAGGCTATATCGCCTACAACCCTTATGTTTTGTATCAAATGTCGCCTGAGCGCGCAAAAGCTTATGAAGGACTTTTAAAAGAAACGCGCCGGTCTATGCGCTATGTCGGGGCAATGGTTGCCGATGTACATAGAACTTTAATGAAAGGCGGGTTCTTTGCCTACCCCGCCGTCGGCAAAGACGGGGAATACAAAGGCAAGCTTAGAATGCAATATGAAGCCAAGCCTTTAGGCTGGCTGGCAGAACAAGCCGGTGGCAAAGCGCTTCTAGACGGCAAGCCGGTTAATGACGCATTGCCGAATGAACTTCACCAAAAAGTTTCAGTAGAACTTGGCGACAGCGGTGTTATGGAGCTATTTACTAAGCTTCTATCCGACTGAGGCTCTGTAGATGCTTTCTATTGATGCGTCTAAAGTTTTGTTAAATTCTTCATCCGATTGATTAGCCGACAACCCTTCGGTAAGAGCTCGGGAAAAACTGGCAATTAAGCTTGAATTCTGGGCGAGTTTCGCATTAGCCTCTTCCCTGCTGTAACCTCCGGAAAGTGCAACAACTTTAAGCACATTGGAGTTGTCGACAAGTACCTGGTAGAATCCCGGCGCTTCAGGCAGGGTTAGCTTCAGCATTATCAATTGTTCCTCGTCCAGAGCCTCGAGATGTTTTAAAATCTCTGATCTTAATAATTCTTCGGCTTGGGCTTTTTCCGGGCTGTTTATGTCTACTTCCGGCTCAATTATCGGGACCAGGCCGTGCGCTATGATTTGCTTGGCTACACTAAACTGCTGGTCAACCACTGCTTTAATTCCCTCAGGGTTAGCCAGCTTGATAACACTACGCATTTTAGTACCGAAGATACCGCCGGCTTTAGCTTTTATAAGCAAAACATCCAGTTCCGGCATAGGCTTCATCATCTGCGCGCCGCCTTCTTCGTCTGCCAAGCCCTTGTCTACTTTTAAAAACGGAACAACTTGCTTCTTTTCCCACAAGTATGTTGCCGTTGGCAGGCCTTCAACTTGTTTTTCCATTGTCATCTCAAAAAGAATCGCGCCTACAATACGTTCGCCCGTAAACACCGGGCTGGTTACTATCCGGCTTCGCATAGCGTGGACAAGATCGAACATTTCATCCTCGCCTGAATATTGGCTTTCATCTACCCCATATAACTTCAACGCTTTTGGCGTAGAGCCTCCACTTTGGTCTAGCGCCGCTATAAAGCCTTTGCCTTCCTGTATTTTTGCCAGTTGGTCTGAATTCATCTTCCCTCCTTAATTCTTCCTAGATTGTAGACAAAATCCTTCCCCCCCGCAACTGGCCATCTGGTAAATTTTATATTAAGATTTTTTGGTATGCGATATAAACGCCGCCGAA
>JBBDZT010000021.1:0-5806 GCA_040900025.1 Saccharimonadales bacterium (SeqCode)
GAACTATCATTCTTAAATTTCAAATAATACATCCTCTTCTCGTCCGGTAGCCTTTCTATAGAATAGCGCAGCATTGTGCGCGGCATTTCGTGCGCATGACTGTCCAGAAAATTGATTAATATTTTTTCGTCGCATCTTTTACCGGCCTCTCTGAGCATCCAGCCGACTGCTTTTTGGATTAAATCATGCTTATCAAAGAGCAATATTTTCGCAACCCTTAATGTTGCGTCCGGTTCGCCACGTTTTATGTAAGCAAAAGTCGAAATTATAGAGACCCGCCGTGCCCATAAATTACTGCTAGCCGCCAGATTAAAAAGCAGTTTTTTATCCGTGTTCGTTAAATGTGCACCGACAATATACTCGCATGTCACATCTACAATATCCCAATTATTAATATTGTTTTCTGCTACGTTTTTTATGTACATATCAAATATTTCTTTTTTTTCTTTTTTGGCCACTCTAGGGTATTGGTTGGCTAAAATTATTGCTCCTCCCAACCGGTGTTCATGTACAGGACTGTTCAAAAGTTTCTGAATTTCGATTAAAGGCATATTTCCGAAAATTTTACAGACTTTGCGAGTATTCGGCACTTTTACCCCTATAAATTCATCCCCCTCGCCGTATTCGCCAGGTCCCGCTTTAAAAAATCTCGTAAGAATTTCTCTGCTTGCTGGTACCGCGTACTTAACAAGCTCTGTTTTAAAATCGTCCGCCGTCATTTTTTCTTCTTTGCCAATTTTATATATTCATTGTAGGTTATAAAAGTTTTGGTGTCTTTAACTTTATCAACAAAAAGTATGCCGTTTATGTGATCTACTTCGTGCTGTATTATATGCGCCGCCAAGCCTTCAAAAGTTTTCTTTTGCTGTTTGCCCTTTTCATCATGATATTTTAGTTCTATTCGTTTATATCTTGGCACTTTTGCGAACAAGCCGCTTTTTAGCGGTCCGGCGCTGATACAGCCTTCCCACTGCTGTATTCTATTCCCGTAAGTTTTAATAATCTGCGGGTTTATTATTACTAAATCAAATTCTTTAGCTTCTTTCCTGTGTTTTATCGGACGAATGCACACTACTGCAAGCGCTAAGGATTTGCCTATCTGGGGCGCGGCTAAACCGACCCCCATCTTTTTAGACAAAATAAATTCTTGCATCTCTTTTATTAATTTTTGAATTTTTGTTGCTTTTATATCTTTTATGGTTAGGCTTTTAGCATTTTCCCTGAGTATCGGATTACCGAATTCGTAAATTTTTAACTTTTTCTGCTGTCGAACCATTTCCTGGCCTCTAATTCGTCTTTTTTAATTTGCTCGCGGGCTTCTTCCAAGCCAGAGAATTTCCGAACATTTCTTAGTTTGTGCACTATTTCAACCGATATTTCGCTTCCGTATAAGTCCGTATTTGAAAAATCAAATACATGACTTTCGATGACCTGACTTTCCTCGGCTATATAGAAAATAGACGGTAAATTGTTTTTTGCCTGGTCTTTTAATGAAGTATAGCCTGCATATATTCCGGGAGCTGTACTTTCCAGAACCTCAATATTAGCCGTCGGAAAGCCTATCTTACTCCCTTCCCTTTTGCCTTTTATAACTTTGCCTTTAAATCTCATGTTAGCCATATACATTTAATATAACAAGTGCGGATACAACTATAACCGCCCCTATGCGCTTGTGTATAGAGAGTATTTCTTTATCAAAAATTCTGCTCAGCAATGAAGCTACTAAAGGCTCGGCAGAAGCTACTGAAAGAATGATCACCACGCTTCCCACAGTAGTAGCGCCTAGTGCAAACGATAATGATCCCAGGGTCACTACTAGTCCGGCAAACAAAGCTCTCTTATGTTTCAAAGATTTTTTAATTGCCGCAAGATTATTATTGCTAGTTGTTAATATCAGAAAAAGAGCAAAAATAAATACGCTTATATTGCTTATAGAATAAAGAGTCTGCCATGAGACTTCATCGACTATGCCATTGAAGATAAAATTTCCAAAGCCCCATAATATTCCGGATAAAATCGCCATTTTTTTATCAATACTTAGATCAAGCAGCTTCTTCCTCTTTTGACCTTCATATGCTACGAGAAAGACCCCGGCAACAATCATTAAGACCGACACAATTTGTCCCGCAGAAAATTTCTGACCTAGAAAGACTATAGAAAGGATCAACAGATAAATCGGGTACACGCTTTGAAGGGGTACAACTACGCCGGTAGGACCTTTTGACAGAGCTTTTATAAAAGCCAGGAATGCGCAAGTAAAAACCGCGTTCGCTAAAACTATCAAAACTATATGCCTCAAATTGCCTAAAGATACGTTTGAAAATATCAGCAAAACTATTGCAATAGGTAAAGAGACAGATTGCACCGCAAAGTTTACCTGTATACCGCTGAATTTTCGTCTGCTGCTCTCCGCTAAAAACCACGCTCCGCTTCCCCATAAAAGCAAGGTTAAAATACCGAAAATACTAGCCGTTAATACATCGTTCATTTGTTCGATAATGACTTAATAATACAATTATTTTTCTTTTTGACGTCTTTTTTTGGCATATCGTCTACCGATTTCGCCCAGCCCCGCCTGGCCCAGATTAAAAACACCATATGCCTGCAAAGCCAATGCTGCACCCGGTGATAATACGACTGATCCAGCCAATGCGGCAGCTCCGACAAACGCGTTAAAATTGCGATACCAGCGACTTCCCTTTTCCAGGCCGCCTTCTCCGCTTTTAGATTTAAATTTCTCCGCCATATACTAAGATTATAGATTACTTTATTAAAGCACTGCCGGATTTATACGGATAATCCTATCGTCTTCATCTGCAGGCGATCCACGCCCGTCGGTATTTGAGGTGGATATCAGCAATAAGTTTTTAGAATTTAAGAAAACGCCTCTGAGCCTGCCAAAATCGCCGGCGAAATGTACTTTAAGGTCTACTGAATTATCGTTGTTTATCTTTGCCTGGTACAGGCTTTCTCCGCGAAGGCCGGCAAAATACAAAGCTCCGTCATAAAACGCTACTCCGCCGGGAGCCCAAGTTTCATCAGGGCCGGATTCAACAATCGGCTTTAACATCCCTTCCCTTTCCTGCTGTCCTTTAATAATCGGCCATCCGTAATTAGCGCCTTTTTTGATTAAATTTAGTTCATCATTGCCTGAGTCCAGGCCTGAAGGGCCATGTTCGGTTGCCCAAAGTCTGCCTCGATCATCCCAGGCCAGGCCTTGCGGGTTTCTGTGCCCAAATGAATAAACCGCGTTATCGAAAGGATTATCGCCAGGTATAGACCCGTCATCATTCAATCTAAGAATCTTCCCGCTTAAGACCTCGGTGTCTTGAGCGCTTTGTTCGTTGCCGGCATCTCCTGTAGTTATATAAAGTTTGCTATCAGGACCAAAGGCTATATATCCGCCATCATGAAAGTTGGCTCCCGGTATATCCTCGATGATTACCTGCTTGTCCGATAGCTTGTCATCTTTATATACGTATCGCTCAATCCTATTCGTTAAACTGTCGCCGGTTTTTGTTGTTAAGTACAAATATATATGGCCGCTTTCTGAGAAACTTGGATGCAAAGCCAAGCCCAAAAGCCCGCCTTCGCCAATATGTTCCACTCCGTCGATTTCAAAAGTCTGGTTTTGGATTCCCAGTCTTTTTAAACTTCCTGTTCTTTCCGTGAATAGCAGATCCCCGCCAGGCAGCTCTGCGATAGTCCATGGAATAGAAAGCCCGTAGGCAATTGTCTCTATGTCTGAAAACTGCTCTACTTCTTCCTTACTTGTCCCTGTAGGCAAATTACTGCCTGTTGGTTTAAAGAAATATTTCTGATACTCGCCTGAGGCAACAAACCAAACTAAAACGGCTAAAACAACTACTCCAACCCCTAGTGCAAGCTTTTTATATGAAAATCTCATCTTTATAAATCATAACATTTTGGAATTGTATCCAAACATATAGACTTGTTAGTAAATTATAGTCTGATATGCTGTAATCAGCAGATAAAAGGAGGGTTCGAAGTGAACGACACAAAAAGCATAGCTGATCAGTTATCTGATTCGGCGAACGAGTTTTGGACAACTGTCGGCGATTATATGCCAAAGATCTTCGCAGCACTAGTGCTGTTGGTCTTAGCGCTGTTAATAGCCAAGTTAGCCCAAACGGTTGTAGAGAGAGTTCTACAGCTTGTTAAGTTCGACAAATTAATAAAAAATAAGCAGGTTGAAAAAGGTCTCAGCACGGCTGAGATAAGCGTTGATTTTGTGACTCTAGCAGGCAGAATTGCCTTCTGGGTAGTAATCATAATTTTCGCTATAACAATAGTGGACGTACTGGAACTGAACGCTTTGCGCGACGTTATCAGAGATCTGCTGGGATACCTGCCAAACATACTGGCTGCGGCGATTGTTCTAACAGTAGCAGTAGCAGGAGGACGCCTCTTGCGAGATGTATTTAGAGCATCGTTAAATAGAATGCGAATAGACTTTGCGCATACGATAGCGACGATTTCATATTATGTGATCATCCTGTTTGGCGCAGTTATGGCTATAGATCAGCTTGGTTTTGACACCACCATCTTAGCCGCTAACATAACAGTCATAGTTGCCGGTGTAGTACTGGCGTTGGCGTTAGCTTTCGGCTTGGGTGGCCGCGATCTGGCTGGACGCGTACTGGAAAATGCGTACAGTAACGCTCGGAAACATAAAAAGTAATAAATAATTAATCCGTTATCTGCAAAAAAACCTCCGGTTTAATAGCCGGGGGTTTTACTTTTTAACAACTATTAAATTAAGCCGGATATTAAAATTATAGTCAGTCCGATAACAGCTACACCGGTAGCTAAAAATTTTCTAAACAAATAGTCTTTTTCTTTTAAGAATACAGCTCCTATGCCTACCATAAGGATAACGCTTAGCCCGGATATATAGTTCCCTACGCTTACTAGGGCACCGCTAGCAAGTGCAAGAATAAAAGCATAGGCAGATATAGCCCTGAAAGCCATAAGCTGAAGCATTTCAGGCTTATAAAACAGCCTTGGATCAATACTGCCTCGGTTTCTATAGAGCAAAGTTACCCACATGATTAAAGTTCCAGATGTAACCGAGACGGGCAAATAATCAACTACCCCTACATTTTCTATCATTGCTTTTTCTGTAATATTCAAAAAACTAATTACGAAAGCTGCAAATACGGCCCACTTTATACCCATAGCTTTAATAGACGATCCGCCTTTTTGATGGACAATAAATATAGATATTAAAATCAAAATTCCGCCGAGTATTCTAAGCCAGACAATTTGCTCGCTTAGAAATAATATCCCAAGTACAGTGGCTATCAATAACCTCAAGTTATAAATAACTGAGTAAACTCCGGTCTCCAAATACTGCAAAGCTTTCACGTTCGCCACATGCAATGCTATAGGAAGCAAAGTTGCAAAAATCAAGATAATAAAATCTATCGATCTATACCCCTCGAACGAAGGCGTCTGGAATACAAGCAAAAACAACATGGGCACTGTTATGCCGGTTTGCATTATTGTTGCTAAAGTAAACCTATCTACCTTATCTAGCAAAGACTTTCGTAAAATAAGATTGAAGCCAGCCAGAGCAAAAGCATGGATAAAAAGTAATAGCAGCCACATGTTTAATTAATCATAGCATTTAGGTTTTTATTGCGTCTTCGCCGAAATGTTTTTTGAGCCGGGATCTTATGGAGCCGGGGTGCCGCCCAAATTGTTCTGTAAGTTCCTTAATATTAATTTCTTTCCCGGTTGAGAAGATTTTTACGAGTTTTTTATCGTCTTCTTCCGCCCAAGG
>JBBDZT010000022.1:0-35532 GCA_040900025.1 Saccharimonadales bacterium (SeqCode)
ACGCTTACAAGCCGGGCTTCGAATTGTTCGGATTCGTTTTTTAGGAATTTAGGCCAGAGTTCGGCACCGGGTATAATTTCCTTTAATTGAGAAAACATCTGACATCCGTTGCATACGCCTAAACTAAATGTATTTTCCCTTTCAAAAAATGTCATAAAATCGGTTTTTAATTCTTTGTTAAATAAGATGGATTTAGCCCATCCTCCCCCGCCTCCTAAGACATCGCCGTAGCTAAATCCTCCGCAGGTGACCATTCCGCTAAAATCGTTAATTCTGGTTTTCTTAGTTATCAAATCGCTCATATGTACGTCAACCGGGTTAAATCCGGCTTCCCAAAACGCGGCCGCCATTTCAACTTGCCCGTTTATACCCTGTTCCCTTAAAATGGCGATTTTAGGTCTATTTTTATAAACTTTAAGCTTATTTGTATCGAACAAAATCTTCGGACTGATACCAGGGTCCTCATCGTCATTTATTAAGTTAAATTCTTCGTTCGCTAGCTTCTCGTTATCGCGAATTTTCTGGATTTGGTAGCTGGTTGCCGACCACCAGCTTTCCAGTTGCTTGCGGGTGTTCGAGTAAATTTGCTTGCCATTTTGGGTGATTTGTATTTTTTGATTATTTGCAGGCTTTCCGATTTTGTAAAAAGACTGTCCGGCCTTTTCAAGCACTTCAGATACTTTGCTCAACTTATTATTATCAACTTCAATGACGGCTCCCAGCTCCTCGTTAAAGAGCGTTTCGATAGAGTAGTCGCCTTTGAGCTCGGATAAATCTATGGAAAGTCCGCACCGCCCGGAAAAAGCCATTTCCAGAAGAGTTGTTATCAGGCCTCCGTCAGAGCGATCGTGGTAAGCATTTATTAAATTTAATCGGTTTAGTTTCTGAATTCCGTCAAAAAAGTTTTTTAATAGCGCCGGGTCTTCCAAGTCCGGGCATATGTCGCCTGTTTCGCCGTAAGATTGGGTCAGAGCGGATCCACCCAAACGTTTTTTGCCGTTTGCTAAATCAACAAATATTAACGTGGTTTGCTGTTTTGCGTGGAGCATAGGGGTTAAAGCCGCGTTTGTGTCGTCAACCGGAGCAAATGCGCTGATAATTAACGATACCGGCGAGACTACTGATTTATTCTTGCCGGAATCTCTCCAGGCCGTCCGCATACTTAGCGAATCTTTGCCCACAGGTACGCTCAGACCTAACTTAGGGCACAGTTCTTCGCCGACCGTTCTTACCGTATCGAATAATTTTTCGTCTTCATTTTTGTAGCCGCTTGCAGCCATCCAATTGGCAGATAACTTTATGTCGGACAGCCTTGATACTCCGGCTGAAGCAATATTTGTTATGGCTTCACCTATGGCTATTCGCGCGGATGCAGTAGCGTTTAGTAAGGCAATAGGCGTTCTCTCGCCTATTGACAGCGCTTCGCCGGAATTTGCTCTAAACGAGTTTGCTGTTACTGCAGCGTCGCTTACCGGAACCTGCCATGGTCCCACCATTGGGTCGCGGACACTCATGCCGCCGACTGTCCTATCGCCAATAGTAATAAGAAACTTTTTGCTTCCGACAGAGGGTATGTGCAATACTCTTTGAATCGCTTCGTCCAAGTTGATCTTACTAGTGATTTTATTTCGGGTTTTTGCTTTTTTATCTCTAAAAACAGTCTTAACTATTTTTGGCGGACTGCCAAACAATACAGGCATAGGAATATTAATCGGATTGTTTTTGAAATGATCATCATATACGACTAAATCCCGCTTGCCGGTAACTTTGCCGACTACCGCATATGGGCATCTTTCCCTCTCGCATATTTTAGAAAAAGTATCCAAATCGGATTCGTCTATTGCCAGAACGAAACGCTCCTGTGCTTCATTACACCAGATTTCCATCGGTGAAAGTCCGGCCTCGGAACTTGGTATGTCTCTAAGATTTATTTTCGCGCCCAGACTATTGTCTTGAGCTATTTCAGGTATTGCATTACTCAAGCCGCCCGCCCCTACGTCATGGATGGATTTAACAGGACTACCCTCCGACATAGATGAGCAACGGCTAATGACTTCTTGTGTTCTTCTTTGCATTTCGGCGTTTGCTCTTTGTACTGAGGCAAAATCAAGGTCTTCTTCGCTTTGTCCGGACTGCATGCTCGACGAAGCTCCGCCCCCAAGACCTATCAGCATAGAAGGTCCCCCCAGAACGATTAAGAGATCTCCTGCTTTTAAGGGCGTTTTCTTGACCTGTTTACCGTCGATGTTGCCGAGCCCGCCGGCTATCATAAGAGGCTTATGGTAGCCCCAGACATCGTCATTATATGATTGCTCAAAAGTCCTGAAGTATCCCCCCAGATTGGGCCTGCCGAATTCATTAGAGAATGAAGCTCCGCCTACCGGCGCCTTAACCATGATGTCCAGAGCCGAGCTAATCCGGGCTGGTTTTCCGTAATGCTTCTCCCATGGCTGCTTGAACTGTGGAATTTCAAGATTTGAAACGCTGTAGCCGGTAAATCCCATTTTTGATTTTGCACCCCGGCCGGTTGCTGCTTCATCGCGGATCTCTCCACCCACGCCGGTTGCTGCTCCCGGTCCTGGCGCTATTGCCGTCGGGTGGTTATGTGTCTCGGCTTTTATTACTAGATTCGCGTTATTTTTATGGATTTTATATTCATTGCTACTTGATTCCGGATGAAATTTTTCTACAACGGGTCCGTTTAAAATAGCCGCATTGTCAGAATATGCGCTGATAACTCCGTCGCTATTTTTCTCATGGGTGTTTTTTATCATTTTAAATAAGCTTTTCGGCTGTTTTTCACCGTCAATAACCCATTCGGCGTTGAATATCTTATGACGGCAGTGTTCGCTGTTGATCTGCCCAAACATTACTAATTCCGCATCGGTCGGGTTCCTGTTTATCTTTTTATATTCTCCAAAAAGATAGCTGATTTCTTCATCGTTTAAAGCAAGCCCAAATGCTAAATTGGCCTTTTCCAGAGCTTCTATTCCTTTTTTTAAAATATCAATTTCAGTAGCCCGTTTGGGCTTATCAGATTTAAAAAGGATAGATGCGTCTTCGGTGTCGCCTAAGACCATTTCTGTCATGCGGTCATAAAACAGGTATTTTATTTTCTCTAAATCTATATCTTGTGATGATTTTAAATAATAAATTACACCTCTTTCAATCCTTGATACGCTTTTTAGGCCGCTGTTCTTTGCTATGTTCGTTGCTTTTGAAGACCATGGAGATATTGTTCCGCTTCTGGGAACAACTAAAATTTTCTGGCCCTCCCTGCTGCTAATGCATGGAGCTTCGTATGTTAGAAGTTTTTTAAGTTCAGATTCTTCTTTGTCGCTGATGTTGTCATTTTTAAGATCAACAAAATGTACATATTCCGCCGACAGGCTTTTAATATCCAGCTGTTCTTCCTGCAGGAGTTTTAATATTCGGTTCGTTCTGAAGCTGGAAAGGGCGTTAATACCAAGGTATTTCCTCACGAACGAACCCCTAGGCTTGAGCCTTCAAATGTAATGTTTTTAGAGTTAATTTTAACCTGTTTTTTGCCGGCTTTGATATTTCCTGCCAGCCACGCGTTAAAGCCGGATTTTTTAATAATATCCACAGCTTTTTGAGCGTCTTCCTCGGGTAAATAAACCGCGTAACCGGCGCCCATGTTGTAGTTGCCGTACATTTCTTTTTCGTTATTACCGCTGTATTTGGCGATAAAATCAAATTCGCTTGGCGGGGTTGGGATATTGGTTATTTCATAAGTAAATTCCCTGCCGGCTCGCATGATTTTCCGCCAACCGTGCCCTGTTATGTTAGATAAGTAATGCAGCTCGCATCCGGCCTCAAATAATTTGTTAATAGCATTGGCATATATATGCGTAGGCGTTAATAGCGCCTCGCCAAATGTTCTGCCGTCGGATAGCTTAGTTAAATATCCTTTTTCTGCTTTGTCAGCTATTTCCCTGGCCAGGCTTATTCCGTTGGCGTGTACGCCGCTGGATTCAATGAAGATAATAGCATCGCCATCTTTTAGCTTACTTTCGCTAACGAGCCGTTTTTTATCTTTTATTATTCCAAAAGCTGATCCGGCGAGTTCCAGCGCGCCTTCTTTTACTATTCCGCTTAAAGCCTGGGTCTCGCCTCCGCCCCATACTACGTTTGCTTCGTCGCAGGCCGCCCGCCAGCCTTTTATGAAGCCATTGGTTAAGCCTTTATCTTCCAGCCATTTATAAGAGCTGGATGACCAGTAAGCATTACTGACAACCGGGGTTGCACCAACGCTTATAAGGTCGTTTATGATAGCCGCAACGGTATCTTTGGCTATTTCAGAGAAGTACGACTTCCCGGTTTCCCGGTAAAGAGCCTGCGCTATTAAGCTTTTAGTCCCCAGTCCTTCCTGTACGAGGGCACCGTAAGAATCCCCCATGTCGAATACATATGCCGACTCGCCTCTTGTGCCCTCAATTTCACTAAAGCCGAAAGGCATATTTTTCGCTGTAGCCCGCCCTTCTTTTTGGGCCAGAACTTTAGCCGGGTCGGCAACATCATAATCAACTAGCTGGTGGTAACTTATTTTTTTAGAAGCCATTCACTTATATTTTAAAGGGTATTTATAGATTGAGCAATAAATCAGTGACTCTAGCAAAATGTATATGATAAACTAAATCAAGTGAAGAGAATTATCGGCGGACGAAAAGTAAAAAAAACACTCAACAATAAACAGCTTTTGATTTTTTCCGGTACCAGGCACCCTGAGCTGGCTGCCAGTGTCGCGAAAAAACTTGGCATAGATGTTAGCGATACGGGTGTAGAATATTTTGCCAACGGCGAGATGAAATGCCATCTAGAAGAATCGGTACGCGGTATGGACGTGTTTGTTTTTCAAGCGCACAATTCCCCTGTAGGCGAAGCAGTCATGGAGCAAGCCATTATTATTGACGCGGCTAAAAGAGCCTCAGCTAAGCACATAACGGCGGTTTGTCCGTTTTTAGGCTATGCTCGGCAAGATAGAAAGTCGGCCGCTAGAGAACCTATAACCGCTAAACTGGTCGTTGATATTTTAAGTGTAGCAGGAGCGGATAGGATCGTCAGTATTGATTTGCATGCTGGCCAGATTGAAGGTTATTTCGACGGGCCTTTCGACCATCTTATAGGGCTGCCGGCGTTAGTCAAACATTTGAAAAAAAAGTACAAAAACGAAGAATTGGTGGTAGTTTCGCCTGATGCCGGAAGAGTTAAACTAGCCGAAAGATACGCCAGCCGCCTGGACTGCGACGTGGCGATAGTACACAAGCGCCGGCCAAGTAAAAACAAGGCCGAAGTCATTGATATTATCGGCGAGGTAGAAGGAAAAAGAGCGATAATTATAGATGACATGATAGATACCGCCGGAACTATGTGCGCCGCGGCAGAACTTCTAATGAAGCGCGGTGCTAAGGCTGTTGCCGCCGTCGCAACCCATGGAATTTTTTCAGACCCGGCCATTTCAAGGATTGAAAAATCTCCGATAGACCACCTGGCCGTTACCGACACGCTGCCTTTGCCGCCCGCTAAGTTATCTTCGGAAATCATTACGGTTGTATCTGTTGTAGATCTTCTTGCCGATGCTGTACAGGCTATATTTGAAGAGAGCTCTGTATCTATCATATTTGAAGGCTTAAATCAGGTCTGAGGTCTGCGGCCGATATCGGTGCGGTATTGCATACCGTCAAATTTAATTAAATCTACGGCTTCATAGGCTTTATCTATGGCTTGGTTTAGCGTTTCGCCGATGGCGGTCACATTCAAAACTCTGCCTCCGGCCGTAACGAAATTGTTTCCTTCTTTTTTTGTTCCGGCGTGAAAGATGACTATGTCGCTGAGTTTCTCAGCATTTTCTATCCCTGTTATAATATCGCTTTTAGAAGAGCTCTCTGGATAACCGGCCGAAGCTAACACAACGGATACCGCATAGCCGTTTATCCAGGATATATCATTCTTGTTCAGCTTGCCTTGCGCGCAGTTTTCAAGTAATTGGTAGAGATCACAGTCGACTAGCCTCATATAGACTTCCGCTTCCGGGTCGCCAAACCTGGAGTTGAATTCAATAACATTTATTTCGTCGCCGTTTATCATCAATCCGGGGTATAAGCACCCGACAAATTCAGAACCTCTGCTTTTTAAGCCCTTTATCGTCGGTGAAACTATTTTTTGGTAGACTTCTTGTATCTGTTCGCTGCTTACCCATGGTACGGGCGTTATAGCGCCCATTCCGCCCGTATTAGGACCTTTGTCCCCGTCAAAAATTTGCTTATGGTCTTGCGAAGCCGGAAACATTACCGCCGTATTTCCGTCGGACAAGGCGTGAGTCGAAACTTCTTGTCCGGCTAAAAAATCTTCGACTACAATTCTGTTGCCCGCGTCTCCAAAAGTTTTTTGAACCATGATGCTTTTTATAGCCTCCTCGGCCTCCGTAAGGCTTTGCGCCACGACTACGCCTTTGCCTGCCGCCAGGCCGTCAGCTTTGATGACAATAGGAGGGATTTTTGATCTTATATAATCCAGAGCCTCTTGCGGGTTATCAAAATTTCTATACTCTGCAGTAGGTATGGATTCGCTTTTCATGAAGTCTTTCGAAAAAGCTTTGGAGGACTCTACCCGGGTTGCTTCTTTAGAAGTTCCAAAAATTAAAAGGTTGTTCTTCCTGAACAAATCCGCAACCCCTGCTTCGCTAGCTGCTTCCTGGCCTATTACCGTTAAGTCAATTTCTTTCAATTTTGCGAATTGAAGAAGCTTTTGCCCGTCGGTAAAATTTATATCAACATTTTCACCTACGATTGCTGTTCCCGCATTTCCCGGAGCTATATATACTTTATCAACTTGCGGTGAATCTTTTAATTTCCAGGCGAGTGCATGTTCTCTGCCGCCTGAACCGATAACTAGTACTTTTTTATTCATAACTTAATTATATTTATTTTCTAAAAAATAATTTACGTCCGCTGCTAAGTATTTTTTTTCTGACTCTTTGACTCTCTCGAAGAGACTCCTAGGAGTATCATTATCCAGCATTTTAACTTTATGTTCAGTTATGATCGGACCGTCATCATAGTCATTATCAACGGCAAAAATACAGTGACCGGCTATGGGCTGGTTGGTTGCAAGGGTTTTCTCCTGGACTTTAACGCCAAAAAGACCCTTGGTAACCGGCAAAAGACCCGGATGCGTATTAAACATGTTAGACTCAAATACTGATTTTAAGCTTTTATTCCAGCCATATTTTGAAACAACCCTACCACCTACTTTTTTCATGTAGCCGAGTAAAAAAACAATGTCGACTTTATTATCGGATAAAGTGTGTAAGATTGCATTTTCTTCCGCGGAGGTCTGTTCGCCGGGACTTAAAGTCTCGCCGGGCGCGGCCGGATAATTGGAATTCCCTATATGCAGGATACTAATGTTTTGATTCTTGGTTTTGTTAATATTTTGTACTTTATCTATTACGCCGGCGCCCGATAAGTTAGATATTACCAGCACTACTTCGGCCGGAATTTTTCCGGCAATAGTAGATTCAATAAAACTTTCTGCGGTCGTACCTCCGCCGGATGCCAGTATGGCTATGCGAGGCTTCGCCATTGTTTATATTGAAGCCTCTGACCTGTGTATCGCACTATCGTGCCTTTTTGCCCTGTTGACGGGCCGGCCGCCCTCATAAGATATGGAATCCATATTTTTGCCTATCGGTATCGGATAAATACCGGTAAAACAAGAAGTGCAGAACTGTTCTTCGCTCAGACCGGTAGCCTTAACCATTCCTTCGTATGAAAGAAAATGCAGCGAATCAGCATCGACAAATTCGGCAATTTCTTTTTCATTCATTCTCGCGGCAATCAGATCACTCTGCCTAGGGGTATTTATGCCGTAAAAGTCAGGAAACTTAACCGGAGGTGATGTTATCATCAAATGTACCTCGGTGGCTCCGGATGACCTCAACATGCTTACTACCTGCTGTACCGTCGTGCCTCTGACTATTGAATCGTCTACCAGGCCGACTTTCTTGCCTTTTAAGCTGTCTATCACCGGATTAAGCTTCATTTTTAAGTCTCTTTTGCGCAGCTCGGCTGTCGGGCGAATGAAAGTGCGGTTGATGTAACGGTTTTTAACCAAACCGATTTCTATAGGGATGCCGCTTTCTTTGGAAAAGCCGATCGAGGCAGGCACGGAGGAGTCCGGCACCGGTATTATTACATCTACGTCCAATTTACATTCTTTTGCCAGCTGACGACCGAAATTTTCCCGGACTGTGTTGACGCTTTTGCCCAGCAATATGCTATCCGGACGGGCAAAGTAAACAAATTCAAAAATATCCAACTTTAGCTTAGGCTCTTTGATCTGCTTTGAAGTTATCCCTCTCTCGTCTATTAAGGCGACTTCCCCGGGTTTAACGTCTCTTACAAATTCCGCGCCGATTGTTTCAAGGGCGCAAGTTTCCGAAGCAACCACGTATCCTGACTCCAATTTGCCAATGGAAAGCGGACGTATGCCGTGCTGGTCCCTAAAGACTACAAGGCTGTCTTTGTCCATGGCCACGCTAGAAAATACCCCTTCAAATAAGGGGTATGCTTTAGATACTGCATCGAAAAGGCTCATGCCCTTGCGAATATTGATCTCAATCGCGGCGGCCATCATTCCCGAGTCATTAAGCTCATCGATCGGTACGTTATGCTTTGAAAGAAACCTTTCCAGTTTATCGGTTTTTGGCAAATTGCCGTTATGACCAAAAGAAAAACCGTTGTGGTTTCCCATCAACGGCTGGTTATAAATCGCATCTCTGCCCCCTGACGTAGAATAGCGGTTATGGCCGATTGCCATGTGCCCCGGTAGAACTTGGAGATGCTCTTCTTTATAAACGTTTGCCACAAGTCCGAAGTCGGCGTGGCGGTAAAGTTTTTTTCCATCTGAGGTAGCAATCCCGGAACTTTCCTGCCCCCTGTGCTGCATTGACCACAATGAGTAGTAAGCTAGGCGCGCAGCTTCAGAGCTGGCACCAAAAGTACCAAATATCGCACATTTCTCTCGTAGTTTGTCGTCGTTATACATAGATAAAATACGTACTTAAATTATAAAGTATTTAAGTTTATTTGTCTAAGCTAAAGTCTTTGATTTGCAATTTTCGTAAACTGGCTTAATAAAATTGAAGCTGTTATAGGCCCTACGCCGCCAGGCACCGGAGATATTGCTGAAGCAACTTTACTAACATTGTCAAAATCTACATCTCCAACCATTTTGCCTTCTGCGAAATTTGTCCCAACATCTATTACGATGGAGTTTTCACTAACCATATCTGCAGTAATCAGTCCGGACTTACCCGCCGCACTGATAATTATGTCAGCAGTTTTTGTAAACCGGCTGATGACCATAGTTTTTGAATGGCAGATTGTAACTGTAGCATTTTCCTCCAGAAGCAAATGAGCCAAAGGTTTTCCTACCACCGTGCTTCTGCCTATCACTACTATATTTTTTCCTGACAGCTCAATACCATAATATTTCAAAAGCTGAATTACCGCTTCAGCTGTCGCTGGCTTGTATAAAGGCGTGCCCACAAATAATTTACCCAGATTCTCCGGTGTCTGACAGTCTATGTCTTTAGCAGGATCGGTAGTCTCGCCAATCACGCCGTCAGCTTCATCAGCGCTCGAAACCACTTCTATATTTAGCTTAGAAGCCTTTTTTTCAATTACCCGTCTATATGATGCGGAACTTGCCTCATCTGGTAATAATATAGCTATTTTCTTTCCGGTTGAATTCTTAAATGTTTCCTTGTCGATCTTTTCTGAAACCGGTTTGCCGTAGAGAATCTTGGCCATGCTCTAGCTGCCTAGTTTCTTATAAAGTTTATCGACTCGCTCCAGCAACTCATAACAGTAATCCCTGCTTTTTTCTGCTTCTTTCGGACTGGTTTCCAGCGCTTCCAGATTTGTGTTGATCATAGCTTGGGAGGATCTAACCGACGCTTTTAAATTAGCTAAACATACAACGAGGTCTGCTTTTAGCTGTGAATTGAATTTAGAGTAATTTACTTCGCAAAAAGAGATTAACTCTTCGCAAACCGCAACTATTTCTATGCTTGGAGCCAGAGCGTTTATTAACGATTCGTTGATTTTTGTCTTGCTCTTGGCCTTATAAGCCTTGCTGACTTCTTCGTAGGCTTTGATATCTGCTTCAGCCAAATCAAGAAAAGTTTTTACCCTTTGAGATAAAGTATCGATATTTTCGGTAATATCTTCATTCTTTGTGTATTCGCACACCATTTTTAGCTGAGCGCACGCGATTGCTCCGTTTAAAGCTGCTACTGCCCCACCTCCGGGAGTAGACTGCTTAGCTCCTAGATTATTAAGAAATTCAGCTAGCGACTCATCTCTCATATCCAAATTGTACCATTACTACTTGTCTCCTTGGATCCTTCCTCTTGCGCCACCCAAAGTCGATGGTTATTGGATAGATTGATCGTCGGAAAGTACTTTATCGTGCTGAGTTTTTCTAAAGTCCTGATATTTTTTAAGAAGTTCGGAGTCACCCAAAGCTAAAATTTCTACAGCAAACAAACCTGTGTTTTTTCCGCCGTTTTCCGGCATCGTTGCCAATGGAATGCCGGGAGGCATCATAACGTTTGAGAATAATGCTTCATGGTCATGACCATCTCTTTTGACCGGGATTGCCAGAACCGGAAGTTCAGTGTGAGCAGAAGCCACTCCTGCTAAATGCGCCGAGCCGCCAGCACCTGCGATTATTACTTTTAGTCCGCGTTGCCTAGCAGTTTCTATATAATTTGCGGCTTCTTTTGGTGTTCTGTGGGCTGATAAAACTCGTATTTCATAGCTTATGCCAAACTCGTCTAAGACTTTCGCGGCGCCTTGCATTATGTCCAGATCGGACTTAGACCCCATTACTATTCCAACAAGCGGTTTTGACATAATAACTATTTCTCCGATTAATTTTGTATTACAATAGTAGCATATGGATCAAACTCTTACAGGGACGGATTTCGAATTTTCCGGGCAATCGGGCGTATATAACGGAAAAGTTCGTGATGTTTATACGGTCGGTGAAAAAATCATTTTAATCGCCACGGATAGAATCAGCGCTTTTGATGTAGTCAGTAAACAAGGTATTCCTTACAAAGGTCAAGTATTGAACCAAATCGCGGCCCACCAGCTTGAGCAAACGAAAGACATAGTACCGAATTGGGTAGAGGGTGTCCCCGACCCTAATGTAACAATCGGAAAGAAAGCCCAGGTATTTCCGATCGAGATGATTGTTCGAGGGTATCTTGTCGGTGGTGCTTGGCGGTCATATAAAGTAGGTTCGCGCGACCTTTGCGGCAATAAGCTGGAAGACGGCATGGTGGAGAACCAGAAGTTTGATACCCCTCTGATTACGCCTACTACCAAAGCCGAACAAGGACACGATGAAGACATAACTCCCGACCAAATAATTTCCCAGGGCCTCGCGACCAAAGAAGAATGGGCGCAGCTTAATGACTACGCCGCCAAGCTATTCGCAAGAGGTACCGAGCTTGCTGCTAAACATAATCTTATACTTGTAGATACGAAATATGAGTTCGGCAAACTTCCGAACGGCCAGATAATCCTCATAGACGAAGTGCATACACCGGACAGTTCCAGGTTTTTCTACGCAGACAGTTACGAAGAAAGATTTGCCACCGGCGAGTCTCAACACCAGCTAAGCAAGGAATTCATCCGGGACTGGCTGATTCAGCAGGGCTACCAAGGTGACACGCCGGACTGGCCGGAAATGCCGGATGAAATTATCAAGGAAATCTCCGACCGGTACATAGAACTTTATGAAAAAATCACCGGCAATGCTTTTGCAAAGGCTGCCGCAAACGAAGATGTTTCCGAAAGAATAAAACGTAACATTAATTCGGCGCTGGAGCAGCAATGAATTTTGACGGTATAGACCCATTTGATGGCAGATATTTCGACAAAGAAGTGAACTCGGTTTTATCCGAGCGAGAAAGACTTATATATCAGGCGGAGGTTGAGGCTGCATTAGCTATGACATTAGCCGAATCCGGAGTCTGCAGCAAGGAAATTGCTAACGAAATACACGCCGCTTCTAAGAAAGTTACCGCGGAGGATGTATATGAAGAGGAGAAGACCACTCGCCATGACATAAAAGCTTTGGTTAACGTGATCAAAAGGCATATATCCAGCGAAGCCAAGCCGTATGTTCATTTCGGAGCAACTAGCTACGATATCATTGCTAACGCCCAAGTTCTGCAAATGCGAACCGCTACCGATGATATAATTCTTCCCCGCCTCAAGGAATTACTGGAAGTGCTTGTTGGCTTAACGGACAAATATGCTGAAACTCCGCAAATCGGCCGCACCCATGGCCAACACGGCGTTCCTATAACTTTTGGCTTTGCTATTGCCCAGTACGTTTCCAGGCTAGGTAATTCCATAAAAGCTATTGAAGACTTATCCGCCGGCCTACGAGGTAAATTCTCCGGCGCGACAGGCTCTTATAATGCTTTAAGTGTTTTCGTCGATGACCCTTTGAAGTTTGAAAAAGCAGTGCTAAATAAAGTCGGTCTTAAGCCGTCGGAAGCTTCCACGCAGATTGCCCCGCCGGAATACATAATCCGCTTAATAGATGAGATGACGATCGCTTCGGGAATCCTTGCAAATATCGGCCACGATATGCGGCATCTGGCCCGTACGGAAATCGCCGAAGTACGGGAAAAATTTGAAGCCGGCCAAACCGGCAGCTCAACCATGGCCCACAAGATGAACCCGTGGAACTTTGAAAACCTAATAAGCATGCACAAGCAAATGCTTTCCCAGCAGTTAAATGCCAATCTTAATCTTACCAGCGAACATCAGCGCGACTTAACCGACTCGGCTAACTCCCGCTTTTACGTGCTGGTACCGGCAATACTTGCTAACATGGCCAAACGAGCCACACGGATAATGAGTAAAATCGAAGTCAACGAAGAGCAAATGCAAAAAAACCTTAAGCTGACCGGCGGAGCCATTGCCGCCGAACCTCTTTATTTACTGCTTGAAAAGTATGGACACACCGCAGCGCACGAGACTGCCAAGCGTATCGCCCATAGCGCGCTTGAAAAAGGTGCTAATCTTGCCGAAGAGGTGCAAAAAGACAGCGAAGCAAAAGACTATTGGAATAAATTTGCAGACAAGGAAAAGCAAATTATCGAGAACCCCGAAAAAAACTACCTAGGCTTGGCCGCTCAAAAAGCCAAAAACATTGCTCGAAACTGGCAAACTAATTAATAATCAGACCAGGATTTAGGTTGATCTTTTATTAAATCTGCTATAGTGAGTGCTCTTAAAAGTAAACGGCCGGTTTCAGCGTTGGTCATCACCGGCATGTGGTGGTCTACCGCTAATCTGCGGATTGTATAGCCGTCTATATCTTCTATGTCCTCCCTTGGAACTACTACAACTAGGTCTAGTTTCTGTTTGGCTATGTAAGTTTCCAGTGAAGGTTCTTTTCTATCCTTGATTTTATATAGCTTCTTAGCTTTTATGCCGTTTTCAGTAAAGAAATCATGAGTCCCGGGGGTTGCGAAAAGCTTAAAACCGCTTTTGATGAGACTATGAGCCTCATCTATGAACTTATGTTTTTGTTCGTCAGGTACGCTAATACAAATGTTTTTACCGCTTACTTCTTGCTCTGTAGCCAACCAGGAATTATAAAAAGCCTCTTCCAAAGTATCTCCAAAACAAGCTACCTCTCCGGTTGAAGCCATCTCTACCGAAGCTACAGGGTCGGCGCCTTTCAATCGATTGTACGAAAATTGGGGGTTCTTAACAGCTACATAGTCCAGGTCCAGAGTGTTGTACTTTTCTTTCGGATTGAGTTTGCCTAGGATAGCTTTGGTAGCCAGCTCTATAAAATTATGCTTGGTAACCTTTGAAACAAATGGGAAACTGCGGGAAGCCCGAACGTTGCATTCAATTACCTTTATGGCATTGTCTTTAGCGATGTACTGTACATTAAACGGCCCGGTTATATTAAGAGAGCTGACTATTTGCGCGGTGATTTTCTTTACTCTCCTGATTGTTTCAAGATATAAGTTCTGAGCTGGTAGAACTACTGTTGCGTCGCCGGAATGTACTCCGGCGTGTTCTATGTGCTCGCTGATGGCGTAAATTATTATTTCCCCGTTGTTCGCCACGCCATCAATTTCGATTTCTTTCGCCGCGCTGATAAAGTCTGAAATAACCACCGGGTGGTCGGGAGATAAGTTAGTCGCCTTATCTAAGTATTGTTTTAAGTCAGCTTCGGACTCTACAACACTCATTGCCCCGCCGGATAGCACATAAGATGGTCTTACCAACACCGGATAGCTAACTTCAGAAGCAAAACTTTTTGCTCTATCGAGAGTTGTCACCTCCTGCCAGAGCGGCTGGTCAATGTCGATCTTTTCAAGCATTGTAGAAAACAGCTTGCGATTTTCGGCATTGTTTATGTTTTTCGCGCTTGTTCCGAGTATTTTGTACCCGGCTTTGTCTAGCGGCGTCGATAGATTATTAGCGATCTGGCCGCCAACGGACACTATAATAGGGGCAGTTTTTTCAAAATCCGCTATATCGCTAACTCTTTCGTAAGTTAGTTCGTCGAAATACAGTCTGTCGGATATATCGAAATCGGTAGAAACCGTTTCCGGATTTGAGTTGATGATAATAGTGTTCTTCTTGTTTTTTTTCAAGGTACTAACGGTATTGACCGCACACCAGTCGAATTCAACAGACGAGCCGATACAATACGGGCCGGAACCAAGCGTAATTATGCTTTTCTTCTGAGGTACTACGTCATTTTCTTTCCCGCTGTATGTCAGGTATAAATAGTTAGTTTGGGCGGAAAACTCACCAGCTAACGTGTCAATCAACTTAACAACCGGCTTTATGCCATAAGATAGCCTAAGTTCCCTAATCTTGCCTTCTGTAGATTTAGTTAATTTCGCTAGAGCTTTATCGGAAAATCCCAGTATTTTAGCTTTATGGAGCGAGGTTTTATCTAATTCGCCGGATTTTTTAACCAGTTGCTCATGTTTTGTTATGCTGTTGATCTGGTATAAAAACCACTTGTCTATCTTGCTAAGTTTGTTAATTTCATCGACAGTTTTGCCTTTGCGCAAAGCTTCGTAAACTGCGAATATACGCCGGTAGGTCGGATTTTTTACTTCGTCAATTACATCTTCAAACTTGTAAATATGATCGCTCAAGCCATTAGAACCGGTATTTTGCATGCGTATTGCCTTTTGCAGGGCTTCAGGAAAAGACCTGGCTAGAGCCATTACTTCTCCAACACTTTTCATCTCTGAGCCGATGCGCATATTACTGTTTTTTAATTTGGTCAGATCCCAGCGGGGCATTTTTAATGCGACATAATCAAGTGCCGGCTCAAAAAATGCAGACGTTTGTCCGGTTACGGAATTTCGCAGTTCATACAGCTTTTTGCCTAAAACCAGTTTTGCCGCAACATAAGCCAGCGGGTAGCCGGTAGCTTTGGAAGCCAACGCGCTTGAACGGCTAAGCCGGGCATTAACTTCGATTACCCTATATTCGCCGGTCTTGGAATTCAGCGCATACTGGATATTACATTCACCGACTATATTCAAATGCTTTATAGTTTTGATCGCCACTTCCCGCAAGTGATGGTATTCGTGGTTTGTGAGTGTTTGACTGGGCGCTACGACTATGCTCTCACCGGTATGAATTCCCATCGGGTCCAGATTTTCCATATTGCAAACTGTTATAGTATTGCCGTCCGAATCGCGCACAACTTCATACTCGATTTCTTTCCATCCTTCCAGGTATTCTTCTATTAAAACCTGGTTTATTTTATGAAATGCTTCGCTTGTCCGAGCTATCAATTCTTTTTCGTTTTCTATCTTGCCTGAACCTAGGCCGCCTAGCGCGAATCCGGAGCGCATCATTACCGGATAGCCAATAGTTTTAGCGGCTTTTTTAGCTTCGACAATGCTATATGTAGCTATGCTTTTAGCTGTGCTGACATTAATTTTGCTCAATGCATTTTTAAATAGTTCTCTATCTTCGGTTATTTTTATGGTCTCAATAGAAGTACCGAGTGATCTAACTTCATATCTTTCTAAAATACCTTTGTCGTGTAGTTCCAAACCTAGGTTCAGCGCCGTTTGCCCGCCGAAACTAAGTAGTATCCCGTCCGGACGTTCTTTTTTAATGACTTTTTCTGCCTCGGTTACGTTAAGCGGTAGGAAATAAACTTTGTCTGCCATGCCGGGATCTGTTTGTACGGTAGCTATGTTGGGGTTAATTAAGACAGTTTTTATACTCTCTTCTTTCAATGCTTTTATAGCTTGCGAGCCGGAGTAGTCAAACTCGCCGGCTTGACCGATTCTAAGCCCTCCTGAACCGAGTATAAGTACTTTCTTCATAGAGACTCCACAAACTTATCAAACAGCCAGTTAGTATCTGTAGGCCCGGGACATGCTTCCGGATGAAACTGTACCGAAAAAAACGGTTTTGACCGATGTATGATTCCTTCTACCGAGCCATCGTTTAGGTTATAAAAATATACTTCCCAATCTTTCGGCAATGTCTTAGCATCTACGGCGTATCCGTGGTTTTGGCTTGTTATATAACACTGCCCGGTCTTCATATCCCTGCATGGTTGATTATGGCTGTGATGACCGAACTTTAATTTATAGGTTTTAGCTCCGGCTGCAAGTGCCATCAGCTGGCTACCCAAGCATATACCAAATACGGGCCTTTCGTCTTTTATAAGTTTTTCTATGGTTTTGATTACAGGCTTATAGTCTTTAGGATCGCCCGGTCCGTTGGATAGCATCACTCCGTCAAAACTCTCGTTTGAAAGATTATAATCAAACGGAACCCGTAAGACATTTAGCTTTCTGCCTTGGAGCGATCTGACAATATTTTCTTTAGCGCCACAGTCTATCAAAACGACCGTTTTTATTGCGCCGGCGGTTTTATATAATTTTGGCTTATCGATTGAAACCAATGGCTTGTTAATTTTAAAGTTGCGCATAGTGGTGTCGGAAACTATGTAGCCGTTTTCTACACCCTCTGTCCTAAGATGGCGGGTCAAAGCCCGGGTATCCACGTTTTGGATGACGGGAACATTCTGGTCCTTTAACCACTCAAGAAATGAGTAGGATGATAATGGATGGCTCCAGTCATTTATCAGGCTGCTTAAAACCACGCCTTTTGCATGAATCTTTTCTGATTCCCAGCCGGGTTTGTGCACGCCGTAATTGCCAATCAGAGGGTAAGTAAAGGTTAGTATCTGGTCAGAGTACGAAGGATCGGTCAGTGACTCAACGTAGCCGGTCATGCCGCTGTTGAATATTACTTCCGCGGCATCGGAATCCTCTTGCCAGACAGGAACTTCTCCGGAAAATGTTTTGCCATCCTCCAGGATAAGTCTGGCAGGTTTGGTCTTAAAAAAATCGCCTTTTTGGCGACTAATATTTTCTACTTTTTGTACCCTAATATTTTTATTCACACTAGGACTTTACTTTAGCAACTTGTTGTCTATCTTGCAAATAAAAAATCAATTATCTTTGGGGTGTAAAACAGCGGAAAGCAGTGCGGCTACAACTAAGAATAAGGCGCTATAAAAACCTACCTCGCCGTATAGCTCTACTTTATAACCTTCATTAAAGTTCCATGTAAAGTAAGCTATGCAGGTAAGAGAATAAATTGCGATTGAAGCTATAGCCGTTGCATACAAAGCGCTTTTACTTTTTACCAGCCCAGCGATTATTATCGGAATTATAAACAGTATAACTGCACGGCTAGCCATTCCTCTGGTTGAATAGACGCTAAATGAAGCTAGGGATAAGTCGGTTATTATCATAGCTAACAGCAATGCCCTGTACGGGATAACATTTCCGGATTTCGACTTAACAAAGTACCAGATAAAACCGTTTACTAAAAGCAACATTGACACAACGAACCATCTGTCCAGCACGACTTCCGGTTCTATAAGCTTAGATGTGTCATACAAAATTATCTGCGCAATAAAAAGTCCTGCCAGGGCAAAATGCACTTTGCATAGACTCAGCAAACCAGAGCCAAGGCTTAACGAACTCTTTTTGTTTATGCTTTTCACTTACACTAATAAATACCAGAAACAGAGGTATTCTGTCAAATCTGTAGGGATGTTTTTTTACTGCCAAAGTAACTTTGAGCCATCTCGTAATCTTGCCTGTTGTCCATCTCTACCCACTTTAGTCCGGTGATATCTATAGCCTTAAAATCAACTCCCGCTTGGATAATTTCGTCATAAGCGACTTCATAGTAATTCTGCAGATTATCTTCGTGTATCATCATAGTTTCCAGTGCTGCGAATAATGCTAAGGACGTCTTTTTGCTAATTCTTTCAATACCGATAGATTCGCCTATAGCTTTAGTAGCAGGCAACTTATTGCCTATACGAACCACATACCCTTCATCGTTGCAGATAATTTTTATAACTTCCTCGTCAAGAGAAGTACTGTCAGAGCAAACATAACTTTGCTCGTCATTTACGCTTGTAAGCTTTTTGATAATTTTATCGTCGAAAATAACATCGCCGTCAAGTTTAATAAAAGTTTCTCCGTTTAAATACTCTTTAGCTACAAGCAGCGAATAGCCGGTATTTGTGGTCAAATATTTCTCGTTGGTAGCAAAAATAACGTCAAGTTCAGGAAATGTTTCGGCTAAATATGTCTTGATCATTTCTTCCATATGGCCGCAGACGATCACAAAAGAGTGAATTCCGTGTTTTTGGAGCTTTGTAATCATATGCTCAAGCACGGTGCTATTGCCAATTGGAAGCAGTGATTTTGGTTTATCTAAGGTTAGCGGTCGCAACCGGTTACCTATCCCTGCTAATAAAATAACTGCTTTCATAGATGATTTCTTATTTACGCAGTGGGTAAGTTAATGATGAAGGGTTGTTGGCTGACTGATGGCCACGTTCCACGAGTCGGATAACTGCGATTGTGATCTGGCCAACTGCGAACAACCAGCACCATAAATCTGGGCGACTAACCAATGCGGCAAGAGCACCAAAGGTTACAAATTCAGCCTCATCAAGCGCAAACACCGAACGATGCCTAAACCATAGCCACAGCAAGCGTTGTTTTCCGGTTTTTGGGGTCAATTTCTTAGCTTCTAGCGACGCATATAATTCCTGCCTTCGTAAACGCGACTTATTTAGGTAATCTTTATCACGATTAATAGCCGCAAACATAGTTTCAAGCTTGATATAGTAGCGGAATAAAATTCCAAAACAGGCTATAAAACCAAGTAGTAAATAGTAAGTTTTGTCTGTTAGGTTGTAGGCGGCAATCGCCATGGCAAAGCAAATTATGCCCAGCTTCAAAACGTCAAGAGTTTTATCAAGATAGTCGCCGATTGATGAGGTTTTGCCCGTATAGCGCGCCAGTTGCCCGTCCAGGCAATCAAGAACATAGGAAAAAGGCAATAATAAAGCCGCTAGAATACTCCACCAGCCGCCAACTACTATTAGCACAGCAGCTAACGCATAGAGTAAAAGCGAGCTGATAGTCACCATATTAGGCGTGAGTGCTTTTATTTTACTAGCGGGTTTTAACAGCTTGTTTGCGAACTTAGGGTACCAAAGATCACCCCAGTTACTAAAGTAGTTCGGTTCAATAACTGACTTGAGCTTATTAGACGGCATGGACAATTTCTTCATGTTGATCGAGTTTTCTTGGGATGTGCATTTTTTCCAAAACGGATTCCTGCAGGATTTTTTCTAATTGGCGAAGAGCATACGATGTGTCGTTTTTACGCAATGCGCCGATGTGTCCAATCTGAAATATCTTATCTTTCAATACTCCTTTACCGCTGTAAACAATAATGCCTTTTTCTTTTAGTCGTTCGGCCAGGTAGCCAAAACTCAAATGCTCTGGCATAGCTACGCAGGTGATAACGCTTGAGCTGTTACCGCCATATGACGCGTAGCTCAAACCCATTCGGTTGATTTCCGTACGTGTGTAGCTGGCTCTTTGGCGTATTGTTTTTTGAAACGAACCAATACCCTGTTCGGTGATTTCTTTGAGTGACGCATGAAGCGATACAAAAACATGCACAGCTGGAGTATTTGGCGTTTGGATATGATTGCGCATATAAAGAAAATGTTTATATAAGTCCAGGTAATGACCGGTACTTGACGGTTCCGACAGGGTGTTAACCAGATCGCTTTTAATAATTAATATTCCTGCTCCAGGCATAGCGGACAGTGCTTTTCCGGATGCTCCGACAATAATATCAACTCCCCACTCTTTGGCTCGAATCTTTTCCGCACCGATGCTACTGATCGCATCAACAGAAACAATCGCCCCGTATTTATGCGCTAGCTTAGTAATCTCTGCAACAGGGTTTAGCATACCGCTGCTGGTTTCGTGGTGTACGACAGCTACCATATGGTATCGCTTGCTTTTTAGGGCTTTAGCAACCGTTTTCAGGTCGATTTTTTCCTGCCAATCAAACTTGAGCTCATCAATGTCTTTATTGTGAAGTTTTGCGACGGCAAGCAGTCGTTCGCCAAACTCGCCGTTACTTATAACTAACACAGGGCCTAACTTGCCTATGCTTGAAATAATTGTTTCATTAGCTGCCGTTCCAGAGCCGGTAATAAAAGCAACTTCGTAACTACTATCGATACCTGCAATCGGTTTCAACATTTCCGCACTCTCGCTTAAAATGCTAGAGAATTCTGACTCTCGGTGGCCGATGTTTGTGCTTACGACAGCTCGTTGAACTGCCTTTGATAGCAATACAGGGCCTGGACATAACAAAATAGCTCTTGGTGTTTTACGGCCAATTTTAAGAATCGTTGGCATTAGTAATACTTTCTTTTTTTATATTGTGACTAAAAGGTAATCACGAAAAGGCACGTTTCTTTGGTTGTGAAATCTCGAGAAGAATCTAGTATCTATACTATATCACAAAAAAATTAATTAGACTAGCTTAAGCAATATGGTTGGGGGGGGCCATTTATGCTTTTCATTTACACTAAATAAATATCAGACAAAGAGATAACGTGCCAAATCAGAGTGATCTTCATAAGTTTATTCGGACAAGTTTTGTATTAATTTCACCATCTTTTTCATAATTAACAATAATGTCTATAACTTTTTCAGTTTTTCTCACGTCAGTATATACATAACCTGTTCTTGAAATACCGGTGTTTATGTTGCCTTCTAAACTGTCTTGAAAGTAGGGGTTATAGCTCCCAAACCAAATAAAAGGATTGTCAGTAAATACAGACTCTTCTACATCTCTCCCGCTGTCGGGCAGTAATGTTATTTTTAACTTGGAAGTATCTACATTGCCAAAGGCTTGAATTACATAGTCAATGACTATTTGCTGATGCTCTTCGGAATATTTCTTGATTTCGTTTCTTGCCTTATTCCTTAGCTCGCAATCGTAAAGTGGGGAGTTACGTAATAGGCTACCACCTGAGTCAATAAAAGCTTGCTCAAAGTCGGTGTATGGACCAACTGTATCGGATAACATTTTGCAATTTTCCTGCTTATCCATATTTCCATATTTTTTAACTACGTTTTCTTCAAAAGGTAAATCAACTGGTTTTAATTCAGTTTTATTAATCTTTAATTCAAAATCAGGAAGTTTAACTATTTCATTTGCAAAATAGACTTTCTTCGCTTGAGAACGATAATCAAGATATTCTTTAATACTAAATACTGACAAAGCTATTAGTAGAATTATCGCAAAATAAATCATCATTTTATTTTTAAAAAAGTTGCTTTTGTTGAGTTTCATATTTATATACCTGCCTATATTATCTTAATTTTAATCTATCTTTAATATTCGTTTCCAGATTGGTCTATATGGATTGACTTCGCATAAAAGACTTCCGTTATGTCTTTTATTTAAATTTACATTGAATTTCAATCTTTTTCTTCCATGATAGTCTTTAATTTCAACAGCAAGTTTTTTAGAATCACTAAATCTTGCAGTATCGATATTAATTTTTGGTGAAGAATCCGAATCTCTATTTGGCTCATAAATAAAGTAAGTAGACGGATCATTATGTTTCCAAATAAATAGTGATAGATTCATATTTTTTGCTGACTTTATTGTGACTCGCTCTTTTACATCAGACGGATTGGTCGGTATTTTCCACCATAACCGACATATATATTCACCAGTTTCTTTGTCAATAAGCATCGCCTTACATCTGTAAGCTTCGTTACGATCAATTATTGGACCTGCTTGGAAACTTCCATGAATTGGCCAGCCGAAAAGTGTAGTTTCTCCTAGTCTTAGGCCTAGAACTCCAGGTTTATTTTGTATCGTAACGTGATTATGGTTATATTCTGCTCCCACGCCTCCACCTGAACCACCTCCCCCAACTACTAGTTTCGGTCTTTTTATGTAATAATTTAGCCAGACCCCAAATAATAAAATGACTAGAGATACTGGTATTACATAAATATTGAACTCACTCATATATAAATTTGGCTTCCGGGCTAGGGCTCGAACCTAGATTGCTGGGACCAAAACCCAGTGTCCTACCATTAGACGACCCGGAATTAAACTACATACCTTATTGTAAACGTTCGGTTCACAGAACCGAAGGGACCAAGCCACCTTTGGCAGCCCCGAAACTTCGCTGGTTGAAAACAAGTTTCAACTCGGAAGGTTTCCTTGCGGATTGCTATTCACAGCAATCCTCACCCAGTACCCACCAATAGACGACCCGGAAATAAGTTGATAATGAATCGGAATTATACAACAGGTCATATTGTACCAACAGCAGTAGTAACCCGCCAGTTAAAACTCAAAACACTAACACTTTTTGTCCGATCGGACACGAAGTGTTAGTGCTTTGGTCCATAATAAAGAGTAGTAGAAAGGTTTTTGGTATGATTTAAGTGGATATGTTTAAAAAGGCAATAATATGCTTGTTCGTTGCCGCAATAGTTGCGTCTGGAGTGTACTGGTTTGTGCTTAAAGAACATGAAACGGCAAACAATAGATCTGAGCTTAACTCTAATGAACCTTTAAACACTGTAGAAAAACCTGAGAAAACCAAGTTTAAAACCTTTACAGCGCAAGAGTTCAGTGACCTATATAACGGCTTTGCCCAACCTAACACTCAGCTGATAGTCAACGATTTTTCCATAACCGGTAGCGAAAAAGCCGATAAAGTAGTATACGGCTTAGCTGAAAACGCGGGTTATAAAGTCCGCAGCGCCCCAGTAGCTGATAATTTTGTAGATATAGGCGACAATCACAACCTGCAGAGACTGGCTGCTGAATCGTGGAAAAAGCTAGAAAAAAAAGCTGAAGCAAACAACATTGATTTAAAAGTTACCGAAGCCTTTAGGTCCGCGGAAGACCAAAACCGTATATTCGCTGGCAGACTCGGCAATATTAGCCCCAATAAGATCATAAACAGGTCATCCGATGGCACGATACGGAACTTACTTAAGACCACTGCCCCGCCCGGTTATTCGCGCCATCATAGCGGTTATACGGTAGACTTGGCCTGCAATAGCGGCCCGGGCGGACTATTTGAAAACTCCAAGTGCTTTGAATGGATTAAAAAAGACAATTACATCAACATTAAAGAATTCGGTTGGATACCCAGCTATCCAGACGGGATAAAAAACCAGGGACCGGACCCGGAATCCTGGGAGTATGTCTGGGTCGGTACGGACGTATTAAAAGAATAAATATTTGAAAAATATGCTTGAACAGTTTAAAATAAGTATAAATATCGTATGGTCAAAAAAAGTTACTTCAGCCAGATTACCAGTATTGAGATTAATGGTCTAAAAGGCCGAATTCTTAATCTGGTTCCGCCAAAATACAACGACAGAGAGATCTTACTGCTATACGGACATCATTCCAGTATTGAAAGAATGAGTGGTATCGCGGAAAACCTGAATGATTTCGGCAGAGTTACGATCCCTGATTTACCCGGTTTTGGCGGTATGGACAGTTTTTATAATATTGGTTTGAAGCCGACCGTAGATAATTATGCGGATTATTTAGCCACGCTAATAAAATTAAAATTTAAGAACAAGAAATTTACGATTATTTCTATGTCTTATTCGTTTCTGATAGTTACAAAAATGTTACAAAAATATCCCGATATAGCCAAAAAGGTTGATTTGGTTGTAAGCTCTGTCGGTTTTGTTCATTCTGATGATTTCCGCCTGCCTAAATACCAGATTTTAGGCTTAAAAACCCTAAGCCTGACTCTTCAGTACAATCCTTTTGCTTACCTGGCCAAACATACTATTTTTAGCGGGCCAGCGGTGAAGGCCTTTTATAGGTACATAGGCGTTAAGCATTCTAAGATGCAGGACGCGGGAAATGAAAAAGTCCGGGATAAAAGAATTAATAGCGAAGTTGTTTTGTGGGAGATAAATGATGTTCGCACACGCATGAAAACCATGTTTGACGGCTTTAGCGCCGACCTTTTAGATAAACAGGTTAATCTCCCTGTTCATCATGTATATGTAGAAAACGATAGATTTTTTAACAACCGGATAGTGGAACAGCATATGAGAATAATTTATAAAGATTTTATAGGAATAAAAACCGATATCGTTGGGCATATGCCTTCAATTGTCGCTACAAAAGAAGACGCTGATGTATTTATCCCTAAAGAACTTAAGAAACTGCTAAAATAACGTTAAGCACTATGAAAGTAGGACTAATTTGCCCTTACAATGTTTTCCGCGGTGGCGGAGTACAAGAGTATGTACTTGGTATTCGCGACGGTTTAACAGCCGCAGGTCATCAGGCCTGGGTAATAACACCTCAACCCAGAGGCTATAAAGGACCAAAGATACCCGGCATTATCATGCTAGGCGGATCGGCTCCTATAAGAGCATTCCATACCTATGCCCAAGTATCAGCCAGCGTCGATATAGACAAGCTTGATGAAGCTTTAAGGACCTATAAGTTCGATATCCTGCATTTTCATGAGCCTTGGGTGCCAATGCTATCAAGGCAGATACTAGGAAAATCCGATGCTATCAATATAGGTACGTTTCATGCCGCGATGAGCGAGAGAAGAACCAGTAGAACGCTTGAAAGAGTCATCACCCCATACACAAAGCCTCTTTTGAAGCGTCTGGATATATTAACAGCCGTATCCCCGGTAGCTACGAATTATGTAAAATCCCTTACAACCCGAAAAATTTATATCATACCGAACGGTATAAACCTTAAAAAATACAAGCCTGAGAATCCTCACGAACCGGAAGGATCTTCAAAAACTATCTTCTATATAGGCAGGTTGGAAAAGCGAAAAGCCGTTGACCAGCTCTTGAAAGCTTTTTCGATAATTCAAAAATTCGATAACAGGTATCATTTAAAAATTGCCGGTGACGGCCCTCAAAAAACCGAATTGGAGGAATTAAGCAAGGATTTGAAATTAAAAAACATAGAATTTTTAGGCCAAATCGACGAAGCCGACAAAATAAAACTCCTGCAAACTTCCGACGTGTTTTGTTCGCCTGCCTTATACGGCGAAAGTTTCGGGATAGTGCTGCTGGAAGCGATGGCTGCCGGGTGCGTTATAGTGGCCGGTGCTAATGCCGGATATGAGTCGGTTTTAAGCGGAACGGGACAACTATCCCTGGCAAACCCGAAGGATAGCAAAGAATTTGCCCGAAAACTTATGATAATGGCTACAAACCAGGCTATTCGAAAGGTTTGGCTTGAATGGGCGGAATCTGAAGCCACCCATTACAGCTACGATAATATAGTTAAAAAATATTTAATGCTTTATAAGCTGGCCTATGACAAAAGACATAACAGCTAAGCTAAAGATAGGTTTTCTTTTAGATGACGGCTTAGACAAACCGGACGGCGTACAGCAATATATATTAACTCTTGGCGAATGGTTTCAGCATAATGGCCACGAAGTCAGATACCTCGTAGGAGAATCAAAAAGAAACGATATTCCGGAGCTTATAGAGCTGTCTAAAAACCTGAAAGTTACATTCAACGGCAATAAATTGTCCGTACCATTTTGGTCTAAAACCAGAAAAATAAAAGAAACTATTGAAGAAGAAAAATTTGATGTGATTCATGTCCAAGTTCCCTTTTCACCCCTGATGGGCAACCGTGTGATTAATAACTTGCCTAAAAACACCGCGGTTATCGGGACATTCCACATTTTGCCGCTAAAGGATTCGTTTTTTTACCGTTTGGGCAACAAAGCGACAGCTTTAAGTATAAAGTCCGGGCTCAGAAGAATCGATAAGCATTTTTCAGTATCCAAGCCCGCGCAAAAATTTTCTAAGGAAGTATATAAAATTGATAGTGATGTTTTACCAAACCCGGTAAGACTAGGAAAGATTTTGCTCAAAAGCAAAGATTTCAGCAGAATATCTAAATTCAAGATCGCATTTCTAGGCAGATTAGTGTCGAGGAAAGGCTGCATGACCTTACTTGAGGCCATCGACAACTTAGACGAAGAACATAAAAAGAAAGTCCAAGTAAAAATTGGCGGTACGGGTTCTGATCGCAAGACGCTGGAGAATTTTGTAAAAACGCGAGGGCTGGGCAATATCGTAAAATTCTACGGATTCATTGAAGAAGACGACAAGCACAGATTTTTAAATGAATCGGATATGGCAGTTTTCCCTTCAAAAGGCGGAGAAAGCTTCGGCATCGTACTAACAGAAGCAATGGCCGCTCAAGGACCTATAGTATTAGCCGGCGACAACCCGGGCTACAGAAGCGTATTAGAAAACGATAAGTTGCTTTTCAACCCAAATAGTTTTGCGGAGCTTTCATCAAAAATCACTGGATTTATGGATAATCCCTCAAGCATGAATACAGCGTTTACTTACCAGCAAAAGCTTGTTAAAAACTACGATATCAACAAAATCGGCGAGAGACTACTTGTCAACTTTCGTTTGATAGTTCAAAATAAGAACAAATGAGTTCAAATAAACTGCCTGAACGGACAAAAATTGAACTGGATACGGGCTCGATAATTAGAGCCATAGCTATAGTTATCGGCGCTTTGTTGGTGCTTTCTTTCGTAAAGATAATTTCGCATGCTTTGACGCTTATTTTTGTAGCCTTCTTTCTAGCTATGGCGCTGAACCCGGCAGTCAGTTTTATAGCTAGAAGTTTAAAAAGCAGTGGAAGAGTAATGGCCACGGGTATAGCCTACATACTGGTCATAACTTTCCTTATTGGCTTTTTTGCTGTCGTTGTCCCGCCGTTATTCCGGCAAACGGTAGATTACATCAAAGACGTGCCTTCCGCCATAGCCTCTTTTCAGTCCGGCGACACTACTGTCAGCAGGCTTGTAGAAGATTACAATTTAAACGACCAGATAGATCAGTTTGCAGATGACTTTAAAAACCAATTCAGTAATGTAGGCGAACCCGTGCTTTCGACTGCTAATAGAGTCGGTTCAATTGTTGTTTCGACGATAGTGGTTTTCGTATTGACGTTTATGATGCTGGTAGAAGGTCCGGTCTGGTTGAAAAAGTTTTTTGACGCTCAGCCAAAAAATAAGCGTGAAAAGCGTAAAAGAATTGCTCAAAAAATATATAAGCAAGTCACAGGATACGTTAACGGGCAAGTTCTGGTGGCTATCATAGCCGGAATATTTGCGTTCATAGCGTTGGTTATAGGAGCGAGTGTTTTCAACGAAGATATAAACGAGGTTGCCCTTGCGGCCATAGTCGCATTATTTGCTTTATTACCGCTCATAGGAGCTACACTGGGCGCGATTATAGCTATATTCGCCTGTCTGCTGGTGTCTCTGCCCCTTGCTATAGCTATGGCCGTGTACTTTATTATTTATCAGCAGATTGAAAATGCGACGGTACAACCGTTTATACAGTCTAGAAGTAGCAGCTTGACGCCTTTAATTGTGTTTATTTCTGCGCTTATAGGCGTTAGCTTAGGTGGGCTCTTAGGCGCTTTTGTAGCTATTCCTGTTGCCGGCACCATTAAAATATTGCTGGAAGAATACTATTTGAAAAACAGCGCCAGTCCTAGCGCAAAATCAAAGTAGTCAGGCTATATCCTGGACCATGCCGTACCATAATCGGCATCTTTGATGTTAATTCCTTTGCGGACAAGTTCTTCGCGCAGTCTATCTGATTCTGCCCAATTTTTCTCTCTTCGGGCTTCGTCGCGTTTCCCTATAATCGTTTTTAATCCGCTGCTTATATCGGAGCTATTTGACAGGCACAGCCCAAAGTAGCTATCTATTAACTGTACGGCTTTTGCGATAGCATCGGAGTCGGGCTGGGCGCCCTCTTCGTCAATTTTTTTAATCATTTTGTATAATATCACTAAGGCTTCTGGCGTTTTGAGATCATTTCGCATGGCGTTTTCAACAGCTTCAAGGTCGGATATATAATCTTTTGCCAGCCTGGGGGACTTAAAGTTCTGGAACTGAAGATCTGCCCATGCGGAGAGTTTTTTATAAGAATTGTGCGCAGCATCAAGTATGTCCCAGGAAAAATCAAGAGAAGATCGGTAATGAGATTGGAGCATCAAAAGCCTTACTGTCATCGGGCTATAGCCCTTCTCTAAAACTTCCTGTATAGTTACGAAGTTGTCTTTACTTTTACCCATACGCGAGCCGTCAATATTTAAAAAACCGGAGTGAATCCAGTACCTTACAAAGGGCGATTTGCCTGACGCGGCTTCCATCTGGGTAATTTCAGCTTCATGATGAGGAAATATGAGATCTACCGCCCCTCCGTGTATATCATACTGCGGTCCGAAAACATTTTCGGATATAGCGGTGTCTTCAATGTGCCAGCCCGGCCTGCCTTCTCCGAAATCGGCACTCCACACCGGTTCTCCTTTTTTAGAAAATTTCCAAAGACAGAAATCATTCCATCCCCGTTTTTTATCACTTTGATCTATCCGGCTTTGGGCATCATTTTCTGCAATTTCGGTTCTTTTAGATAACTTTCCGTATTCTTTGAATTTGCCGATCTCAAAATATATACCGTCTTCCTCTAAAACATAAGCAAATTTTTTATCCAGAAGCGTTTGAACCTGCTTCTTAATGGTGTCTATGTTGTCCGTAGCTTTTTCGTAGCTATCCACTGAGGTGTTGTTCAGCACTTCCATGTCTTTGTAATATTCACTCTCAAACTTTGAGCTGATCTCTTCCCAGCTTGCTTTGGTCTCGTTTGCCTTTAATATAATTTTGTCGTCTATGTCGGTAATATTTTGTAGATAAAAAACTTTGAAACCTTGCGAGCGTAGAGTTCTTGCCAAAACATCCATTTGGATATATGTCTTGGCATGGCCTATATGCGACAAGTCGTATACTGTCGGTCCGCAGACAAACATATTTATTTTCTTATCGATTATAGGCGTAATCTCTTCTACTTGTTTGGTTAAAGTATTGTAAAGCTTCATAATATTATTTTAATTGATTTAGAAGTTCAGAAGCTACCTCAAATGTCTCTGCCTGCAGCTCGCTTAAACTCCTTCCGTCCGTGACCCTGAATCCGCTGGCATATTGATGGCCGCCGCCACCGAAGTCTTCTGCCAGCTTGGAGCAAATAGGAAATCCCGCATTAGATCGAAGTTTTGCCGTTATGCGCCCGTTCGGATAGCTTTTAAATGCAGCTGCCAGCTGAACATCTTTTATCTGGCGCATCTCGTCCATAACGAGCATGGGAGGGTTGTATTCCTGGCTGTATTTCTCTATTTCTTCCCATGGTATCGATACGTGCGCTACCCTTCCGTCCAGAGCGTATTTGATACGTCCTAGTAATTTTGATTTATATTCTATAAGTTCAGGGGTTTTCTTTGACAGCTCTCTTCTTTTTGCGTCAATTTCATTCAGCAGTACGCCTTTTCCTACCATTTCAGCTATGATCTGGACACTTTGCTGGCTTACTTGTTCTGTAGTAAGACCTAGACTGTCGCTCAAGATTCCAATGGTGATCAGCTCGGCAACCTCCTTATCAATGTTCCACTTGCTACTTTTAGCCAGCTTATATATTAATTCGGTTGTTGACACGGCTTGCTCTATGAAGCTTGCTTTTATGAAATCCATGTTTGTTTCCGTTGAGTGATGGTCTATTACAACAACTGGTTTAGCTTTTATCCAGCCAAGTTGATTAGTTTTTTCCAGCGTTTCAAGTAAAAGAAGCGAGCTGTTATCGACAATAATTGTTAAGTCGAATTTTTTTGGTAGTTCTTTGGAAGCCCTATCCCATCCTTTTATATATTTTAAATATCCGGGTATATCTACGCCGCAGTAAAGAACAGGGTCTTTCCCCAGCTTAAATAAAATTTGTTCCAGCGCTATTGCCGAGGACAAGCTATCTGCGTCAGGGTTGTCAGCTTGAACAATTACGATTTTTTCGGCTTTATCAATACAGTCTTTTACATCTTTCATATCTTACGCCGCCCCTCTAGTGCTTTGGATAATGTTATCTGGTCGGCATAGCCGATATCAAGCCCTATAGGCAGACCCTGGGCTATGCGAGTTATTTTCACTTTGTCCCGGGAAAATATTTTTGAAATATAATGTGCGGTAGTTTCGCCTTCGACGCTGGCGTTCGTGGCAATTATCAGTTCTTTGACTTTGTCTTCTTTGACCCTTTTTACCAAACCGGTGATGTTAAGAACTTCCGGGCTAACACCGTCAATCGGAGAAATTAATCCGCCTAAAACGTGGTAGGTGCCTTTATAAGAAGATGTTTTCTCGATAGCAATTACATCAAACGGGTCGGAAACAACCACAATTGTTTTTTTATCCCTGCCATCGTCGCTGTACAGCCTTGAAACTTTTTCATTTTTATCTATAAACGCAAATGTTTTCGGGCAAACTTTCACGTCAGTTTTTATTTTTTTAATCGCGTCCGCGAGTTTCTCACCGGCGCCAGTATCGTTCTGATACAAGAAGTATGCATATCTTTCAGAAGTCCTTGCCCCTACTCCGGGCAAACTTGATATTGCACTAATTAGCTCTAAAAGCGCCCTTGGCAGCATATTATATTACTTTATAGCCCAAGGTTTCCAAGCATGCCCATCATTGGCTGCATTTTTTCTGCGGCATATTTTTGACTTTTATCTATAGCGCTTTTTACGGCTTCTTCAACCCATTTTTCCAATTCGGCTATATCATCAAGATCAACCTTTTCAGGGTCAATATGAATTTTTTTAATTTTTTGCTCGCCTGTTATTTCCACAATGACTGCTTCGTCGCCAGCGGAAACCTTAATAATTTCTTTTTTAAGTTCTTTCTGCATTTTCTTCACTTTTAAAAGCATCTTGGCTTGATCAAATCTATTCATATTTACTCCTTTTTCTCTTTAATAGTTTAGCAGATTATATAGTTTTTTCTGAGTCCGAGATAGAAATAAGATTACCGGCTTTGGGCCAGGCTATGTAATACCTTGCAATACTATAACCGGCAGATAATACAACTACGAATACGATCAAGGACAAACCTAGGTTGCGGGCTACCGGATTGTTTGGAAATATACTATACCAGTTGTCTAATAAAAATTTTATGCCATAACCAGCCGTCAGGTAGACAATCGGAACAATAAGCGATAGAGCCGGCAAACCAACAAACGTAATAGTTAGCATCGCGAAAATTAGGCTAACAACCAAGAAGTCGAAACGATGCTTTAGGCGTCTGTCTACGAAAAGTGCGACCAGCCCAAACACAAATAGCAGCCAGGTTAAATAATTAATTATCGGTGTGCCTACCAGCCATAAATTTGAATACGGAATACCGTTTAAAAACAGGGCTTCAAGCGATACTTGCAGATTTTGTCTGAAAGCTTCAACAGTAGTCTGGCTGTCTCCTGCTAATATATGTGAAAAATTATCAGGATATAGTACAAAGCTGACAAACAAGGGCAAAATCATTACAGCTGTTAGTATTAGTAATGTCCAAATTTTACCAAGGTTATATTTAATAAGCATTTTTTGCATGAACAGGGGCAGTAAGACTATAAAGCCCAATACGGACCAAACAATCCCGGGACTATAAAGGGCGACCGCAAACAATAAAACTGCTACAAAAAGCTTCCATGTCTTCTTATTCTGAGTAAGTAGGTAATTCAGACAGATAGCAAGAGGAATAAAAATTAAGTAAATATTACTAAAATTTAAGCTTTGGGAAGATAGTATCATCCAGCTTGAGCTTGCAAAAAGAAAAGTGGTTAAAACGGCTGAATTTCTCCCCAGCCACCGTAAACATACGAAATAAAATAAATAAACAACAATTATGGAAAAAAGGAAGGAATAAATCTTTAAAACTAGCGGGCTGCTAAACCCGTTAGATTCACTTAGAAACAAAAAAAGCTTTTGAGGCATATAGGAAGCCTCGCTGAAAATATTGTCGATTGAAGAAGACTGCCCAACTAGATCCTGATACTGATCGGAGCTGTCAATAAACTTCGAAGCCGGCAGATATAGTGCACAAAGAGCAATAAATACAGAAATTAAAACTAATTTTTTTTGGAAAAACTTTTTGTGTTTTTGGCCCGTATTTCCAAAGTTCCTGTTTACCCGGCTAAGCGGCTTGTGTTTTGAATTAACAGTTATTTTATCTTGTTTTTTAAGCTGATTTATAGCGGAAAGGTGCCGAGACTGGCCGGCGGGTCGATTTCTTCTATTTTTTACAGGTTTTATATCCATATTTTTAAACTATCACTCAACTTTAACATATTAGGTATCGAACGGCGTGGCCTGTTTTTTCGCCAAGCTTCTAAACCTTTGTTTGTCTCGGTCGAAAAATAGCTCGATTGAACCTACGGGCCCGTTTCTATGTTTTTTTACAAGTATATCCGTAATATTTTTTCTTTCGGTTTCAGGGTTATAGTAATCTTCGCGGTATATGAAAGCTACGACGTCGGAGTCCTGTTCTATAGAGCCTGATTCTCGCAGATCTGCAAGCTGCGGTATTTGCGGGCTGCGGCTCTCGACAGAACGGCTCAACTGGCTTAGAGCTACCAAAGGTACATTCAGCTCCCTGGCTATCCCTTTTAAGCCCCTGGATATTTCCGAAATCTCTTGAACTCTGTTGCCGGAGTCAGAAGTAAATCGACTCCCTCCGCTCATAAGTTGAAGATAGTCGACAATAACCAGTCCCAAAGGTCGTTTATGAGCCTCTCTACGAGCTTTGGTCCTTAAGTCGCTAACCGTAATCCCGGGACTGTCATCTATGTATATTTCCGCTTCGCTTAAAGTGCCCATTGCTTGGCCTATTTTTTCAAAATCCGAATCACTCATATTTCCAGTTCTCAGATTCCAGGCGTTCACACCGGACTCAGCTGCTAAAAGCCTGTCGACCAACTGTTCTTTGCTCATTTCCAAGCTAAACAATAGAACAGCCTGGTCAGATTTAAGCGCAACATTGTGGGCAATGTTTAAGGCCAGAGCTGTCTTACCCATGCTGGGACGGGCGGCTAATACTATCAAGTCGCTTTTTTGCAGGCCGGCCAATATATTATCAAGATCTTTGAAGCCTGTAGGTACGCCCCGTATAGTTCCTTTGTCCTTATGTAGTTCATCCAGTCTTTCAAAGCTTTCATCTAAAATATCTTCTAGGCTCACGATGTCTTGCTTGATCTGATTGTTTGAAACCTCAAATAGCTTGCTTTCTGCTATTTCTATCAGCTCCTGGACATTTTCCGTTTCCCTATGTCCCAATTCTGATATTTCCTGGCTGGCTTTGATTATTCTCCTTCTTAATGCCTTAGACTCAATAATCTTAGCGTATTCCAAAGCATGCGATGCTGTCGGAACAAAATTTGTAAGTTCCGTAAGATAAGACGAACCGCCGACTGCATCCAGCAAACCTTTTTCCTTTAGTTTATTCGATAGAGTCAGAACATCAATAGTTGTTCTTTTGTCGTAAAGGTCTATGGCCGCCCCAAATATTTTTTTATGTTTTTCGTCGTAAAAATCATCTGCTGTCAGTATGTCGGAAACTTTCACGATAGCATCGCTATCTATAAGAAGCGAACCAAGTAAGCTTGCTTCGGCTTCTGTACTATTCGGCGGTTCTTTTGAATTATTCATGGTTACAAAACTTCAGTGAGGACTTTGATGCTTTATTCTAGCATCTCCGCAGAGCCAAAGACATTGCTTATGTTTGATATATCTTTTGAGCTATCATATTTTTTATCAGGTTCTTCAAATGTTTCTTCTTTAATTATAACCGTGTCCACAGATGTTATTTTTGAATTATGTTTATTTATGATTTCAATTATCCTCAATCGGTTGCGTTTCATATCCAACTGTTTTTTGTGAAAGTTAAATTTAAGTCTAAGCTCAAGACTGTCCTTATTAATACCCACGTCGGCCATTCTGGCGACGCCGTATAATGTACTATTTGAGGTTTTGAGCTCGTCTAATACCTTTTGCCAAAGTCCCGAATCGTTTCCTGCCTTAGGGTCTGAAGCCGGCGGTTCATGGTTAATCTGGTTATCCGTATTTTTATCCGGCCCAATTTTCTCTATTTCTATTATCGGTTCATTATCCTGTGGTTCTGGCTGAGGAGAGCTTACGGGTGACGACACATGTTTTAAAAGACAAACCTCAAAGGCGAGCCACTTGTCCGAATAATTCTCAATATTCATTATCTCTGTAAGCAGGCTTAGAAGGTGCTTGGAAGCGGAACCTGAAGCGATTTTATGCCTTATAAGTTTTGAAAATTGGATAATAGCTTTTTCAGAATTAACGCCTGCATTACGCATAGCTTCAAGCTTGCTTATTATTCCTTGAGCATCATTTGAGTCGATTAAGTTATACAAGTCGGTAATATTCTTTTTGTTCGCCAGTCCAAGTAAAAGCTCAATGTTCGACGAGCTTATTTGATCCGATAAATTCCTAGCCTGATCTAAAATTGCTATGGCGTCTCGCAGGCTTCCGGAGCTGTTTTCAGTTATAGTCCGCAGAGCCTCCTCGTCAGTTTTAATTTTTTCTTTTGAGGCAATTTTTTTAAGATGCTCTATCATATCTTCACTGCTAATTGATCTGAATGAAAAACGAATACAGCGGCTAATGATTGTTTCCGGAAGTTTATGGTAGTCTGTGGTCGCTAATATGAAGATACAGTGTTTAGGCGGTTCCTCCAGAGTCTTCAAGAGAGCATTAAACGCTTCGCGAGTGAGCATATGTACTTCATCTATTATGTAGACTTTGTAGCTGAGGCTCGAGGGAGCGATATTAACTTTTTCTCTTAAGTCGCGTATTTCATCAATTTTGCGATTGGAAGCCGCGTCAATTTCAATAATATCCGGGTTATTTTCGGTCTGCTCATATTGTATTCCGTTCACGTAGCTCGCGAATATCCTGGCAACCGAAGTTTTACCCACGCCTCTAAGACCGGTCAGTAAGTAAGCATGAGAAAACGTATTATTATCGACTGAGTTTTGAAGCGTTTTTGTAATATGTTCCTGCCCCACCACATCTTTAAAAGACTTCGAACGATACTTTCTATAAAGGGCCAAACTCATTACTCATATTATAACAG
>JBBDZT010000023.1:0-5500 GCA_040900025.1 Saccharimonadales bacterium (SeqCode)
TTTATAACCCTTCGGCTATCTACAGCCCGGCTCGCGAGGTAAACACGGAGTTGAAGCGGCCAGACAAAAAATTGCAGAAAACATCGGCGTGAAAAAAAGCGAGCTAATCTTTACGGCAGGAGCGACAGAAGCGAACAATCTGGCTGTTTTTGGCACAATGGCAGATTACTCTTCCGGACATATTATTACCAGTGCGATTGAACATGACTCGGTACTGAAGCCTACTGAATACTTGATTGATCAAGGGAGGAGAGTGAATTTTATCAGGCCGAATGAAAAAGGAATAATAAGCGCTGATGATGTAATCTCAAAGATTGAAAACGATACGGTGCTGATCAGCATAATAATGGCTAATAATGAGATCGGGACAATCCAGCCGATAAGCAAAATTGCGAATCAACTGGGCAAAATCCGCGCCCGTCGCAAAAAAACAGGCAACGACGTGCCGTTAATTTTCCATACGGATGCCGCCCAAGCAGTGAATTACCTTGATGTACGGCCAAAAAGGTTAGGCGTAGACCTAATGAGCTTTAACGGTTCGAAGATATACGGCCCGAAACAAATAGGCGCTTTATACGCCGGCTCGCATACTAAGCTTACGCCGATTATTCATGGCGGCGGGCAGGAACGGGGTTACCGGAGCGGTACGGAAAACACTGCCTACATAGCCGGTTTTGCCGCTGCGCTGGAGAAAGCGACAAAAATCAAGAAAACCGAGTCGGCAAGACTGGTGAAGTTGCAAGAATACTTTATAGATTCACTGCTTAATAATTTTAGCCAGGCCAGCATTAACGGGTCGCTGAAAAAACGCTTGCCGAATAACATACATGTGACTTTTGCCGGAGTCGACAATGAGAGGCTGCTTTATGAACTGGATGAAAAGGGTATATATGCTGCCAGCGGATCAGCCTGCAGCGAAGCCTCGAAAGACGCTTCGCACGTTTTATCGGCAATAGGTTTGAGCGAATCCCAAGCCAGAAGCTCTGTGCGTTTAAGCATGGGCCGCCAAACTACTGAAGAAGACATAGATTACGTGATAAATTGCTTAAAACAACTTTTACATTAGCTCCTTTTTTGTAATCCAAAGATATAAAAGTTATAATAAGCACTAGAACTAATCTGTTTTACATGCTAAAAATAAACATCTTAAAGACAATTATTTTACCGGGGGCACTTATTGTGTCCCTGTGTTTCGCCGGAGCAGTAAGCGCCCAAATGTTAAATAAGGGCTATAAGTCTGATGAACTGCTCCAGACGGGTATGCTGGTCATGGAGACGGATTACGACCCGAAAAAGGTATCGGCCGTATCCCTTAATACTTTAGACAAGCTTTTAGGGGTAGTCATACAAAAAAATGATTCCCCGGTAACTTTAGCCAGCAAGGATGAAAAAGTTTTCGTGGCTGACACGGGGGAATATCCGTTGCTGGTCAGTAACGAAAACGGAACAATAGAAGCAGGGGATTACATTAGTATTTCTTCGCTGGCCGGGGTTGGAATGAAAGCCAATGGCGTACAGCCTCTTGTAGTTGGAAGGGCTACTGAAAAATTTGAAGGCAACGGCGACAGTATAGGTTCGACCGTGGATAGCCGGACAAACCAGACCATAAACTTCGGACGGATACCGGCCTTAGTTTCTATAAAACGTAATCCTAACTTCAAAGATGAGCAAGGCAACAAAGTGCCAAAAGTTTTGGAGCGAGTTAGTTTCAGTATTGCTGGAAAACCGGTAAATACCGCCAGAATTTGGATGGCTACCGCAGTTTTTCTAGGCAGCTTAATGGTAGCAGGAATAATGCTTTACAGCGGCGCGAGAAGCAGCCTCATATCCGTCGGACGAAATCCTTTATCCAGATCTATAATTATCAAAGGCCTGGGCCAGGTGGTCGTCATGAGCATAATTGTTTTTATTAGCGGTATGTTTGCGGTATATTTACTATTAAAGGTTTAGATTATGAATAAGGGGGTGGACCAGTGATTCAGGAGTGGGCAGGAACGATACTGATAGTAGGTGCTCTCTTCAGCGCTATGATGGCTTTCATCTGGGTGGCTATCAGGCTTGGCTCAAAAGCCGACCAAAACAGACAGGAAGTTGATTATGTATCTCAGGCTGAAAAGTCGATAGACGTTATATTTACTGATGAGTTTCGTGAAGAACTGCGAAACCGCGGGCGGCTTCACTTTGAAAAGATTATCAGTGAAAATGCCATGTTCCTGCAGCAGGATCTTCGTCTTACCACATCGCAGATTAATGAGCATATGAAGCAGGAGATTAACAAGACTCTCCAGGAAGCATTTAAAAAATATGAAGAATCAATAGAAGATGCCAAAGAAATAGCACTGGAATCAATCAAAAAGACACAGGCTTCCGTGGAAGAACAAAGAGCGACCATGGAGAAACAGCTTAAAGACGCAACAGACCAGGAAAAAGCCCGCTTAATAGCCAGGTTTGAGAAAAACATGGCCGACATCGTAAACCATTACGTCCTAAGTGCCATAGGCGGACATATAAGCTTGGACGACCAGCTGGAATATATACTGGATGAACTGGAAAGAAATAAAAAAGACATGGTTAAGGATATAGAGTCCGGAGCATGAACAAGGAAAAGAAAGCAAGTAAGGATTTTAAATTGAAGCTGCCGAACCGCATCTCCGGCACCTCTGATCTTGCTAAAACACAAAGAGAGCTGGAAAAAGTCGACGATTTTCTCTACCAGACTAATATTCGCATGCCGGGCAGGGCGGTAACCTTGCCTAAATCCAGCAAAATGCTGGACGATCTGGCGAAAATTAACGATATATCTCTGCTTGAAGAAGCCGGCCGCAAAGAACTACTACATGCTCTGGAAAAATTATCTGAGGCTGCTTCGGTTATGCATATCAGTTTTGCCGCCGAGCCTTCTAATTCTTTTCTAGAAAAAATTGTCGGTTGGGCCAGAGAAAACATAGATCCGTTTATTTTGATCAATGTCGGCCTTCAGCCTTCGGTTATTGTTGGCTGCGAGGTTAGAACGACAAACAAAGTATTCGACTTGAGCCTTAGGAACAAGTTTGAACACATGCATGACGTCCTAGCTAAAAAATTAGGGGAAATAAATGACTGACGCTTCGCATTTCGACAAACTGGTATCCAACGGGAAACCGGTAGGCGAGGTTATAGCTGTCGATAAGTTCCTAATTAAAGTCAAAGGCCTTAATCCTACCAATATTCATTCTTTAGTTATGTTTAAGGACGGCTCAAAAGGATTCGTTCAACAAGTGACCAAGGACTACGTGGCAGTACTGCACTTAGGAAATCGGAGCGTGGAAATCGGTACCTTGGCGGTAATTCAGCATGACAAACTAGTCAGCAAGGTAGGCAAAGGGTTTATCGGGCGAGTAGTTTCGGTAAGAGGCCAGCCTCTGGATGGAAAAGGCCCGATTTCCGCCGAGGAAGTTTGGCCGGTATTCAACGTCGCACCGCCGTTATATGAAAGGAAGCTGCTAGAGAAACAACTGGAAAGCGGCGTGACCACCATTGATGCAATTTTTCCTATAGTAAGGGGCCAGCGGATAGCTCTTTTAGGGGACAGTAAGTCCGGCAAAAGCACCTTGGCGGCACAGCTTACAATAAACCAAAAAAATACCGACCAGGTAGTGGTCTACTGCCTAATAGCCAAGCGCCGGAGTGATATTGACGCGCTTCTTACCAAGCTGGAAGCAACCGACTCGCTGAAGAAAGCCATTGTAATTGTTTCTACCATGTACGAGTCGCTTGTAACCAGTTATCTGGCACCGTATGTGGCGTGCTCTATGGCCGAGTATCTATGGCAGAAATGTGATCAGGATGCGATTATTATCTATGACGACCTTACGTCGCACGCCCATGTATACAGAGAAATTTCATTGCTGTCCGGCGTGAGCCCGGGGCGCGACAGTTACCCTGGCGACATGTTTTATGCACATTCCAGTTTGCTGGAGCGAGCCGGAAGGTTGGAGCGCAACGGTAAAAGCCTCACAAGTATTCCTCTGGTTTTAGCTGCAGGCGGCGACATAACCGCATATTTACCTACCAACATAATGTCTATAACCGATGGACAGTGGATTTTAGACATGGATGTGTTTAGAACCGGAATACGGCCGGCCATAAACATCGGCTTAAGCGTTACCCGAGTCGGTGGGGTCGGTCATAATAAACGGCAAAAAGCATTGGCTTCACAGACACTTAAAATGCTCGCTGAATACCGTGAAGGCGAAGAATTTTCGCACTTCGGCTCGGAGTTGTCAGCGGAATCTAAAATTGCCCTGGAAAAGGGTAAAAATGTGTTTTCTCTGATAACTCAAAGCCCCACGGATATATATAACGTAATGAGCCAGCAATTAATGCTTGACGTAGTCTTAAATGCCAAAGAAGGCGAAAAGATTGACGTAAGCAATCTTAAGAATTTCGTTTTGGAATATGCGGCTAAGATTACCAAAGATGAAGAATATGACAAAATCCGCGATGAGCTTAAATCCAAGTCTCTGGCTAAGGAGGCAGGAAAATGAGTCGCCTGAACGATATTGAACGTGAACAATATGCTGTAGAGACCATGGTAGAACTTACCAGCGTTTTTGAGGGTATAGCCAGCATGAAGATTGCCAAAATAAAAAACCAGGTACTTCAGGCGACAGAATTTTTCCATGACCTTTGGGGTATTTACACTCAACTTCGCGTCGACAGTTTATTCCGTTTCGGACGGGGCGATAATAGCGGAGACATTGTGGACAAAGAACTCTATATAATTATCACGGCCGAGGGTGGTTTTAGCGGAGATATCGACCAAAAATTAATCAAGTTAATGTTGGAAGTCTATAAGCCGGAACAAAACGATATCATAGTTATCGGCCATCACGGTGCTGTCCAGCTGGCACAGAAAGGCATAACATTTAAGAAATATTTCAGGTTGCCGCAAAAAGATCAGGACATAAATGTTGAGCCGATCATTAAATACGTCCAACAATATAAAGGCACGACGGTTTTCTACCAGGAGTATGCTTCATTAATGGTACAGGACGTTAAGAAAATTGAACTAAGTACAGCCGTCGCCGACATTGGTAAAAAGGCTGACGAAAAAGGGGAAACTATCAGCGAAGAAAACTACATATTCGAGCCGAGCACCTATGCCGTTGTCGGCTACCTGGAGAGATCAATGCTTCAAATTGCTGTCAGCCAGCTTATTCTGGAATCCAAGCTGGCGCAATATGCCAGCCGGTTTAGAGCTATGTCGGCTTCTCACCAGGCGGCAGATGATTCATTGGGTGAGGTTAAACTTAGATACAGCCGGACAAGGCGAGCTATCAAGGACGAACGGCTGAAGGAAATTATTAACGGCCTTAAGAAAGCCAAACTTGTAAAGGGAGGCATTTAATGGCTGGAGTCGTCACATCTATAAAAGACCTTATAGTTTTAGTCAGTTTCGAGGAGGACGAACCCTTGGTAGGCGAACTTGTGCAGATAGATAATGAAGCCAAAACCGAGC
>JBBDZT010000024.1:0-2129 GCA_040900025.1 Saccharimonadales bacterium (SeqCode)
ATAAGCAGTTGACAGCTAAGACTCTTTGGTTATAGAGTATTGTTTATGAACAAATCATCCACTCTCAATATAGTAGTAGTGGTCCCGGGGGTCAGCGGGTAGCTTATAATTTTGATTGAAATAAGCTCCCGCGGCCAGATCGCGGGAGCTTTTAGTTTAAGGAGATAAATACTATGGAACAGCTGGAACATGATAGTAAATCCAAGATAGAGAGAAAGGCAGAAATGGAAGCCGCCATGGAGCGTGCCAGAAGAAAAAAGATTTTTCAAAGCCACGGTCTGGATTCGGAAGATATAGCCAGAACAACCGAAATGAGTGCAAGCGATCCGGTAGGCGCCTATATTGGCTACCCTGAAGTTCAAGCTCAGATGATCGCCGATGAAAAAGCACGAAGAGATGGTATCGTCGCAAAAGTAGTCCAAGGCATAGCAGGGCTAATCAGAAGATAGTTATAAAAAATTAAAAATAAGGAGGTAAAATGACAGCAAGCAAACAAGAGCTAGGGGGCGGAGCAGAAGCGGACAGGCAGAGTGCCGCAAGTTTTTACGGTGCATACGACCAAGATCTGGACGAATTAATTGACTCTCTTAGTGCAAAAGGAGAAGTTGGCAAGGGTTCAACACCTAACCACAGTCCGGTATTGCCCATTGAATACGGTCAGGCCGCAACAGGTAGATTGCCGTCCACGCCCGGCGAAACCGGAAATATACAAACACCCGAAGCATAAATTTCGGGCCAGTAAAAACTTTTACAAATTTTAAAAAAGTGGTATATTCATCTTATGCAAATAATGCAGCAATGGTTTAGCTTTTACTTTAGTCGCCGAGCGACTGCTGCTTATTATTTGTCTCAATTCTAACCGACAAGCCAAATAACAAAAGTACAGACCGCTCGTAAAACTTACAGAGCGGTTTTTTATTTATAAGCAGCAAAGGAAACTAAATGGACACACTAACAAGGCAAAAAGACGATATACTAAACTGTAGTACAATCAAAGATAATCCATCACTAAGCGGAAGTATACTTATGCCACAGAACAAATTAATCAATACGCGGGTTTTAGACGTCATATCCATAAGCAGTCCTGACAGCGTGATTGCCGATATTCCTCAATCTGATAAATCGGAAGAAACAGTGCTGGACGCCCGGAAAAAAATAGTCGATATCATCAGCCGTAAATCAAAAAAAATTATGGTAGTAATAGGCCCATGCTCGGTGCATGACCCGAAAGCAGCTATAGAGTACGCCGAATGGTTAAAAAACCAGAGGGAAAAACACAGCGAAGATCTGGAGATAGTAATGCGCGCATATCTTGAAAAACCACGAACAACTATAGGCTGGAAGGGTATCATCAATGATCCTCATCTTGACGGTTCGGGCCATATGGATGAGGGTGTTAGAATTGCCCGAAAACTATTGCAGGATATAACGTCTTCCGGCGTGCCTGTAGCAACCGAACTTCTGGACATCAGAACACCCCAGTATGTGGCGGATCTGATCTCGTGGGGCGCGATTGGCGCTCGAACAATTGAAAGCCAGTTGCATCGCGAGCTTGTTTCCGGCATATCGTTCCCGGTAGGGATGAAGAACGGCACCGGAGGAGGAATCCAGATCGCCATAGACGCTATGAACGCCGCCGAAAACAAGCATAGTTTTATAGGAATAGACATGGACGGCCAGACAGCCATAATCAAAACCAGCGGAAACAAAGACACTTTCATTATATTAAGAGGCAGCAAGGAAGGCCCTAATTATTCTGCAGACTCAGTAAGAGATGTAGTCGAGATGCTCAAAGACTCCCATAGGAACACCTCCGTAATGATAGATTGTTCGCATGCAAACAGCGGCAAAGACTATCGCAAGCAACCGGTAGTCGCTAAAGATGTAGCCGGTCAAATCGCTGCAGGCGATAGAAATATAATCGGCGTCATGATAGAAAGCAATCTAAACGAAGGAAGCCAGTCTATAGGCGACGGTAAAGATCTTGAATACGGCAAAAGTATTACCGATGCATGCGTCGGTCTCTCAGACAGCGAAAAAATACTTGACGAGCTGGCTGAAGCCGTCAGAACCAGAGGTTAGATGGCAAAAGAAAATAAATCCGGCTTATCAAAAGATTTGCACACTCT
>JBBDZT010000024.1:2229-5500 GCA_040900025.1 Saccharimonadales bacterium (SeqCode)
AGCACCTGGGTATAGACAAATGGCATGTCCACGGCACATCGTGGGGGTCAACGCTGGCGCTTTGCTATGCGATCAAGCACCAATCAAATATCAGATCGATGGTTATTGGCGGAATATGGCTCTGTAATAAAGAAGAGATTGACTGGCTGGTAAAAGGACAATACCGGATGTTCTACCCCGATGCCTGGGAGCGGTTTAACGAACTCAATCCCAAAAAAGGCGAAACGGACTTTTTTGCTTACAGCTCGGCATTTATACAATTTTATAGGCTGGACGACAGGTACTACCCGCTGGACAGGGAAAAATACGACGACACCCCGCTAAAAATTGAGTTTGAATATTTCAAGCATGACGTTTTTTTGCCAAAAAATTATATCCTAAAAAACGCCCCGAAAATTAACATACCGATCAAAATCGTGCAGGGCCGCTACGATTTTGTAACGCCCCCTAAAGCCGCCTATGATTTACACAAGGAACTGCCGGATAGCGAACTGTTCTGGACCCTTGCCGGACATTCCGCATCCGACCGCGGGAATTACGATACAATTACGGCTCTTCTTTCGCAGCTGTCATGAGCTGGCAGAAGCAAACTAATGAAAAGCCGCTATTTCCCGACTTGCTTTGGAGCCGTCCGGAAAATAAAAAACACGCCGGAAAACTACTGATTATCGGCGGACAGGCTAGCGAGTTCCAAAACATTTCTTCAACTTATTCTTTTGCGCATGAAGCCGGAGCAGGAACAATTAGAATCTTAATGCCTGGGAGTCTACGGAAGATCACCGAAAACATACAAGGCGCCGAATTTGCCCCAAGCAATAAGAGCGGCGGGTTCGCGAAAACTGCTTTAGCGCAATTTTTTGACTTAAGCGAATGGACGGATTTTATTTTACTTGCAGGCGATTTTGGCAAAAACAGTGAAACAACCGTTATATTGGATGGTTTTTTATTAAGAAATTCAGCGCCCATAATTATCTCCCAAAATGCTTTGGAGTCCATTGGCATAGAGTTTGCTCAGCTTGTTCAGATGCCGCTAACTCTTGTTATTGATAGAACGATTTTTCAGAAAATAGGCAAAGCGGTAGGGACCCACGTACCGATAACTTCTCTTACCACGTATGAAAATATGGGAGAAATTATTCAAAATATTTCAGCCCGGTCAAAAGCCGGCTTTGTGATTATGGACGAAGAACATGTTTGGACGGCAATCAAGGGTGAGATGGTTTCAACCAAATCGAAACCGATTGACATAAACGCACTAAGCGCTTATTGCGCTGTCTGGCTGATGCAAAATCCAAAAAACCCGCTGGAAGCCTTGTCTACCGCCATCCAGCAATCCATCACCTGACGTGGTGCCGGAGGAGAGACTCGAACTCTCACGGATTGCTCCACACGATTTTGAGTCGTGCGTGTCTACCAATTCCACCACTCCGGCTTGCGTTACTAACAGAGTAGATTATAGTACAATTAAAGTAGCCATACCAGTTATGGTGTAGTTATTTTATGGACGACAACAGCAAGAAGAAAGCAGATAAGGTAAAGCTTCAGCAAGAAGAAGCGGCTAATTTAGTGCGGGCAAAATTAAAAAAAATTTACGGGGATGAGCCTGTACCAGACAAGCTTGACGAACATCAGGTCAATACTAAGAAGCCACCTCAGGCCAAAGAACCCAGCGCGAAAGAAGAAATAAAAGAAGTTAAAAAAATTTCCCACGAACACCGGCCAATGTCCAGGCACCAGCAGTACATGAACAAACTAAGCCAATCCGGGCTGAGTTTAAAAGAAATCCAAGCCGCCTGGCACAAATATTATCAGCAGCTTTCCAACAAGGGCAAGCACGAAGTATGGAATGAGTTTTATGCCGAACATCAAAGACGCAGACAAAAAGCCCAATCAGACGCCGTTCAAAGAGCAGAAGTTAAAAAAGAGCATACGCCGGCTAAGCAGGTAGCAGGACCTAGCATTCAAGACCTCGGCAAACCCCGGACAAAAGCCGAGCCCTTAATAGGCAAGCCGATCAAGGCAAAGTCCGAATCCATCAAAAAAGACATCTTGAAGCATATTTCTGCACGCGCAAAAAAAAACGATAAAAAATCATCGCACTGGCATTCGTTAGCATTTGGTCTGACCACCGGCCTTATTACCATGTTGGTTTTACTATTCAGCTTTTTTAACGAAAGGTTTATAACGCCTTTTATCCGGCCGAGCCACAACGTAGGGGCAACGCCTATAATCGTCGATCCTAACCATACAGATAATGTCGGGCCGGAGCCAAAGATTATTATTCCTAAAATTAATATAGAAGCGCCGGTTGTCTTTGACGAACCAAGTATCGACGAAAAAGCGGTTCAAAAAGCACTGGAGAGAGGGGTAGTACACTACGGCATCACCCCCGATCCAGGCGAAAACGGCAACTCGGTGATAGTCGGCCACTCGTCCAGCAACATACTTAATAGCGGTAAGTATAAATTTGCCTTTCTACTGTTAAAAAGCCTGGAGAAAGACGACACTTTCTATGTACATAAAGACGGGAAGCGCTATGTATACAAAGTATTTAACAAATTTATAACCGATCCGGATGATGTCTCCGTTCTTGACCCCCCTAAAAACAGAAAGGCAATAACAACGCTGATCACCTGCGACCCGCCGGGGTTTTCTACAAACCGACTCATAATCCAGGCTGAACAAATATTCCCCGACCCTACGGAAAATACTGAAAGCTCCGTAGACCCGGGCGCAAGCTCCGCACCGGCCCAATTACCAAGCGACTCGCCAACGCTCTGGAACCGCATCACCGACTGGTTCTAGGCTATAATCCTTGGACGATACGGACGAGCTGGTCGTTTGAGAAGTTATTAGCGCCATCAAGGCGATACCATATACCGTTATTCAGCCAGGTAGCAGAGTTTTTGCTGTTATAAAGATAGACCGTCTGGCCATTCTGGTCGATTCTTTCATAGTCGCTGCTGTACGGTAGAACGTAATTATTCAATAGCGAATCCGAATTCCACTTGCTGGGCGTCTGGATTATTTCGTAGTCTTTATTTTCTGCCTCAGAACCATAAGTCATTGTTACTACGCCCTTATCGGACTTCAAGTCATTTTCAAGGCCGTAGCCGCTAGGCGCATAGTCGGGTAAAGAAGCGTTGAAGCCTGCCTTATTACTGGCTAGCTTAACCTGTACAACCGGAACCGCCTGATAAATAGCAAATCCTATAAGAAAAACCGATGTAAAGCTGGCCAGGGCATAAGCAAACGTCCTGGACCTGCTTGT
>JBBDZT010000025.1:0-2789 GCA_040900025.1 Saccharimonadales bacterium (SeqCode)
GGCACTTCAAATGCCCAGTCTAAAAAAACGCTTCAAAAATATATAGATGCCTGCTATTACGGTTATGACAATGTCGGCGATGCTCAAAACTCCGCTAAAAAATGCGGCAACAAATACAAGCAGAACGAAAACAAGAGAGGGGTTTGCATAGCGGGGGCCAGCCTTGCACAACACGCTGCCAGTAAGCCTCCTCCAATAGACAGGTGTGAGCGTGATGACATAGACAATACAAAGCAGTGTAAGAAAGATTATAGAAAATGCGACAAAGAAAAGGGCAAAAAAAAGAAAAACGACTGTAAAAAGGAAAAAATAGAAAAACACATTAAACCTAAAAAAGAAAAAGAGAAAAAAGACGCTCCAGGAATAGGCGATGCCGGAGAACACACATGCGGAACTTATAAAGACCAGGAAAGAAATGTTAAGACAAGGTTTGATTTTGGCTGTCTTGGCACGGACTTTGCAAAAAACGGCCAGGGCAAAGCAGGAATTAGTCCCATCCTTGACATTACCTTCGCGTTCGTAAGGTTCATGTCTGTTGGCGTCGGTATAGTTTTGGCGGCTTCTATGATTATGTCGGGAATTCAGTATTCAATGTCAGAAGGTAATGCCGAAGTAACACAAAAAGCTAAGGCCCGGATCCGCTCGGCTTCCATGGGCTTCGTTATCTACCTTTTCGCATATTCGATACTTCAGTTCCTGGTACCGGGAGGAGCCTTTAATGGTTTTTGGCTAAATGAAGCAATCATCCAATCGATTATAAGGCTGGGCCTATGAATATTTTAACCGGCAAATTATTAGAATTATTCGCGGCGGCTGGGGACTGTGACACAGACTTTTTTGGCCTTCCGGCCTGGTATAAATACTTAAACCCCAAAGATGACGTAAGCATGTGCGTCCCGCCTGTCGATGAATTAAACGATGTCTGGCTGATAGGCTTGGCGGTAGTAGAACTCTTAGTACGCCTCGCGCTTTATATAGGCATAGCCTTTGTAATTTATGCCGGTATTAAGTACAGTGAATCCAGGGGTAATGTCGATAAAGCCACGAGTGCGAAGAACACCCTGATAGATGCCATAACTGGTGTAATAATTGCCATGATCGTCGTTGCTATATTAAGTTTTGTAGGGTCCAGATTTACTTGAGATGTTAGAAAGATTTTTATTATTTGCTCAAAAGCCAACAAACTGCGACCTTGGGAACAACGGCGCCGATTGTCAAACAATACTGCCTCGGGTACTGGCCGGGGAAAGCGAGCTCAGGACGGGCCTGTCAATAGTATTCGCGGTGGTGGCCGGCGTGGCATTGATTTCGCTTATGATAGCTGCTCTTAACTACGTAACAGCATTTTCCGACCAGGATAAAATTGCCCGCTCCCGCCGAAATATAATCTACTCCCTTATAGGGTTGCTTATAGCACTAAGCGCGGAAGCCATAGTATTAACAGTGGTAGGAAAATTATGAAATTGAAAATTTTTCTAACATCAGTAATTACTTTAAGCTTTTTGCTAATTCCAGCAATTGCAGCAGCCCAAGAAGTTTCGCCGGTTTTCCAAGACATTTGCAAGCACAATATAAAAAGCGGCAACGACAACTCAACCGTATGCCAGGATGCCTCTCTAAAGCCTACAGACAATCCTCTATACGGACCGGACGGGATAATTGCCATAGTAGTAAACATACTCTCCTTGGTTGTAGGTATAGCCGCGGTTATCGGAATAATTGTCGCGGGCGTAAAATACTTAACGTCTGCCAGTAATCCGGAAGAGGCTAACAAAGCCAGAGAGCTGGTTATATATGCAGTAATCGGGCTGATTTTAGCGGTGGTTGCCCAGGTCCTTGTCAGGGCGGTCTTATACAATGAACTGTTTTCGTAATATATATGGTTTAATAAAAAAGAGTATTTATATGAAACAAATAATCCAAAAAACTAAGCACGTTGCAATACTAGCCTTAATTGTGTTCAGTTTTGGCATGGTATTTTCGGCTTCTAACGCTTCAGCCGCCGAGCAGAGCTTATTCAGCGGAGCCAAAAAAGAAGCCTGTGCCGGAACCCAGCTTACCGGCGACGCAACGGACGCTGTTTGCACGGCGGACGATCAAGGCCGACTTGTCGGAACAATCACAAAAGGAATAAATTTCTTCTCTGTTATCATCGGCATTATAGCAGTAGTAATGATTATAATAGGAGGCTTCCGCTATGTTATTTCTGATGGCGATTCAGGCAAAATAACCACCGCCAGGAACACGATTATATATGCGCTTGTCGGGCTTATACTGGTAGCTCTGTCGCAGGTTATTGTGAAGCTCGTGCTTACCAGAGTTTAACCGTACTATTTGAATGACAGTTACGGTGATATAATTTATGTACTTATGGATATTGCGGTCCGAAGAAATAAGCTCATATTATGCCTGCTGGCTTTTTTTGCCAGCTTAATATTTAGCTTTAGCTTCAGTCCAGTTTTGCATGCGGCAACGGACTCCAATCCTGAAAGCGAAGGTCAAGTCGAACCCCAGGAAGCTGATATACAGAATGCCACCTGTAGCGGAGCTGATTTAAAATTTACCTCTACGCCTGATGGCAATGAATGCGCTTTCGGCGGGCTGGACGCCAATGAAAAGCTAAATAGGATTATTTCTGAAATTATCAACTTCTTTTCAATCGTCATAGGATTTGTAGCGGTATTGATGATTATTGTCGGAGGTTTCCGCTATATCATATCCGGCGGAGACACAGGCAATGTAACTTCGGCTAAAAACACTATTTTGTATGCGATAATCGGCTTGATTAT
>JBBDZT010000025.1:2889-5292 GCA_040900025.1 Saccharimonadales bacterium (SeqCode)
GGCTGGACTTTTTGCGGTATTGGTTTACAATAACCTTGAGCACTTTAGCTAACAGATAAAGTAAAAAGGATACAAAAAATGTTAAGAAAAATAAAAAAACAAATAAGTATAGCGCTAGCTAGTATATTTTTAGCTTTGTCGCTGAGTACGGGAGTGGCCATGGCCCAACACGTAGACGGAGGCGTCTGTAAAGGCGCGGATCTCAAGTTTACAACTAGTAATGCTACTGCCGCCACCGGATGTACCGGTATTAATACCGGCCAAGACGATAAAGTAAATAACGTAATAGCCTTAGTTATAAATATTTTCTCTATAATTGTCGGTGTTATCGCGGTGATTATGATTGTCTACGGCGGCTTCCGCTACATAACCTCTGGCGGGGATACCACTAAGGTAACGTCCGCAAGAAACACCATACTTTACGCCATCATCGGACTTATCATCGTTGCTTTGGCACAGTTTATAGTCAAGTTCGTCCTGGCGAAGGCATTAAATTCCACTACTGCCTCATAAGGACACAACGATGGCTATAGGAACAAAAATATTTTTAACCCTCTTCGTATCTCTATTTGCAATAGTTGCGGTAGTTGCATACAGCCCGCCTTCTGCCGAAGCACAGGATATAAAAGGCAACTTATGCGGCGGTTCAGGATTCAGTTTAAACAGTAGTGATGAGTGCAAGGGAGGAGCCTCCATTAATGCCGCCGGTACGTGTGTTGATGACGCGACTGGCGCAGCTGCACCCGGTAGGTGCCAGTCGGAGAGAAGCTTCGGCAATCTTTTGGCTCTTATTATCAATGAATTATCAATAGTCGTGGGCATAATTGCGGTGATCATGGTAATCTGGGGCGGCTTCAAGTTCATTACTTCCGGCGGTGACTCGTCAAAGGTTACTTCCGCACGCAACACTATCATCTACGCCATCATCGGACTTATCATCGTCGCTCTAGCGCAAACTATAGTAAAATTCGTCCTAGCAAAAACCGTAAGCTAAAATTACTGTATCTGAATTTTCTTAACGGTATCTTGCTTTACTTTAGTAAACGATATCGTCAAAACGCCATCTTTTAGTACAGCTTCAATCTCTTCTTCTTTTACCGGCACAGGCAAAGCTATACTTCGGCTGAACTCTCCCCAGTAGCATTCCTGGACAAAATAGTTCTCAGCATGCTCTTCGGTTCCGGCGCTCAGGGTGCCTCGAATGCTTAGGGTATTGTCGGCTATGCTGACATCAAGGTCTTGTTTGTTTACGCCGGCAGTCCTAGCTTTGACTATTAGCTTCTCTTTTGTTTCAAATACGTCAACTGCCAGCTGGCCTGGAACTTGATCATCCTCTTCCCACTCCTCTTCTGCCGCAACCGGACCTGCTTGATCGGTTGCCTGTTGCGTTTGAGCTTGGACCGAATTGCTATCGCTTTCTGAAGCGAACTCGTCATCACCCAGAAAAGCTGCTGTCAGCTCGTCTTCCATTAATAAATCTTCGTCGCGGCTTTTCTTCGCCATCGTACCCTCCAGGTTTATTTCTTTATAAAGATGTGTTTTTTGTCAAAAGGATTTTTATATTTATTAATAGTATAGCTTAGATTATTCCATGTGCAACAGGCTAGACTACATATTTACAACAAAACCATTACAACGTTTTCATCTTCCGCACTAGCCGGTCTGTCAACCGTCAAAGCTGGATGCACTACCAGCGTCTGGCGTTCAAGTGCGGAACATGTGAAAATCGTTGAGGTGAATATATTTGAAGCTTTAATTAGTTTAGTCGCGTCGCACAATTGTGTTGTTTGCGACGTAGAAGGAAGTCTGCTCTGCCCCGGCTGTCTTAATTCTGAACTGACAGAGGTCGGCGGCAGATGCTATAGATGCCATAAGGCAAGCCGGAACCAAGCCGTTTGTAAAGATTGCAGAAAGTCCGTGCCAATCCGCCATAGTTGGATAGCGACCGACTATGGCGAGGTTCCTAAAAAACTTGTGCATAAACTAAAATTCGAGCGGGCAATAGCCGGAGCCGTACCAATAGCCGAAAAAATCGACGAAATCGTACCAAACTTGCCAAAAGATACAATTGTCTGCCATATTCCTACGGCTTCCAGCCGAGTACGGATGCGAGGATACGACCAGGCAAATGAAATTGCCAAACACTTCTCAGGGCTAAGGGGTTATAAGCAGAGATCTCTTTTGCTAAGAAAAGGAAAATTGCGGCAGGTTGGGGCAAGCAGGACGGACAGATTCAAGCATTTGGAGCGAGCATTCCGAGTGAAGGATTTGGATTTGAAACAGACAAAAATATTACTGATAGATGACATAACCACCACCGGAGCTACAATAGAAGCCGCCGCTAAAATGTTAAAAAAAGCCGGAGTTAAAACAATAGATGTAGCTGTTTTTGCCCAAGCTTGA
>JBBDZT010000026.1:0-5196 GCA_040900025.1 Saccharimonadales bacterium (SeqCode)
TTTTTGTCTATGAACGCCGCAAGCGGTATGGTGCAGTTATTGGCGTTGTTGCTCCTGGGGGAGACGGTACCAATATTTTTTTGAGCATAAAGGACCCCAAGCATTTCTTCCAAGAAGTCTTTGGTGACCTTGGTGTCACTGTTCAGCAATAGAATATCGTTGTCGGTCTTATCGAGGTCCATTACCGCCTTGTTGCAAGTCTTAACAAAACCTAGATTCATATCGTTCCTAAAGTATTCAAAGCTTGGCCAGTTGGCTATTTCTTTTCGTATATTCTTTTCCAAAAGTTCAGCTTTGGGACCATTGTCGTTAACCAGCATCACTCTATGCCTTTTGTCCAGGTGCTGCTTTAAAGAGTTTATGCAATCCTTTAGAGAAACCCAGTCGGCATAAATAGGAATGACTACCGTAACTTTATAACTCATTATTTGTATCTTTTATGATTGCCAAATGGCGCAGCTACCCAAAGATAGGCCAACTTGAAGCTATGTCTTAAGCGCAGGTATATAATCCTGCCTAGGGATAGTACGTCTGAATCTTTGATGTACTGATCGGCGATACCAGGATACTCCAGCCAGCGGTGAGAAAAATTTAATGGCCTTGATAAGTACTTACCTTTGTCTTTGTCTTTGGCTATAGCTATTACTTTACCCATCAGAGCATCGGCATTGTACTGACCTTTCATCATAAGTTGTGCTTTTTTTTGAGCGGCCTCCCCGTGAACATTTATGAGACTCCTGTTGCCTGCATACTTAATAAGCTGGGCTACTAAGCTGTCAACACTACCGTTGTTGTAAAGGTAGCCGTTCTTGCCATCTTCGATCATTTCAGGAGTGGCCCCGGAATTGGAGCCGACTACCGGCAAGCCTACCACCATATATTCAAAGGTCACTCTGCCAAAAGCCTCTTGCTGAGAGGCCATAATGCCTACATCGGCGTACCTAAGTATGGCCAAGGGGTTTGATTGTTCGCCGATCAGGTGAACTTTATCGCCAAGTTTATGGGTTTCGATAATATTTTTTAGCGGCTCATCATCCCCGGGTTCTTTTGGGCTTCCTATAATACAAAGCTCTGCATCATGCCCCATTTTATTTAGCCTGCCCACAGCTTCCGCGGCTTCGGATTGTCCTTTGGATGGAGTAATTTTACCGGTTATAACTAACTTGAGACTGTCCTTATGCTTATAAGGATTTTTCGCCGACTGAAGGCTTTTTTGCCTTAGATAGTCAAGATTAAAAGGTGTATAAAGGGGAACAACCTTGTTTTTATCTATATATTGCCCTAAGTACTTAGCCAGACTCGTAGAGTTAGTGACGACCAGCTTTGAAAGAGCGTCAACATCCTGATAGGTTTTTTGTCTGCCCAGCTCAAATACATGCTGATGATCAGTGTCCCCATATTCGCGCACGAACCAAACATGAGGAACTTTCTGGAAGTGCGCAGCTATTGCTGCCCAGGGCGAGACAATCGTATTGGTCATTACTACATCTGGTTTTAATTTACCTATAAGCTCCTCTATGGCAAAGATGGCCTTGGTATTGAACTGAGCATTTCTGAATACATCCTCTGCCCTACCTGATGGGTTGCGCTGCGACCAATTAGTGTAGTGTACCGCGGTATAGCCCCATCCTCTTTTACGTAGCTCTGGTGCGAGGTTCTTGACTGGCCGCCTTATTATAAAGTGAGGCTCTACAAGTCCTTTTTTTGCCCAGTGGTCGAAAAGATCCAACATGGACCTCTCTGCCCCAGCCAGCTCAGAACTGTGAGATAGTATCAGTATTTTCATAAACTATTAGCCTCATTGAATAAACTCTTTAGTTGCCGTCCAATTCCCTGCTCTGAGGTCTTTTCTCGAATTTCTATCATCCTTTTCGTCGCCTTGTTCCATATACTTGTTCCGAAGGTCTCCTCAATGTATTTAAGTTTATCAAGCACCTTTTCCTCAGTAACCTCACCTTTCAGCAAATAGGGATAATCCTCACCCAACCAGTGTACCGCTTCTTCCTGTGAATCTTGAATTAATATGTTCGACCCGCAGTGAGCCGCCGTAAATCCTTTTAGAAAGGGCTTATGGTTGTCTTTCTGTCCCACCTGCCTAATCGCATAATGTAGATTATATTTAGGTAGCAGATTCAGCCAGTCATTCTCCTGTTTATTAGTACTGATTTGTATAAAATCCACTTTACTTTGAATAGCCGGTGTTGAAAAAGCATTTACGAGTTCGCCAAAATACCCAGCCCTCAAAGCAACTGGTCGGCGACTCCAGTCGAGAGTCTTCAGTCTAGGATCTACATGATGGTCTACTAGTAGAACCTTCTTACCTTTGAACTGTAATGAGTAATCATGAAATGCAGTTCTGGAAGCAGCGACAATAACATCAGCGTATTTGGCTTTTTCAGCTGGCAAATATGCATCTACGGGATCGAATATTAATATATTCTGTCGGTTCTTTAGCTTATCCAGTGCCTCAACATTAAGTCCTTCAAGAGCCCATTTAGTAAGCACTAGAATTGAATTTTTGAACTCGCTATTAAGGGGGGAGGCCTTGATATCCTGCTTATGAGCGGCCTCCTGTGCAATTTCTGATAATTGGTTCACTCTCATGACGCTGGATCCGTAGAATTCTCTGCTCTTTAGATAGACAAAGTGTACTGGCCTTTTTTTCATTTGGAGCCTAGAGGCTAACTCTTTTGGAAAGACTTTTAACTTTCTCGCTCGGACCGCCGCTTTCCAAGCCCTCGAATGAAAAATGGCGATCAACTCCCTTTGTTGTCGCTCCAGCAGTTGATTTTGTGACTCGGTTTTTTTTCTCAGGTTCGTTACTTCATTTTCCAGATAGATGAGACCCTTAAAATGAGGAGAAAGATGACGTAATTCTCGTCTGGGATTTTTTTGTCCAAATATCATATCAAGTTCATCAAAAAAAGGTTGGTGGCTTGCTTTCTCGGATAAATTTTTATGAGCTCTCGCCTTAGCTTTTTGCGCTTCTATTCGGTATTTGTCATGGTTTATCAAAATATCTGACAACACGTTAGCAAGAGCTTTTGAATCACCGCTCTTGTAAACAATTCCTCCGCCGAGCCGTATAGCTTCCTTTGTGCCGCTAACGTCTGCGCCTACACAAATCATCCCTAGTTTCATTGCCTCTGTGATTGTCCGGCCCAAACTTTCATGCTTGGAGGGCTGAACAAGAATGTCATTGGGTCCAACGAGTCCATATGGGTCCTTTATAAATCCGGTGAACTCTACGTTGTCTTCAAGTTTATTTTTTCTTATCAAGCCTTGGATTTCATTCCAATAGTCGTCTTCCCGATACTCACCTATGAAAATAATTCTTGTACCACCTAATTCGTTTTTCTGTTTAAGAGCAGTTGCGGCTTTCAATAATTCAAGTTGATTCTTGTCTGGATGAACAATTCCGATATCAATAATCTTTATTGAATCATCGCTGGATAGTCTAACTCCGCTTACATCAACATATGAGTAGAAGTGTTTCGCATTGTTAATTCCCGCTTCCTTTCTTAGATAGTCGGCATTGCTTTTTGAGTTGGCTATTACTAGATTCGAATACGAATCTATGAAATCGTAATAGTCCTTCAGGTCGCTACGGTGGTGCACAAAGAACTCCCTAGCCACCCAAATGTGAGGCACATCGGCAATTGCCGCTGCTACTGCTCCCCAAGGCACTACGAGAGTATTCGTAACTACACAGTCAGGCTGCAACTTTGATATTAGTTCGACTAATCTGGGTATCGTCACGAAGTCTGCGCCTTTTTCTAGCCCTATCGTAGACGAGCGCCATCGGGAGTACCTTACAACAGTATGTTCTATGCCTAGGGTTTCCGCTATTCCGGAAAGATCCCCTTCTTCCGGGACAATAAGGTGCGGATAGTGCCCGCGTTTTTTACAAGATTTTAAAAGTCCAATAAGCGAAGATTGAGAGCCGCCGCGAAGATTGCCCGCATTCGATATAAAAAGTAATTTTCTACCCATCAGGCTTTTCCCCTAATATAAACCTCTTCATCCATATATTTATTCTACAAGCCATGCTTACAATTAATAAGTAATATCAATAGGTTAGAGTTGCGGGCTAGAATAATGACTCCGTATTAGCTATGCTCATTATTATGATCCACATTCTACAAAAATTGCTTAAACCGCTTGCGCTGAATATGCGAGAGGGAGCTAAAGCTCTACTTAGTGCTGCCTATGAAGCAGGTGTAGCTAATGAAAAAAAGGACTGGGCTACTGCTGAAAAAAAGTGGCGGATTATCATTAATGAATTTGGGAACGAAACACCAGTCGATATTTGGGTAAGGGCCAGTATGGCACTCCGCCGACAAGGAAGATATGCCAGAGCTGAGGAAACTATATCAAGAGCCATAAAGCTTTATCCGAATCATGTAGGTGTTATGAATGAATTTGCGGAGATTGCGCAAGTGCGACAGGATTGGCCAGAGGCTATAAAGCGCTGGCATAAAATTTTAGGCAAATGGGATAAAAAACAATTGGCAACCACATATGTGAGATTGCCGTTTGCGTATATGAGAATTGGTAAATACGACAAGGCAAGGAGATTAATGGACGAGGGTGTTAAACTGCACCCGAACAATATTAGTGTCCTTGAAGCCTATGCGCAACTCGCAGTCGAATCTCAGGATTGGCCTGAAGCTCTAAAACGCTGGAGAAACATAATTGATGCCCATACGGAGAGTGCACCAGCTAGCGCCTGGGTTGGACTTGTCAGATCGCTGAAAAATTCAAGCGAGTTAGACAAGGCTGACCAAACTGCTATTTTGGGTATCGAAAGATTCCCTAACGATCCTTGGCTCAGAATGGAGTTCGCGGAGATTGCAAATGATCGTCAGGATTGGCCTGTAGCTCTAAAACGCTGGCAATCAGCCAATTATGATTTGGGCGGCCAGACGAGTACGCCCTTATGGATAAAGCTTCACATAAGAATGAATGTGAGTGTATTAAACCGGATAACCAATATCAAAGAATATAAAAATCAAATAAAACGATACCGGATAAACCAAAGCCCTAAACGTATCGCGATATATACTTCGCTTACAAAAGATTATGATTTGCTAAAATTACCGGAAGTTATTGATGAGGGGTTTGATTACATTGTCTATACCGATGCTTCAGTAGACGGAATGGGTGTGTTTGAAATAAGGAAGCTTAACCAGCCAG
>JBBDZT010000027.1:0-5130 GCA_040900025.1 Saccharimonadales bacterium (SeqCode)
CCTAAGATCATTCCCTACTCAAAAATATTAGAAATATTTTATTCTATCCACGACCCTACTACACTAAACAGGCAGGGAAATGATGTCGGAGAAGAATATCGTTCTGTAATTTTTTATCATAACCAAACGCAACAAAAGACAGCAGAAGAACTAACCGAAAATTTCGCAAATAAAGCGTGGCGCGATCCGGTAGTTACTCAAATAGTACCGTTCGAAAAATTTTGGCCGGCAGAAGATTATCATCAAAATTTTTACAAAAATAATAAAAACGTCGGCTACTGCCAAGTTATAATCAACCCAAAATTAGAAAAATTCCGTAAGGAATTTAAAGAGTTGCTCCGTTAGTTACTTCTCCAACCTGAGTCTTGAAATCAGCCAATCTCTAGGCAGAGTGCTAAGGAACCAGCCTGCTCTTGGTCCGGAATCTTTTCCTATCAGCACCCGGTATAGAATTTGAAAAAGCTGTTTCGGCTCAAGTTCTATTTGATCTTTAAACTCGTATACCGCCTTGTGCAGCCACTCCCCGTCCGCTTCTTCCGGCCCGGATTCAATCTTATCGGCAAGGGTCCTTAAATACTTTTTTTCAGATTGGCTGAATTGCGACTCGTCAACCTTGTCTAAAATGTCGAACTTTACTTCATCCGGAGCCCATTTATCTAGCCAACTATCAATAAATTTCAGCTCCTCCAGGATAACTTTCCTCTGGGCTTTAACATTGACGGCATGCTCGGTCCGTCCAATAGTATCCAAAGTTTTATCCGGATCTTTTAGCGCCGATTGATAGCTAGCGACTAAATGCGAAAACGGCACGCTGCTGACAACTGAAGCTACCCCGTTCGTACATAATTCTATAAGCCTCTTTTCCCTTTCGTCTTTGTCTGGTTTAGACAAAAGCTCGGCGAAATCATCCACAAGCCGGGTTAAACCCCCTATTGGGTCGAAATGTAACAACTTGTTAGGAGGCGCATTCAATATGAAATAACGCATAACTTCCGACGGGATAATGCTCGCGGCCTCGGCAGCAGAAAGCCCTGTCCCTTTACTTGCGCTCATTTTTTTAGTATCGCCGAATAAGTTTATAAAGTCATATTTAACAGCTACAGGGGCAGTGGTACCGAATATTTTTTCAACAACCTGTTTGCCGGTGTCGTATGATCCTCCTGCTGAAGCATGGTCGCGGCCGAAAGGCTCTACCGCCACGTCAAGCAGCCACCACCGAGCCGGCCAGTCGATTCTCCAGTCAAGCTTTACGTTTCCATCTAAATAAGAAATGGACTTGGTACTACCCTCTTTATCTTCGTAGCTAAGTGTTTTTGCTTTTTCATCAATGCTAATAAATCGTCTTTTTTTAAGATATCCGCCCTCATTAACTTGTATGGGCGACCATTCGCTACCGAGTTTTCTGTTAGACACGGTCTCTAAAATATTTTTAATTTGTCCGAGGTTATCCAGGCTTTTTTCGATGGCTTCAGTAAAAAACCCTGACCTGTATTTTTCGTGCGACCTGATGAACTCAACTTCAATCCCCAGGGATTCGCAGCCTTTTTTAAGGCCTTTGATGAAATAGTCCGCATAACTAAGCTTAGCGTCAGGAGACGATATGTCGCACAAAGGACGGCCTAAATATTTCTCATATTCCGCCGGTATGTTAGCAGGGATTTTTCTGAGCCCGTCCAAATCGTCGACAAAATAAATGTGCCTGGCTTCCCTGCCGCGATTTCTAAGTTCCAGTAAAATCGCATCGCAAATAACCAACTCCCTCATGTGGCCTAGGTGGTATTCGCCGGAAGGAGAGCCTCCGGATTCAATAAGAATTTCACCCTTAGGGTATAATTTTACCACCTCGTCAACAATATTTTTAAGCCAATTCATCCGCTAGCCTTTTACTAAATTTAAGAATTCTTCGCGTGATTTTTGGTCGCTTAAAAAACGCCCGCGCATAGCCGAAGTGACCATCTTGCTGTGCTGTTTCTCCGCCCCGCGCATCATTATGCAGAAATGTTCCGCTTCGATTATAACGCCGACTGCCTTGGGTTTTATTTTCTCATTCAGGGCATTTGCTATTTGGTTGGTTAACCGCTCCTGCATCTGTAGCCTTCGGGCGAAAAGATCAACAACCCGCGCGATTTTTGACAGGCCTATGACCCTACCGTCGGGGATATAAGCGACATGCGCTTTACCGGCAAAAGGCAGTATGTGATGTTCGCACATACTATAAACTTCTATATCTTTAATAAGAATCATCTCATTATGGTCAACCGGGAAGATAGCGCCATTTATAACTTTATCTATATCCATTTTATAGCCTTGAGTAAGAAATCTTAACGCTTCATCAACGCGCTTAGGAGTTTTTTCCAGACCGGGACGGCTTGGGTCTTCACCAAGGGCTTCAATTATCTTCCTAACCTCTTTTTCCATAACGTAAATATAATATCACCTAAGAAGTTATGTTGATAGCTAGTCTAAGTTAATTAATTTCGGTGATTTTGTAGGATGTTGTATCAGATGGAGTAGTAATTTCTACGGAGTCACCCAAGGTTTTTCCTATAAGGTTTTTTCCTATTGGAGATTCATCGGAAATCTTTCCTTCCAGCGGGTCAGCTTCTACCGTACCGACTACCTGGAACTCTTTAGGTTTTCCGGCTTTTGATTTTAACTTTACTTTGCTTCCAAGGCGTACTTTATTGTTGCCTCTGGGCTTGCTGATTACTTCGGTGTTGGCAAGTATATGTTCCAGCTCCGCTATCCTTGCCTCTGTGCGCTCTTGGTCTTCCTTTGCTGCATGGTACTCAGCGTTTTCGGTAAGATCACCTTGTTCGCGGGCCGTTTTTATAGCCTCTGCGATCTCACTTCTACGAGAAATTAAAGAATTAAGCTCGTCTTGGAGTTCTTTTATACCATCTTTGGTCATGTGAAACTGTTTCTTCAAAATTCCTCCTAATTTGGCGTGTCAGGGCCAGGTTTTAATCCCTTAGATTATACCCGTAGGATTCTAATTTGCAAGAATTAGACTGCTAGATTTTTGAGTAAAAATTATCTTGTTGCGAAGGAGAGGTAGCCTAAGCAAGCTGTTTATGCAATTCGTCTGTTTTCATAATTTGGCTCTTATCGAAATCTCTTTTTTTATACTCTACGCCGCCGACTTTTAGCGACTTTTCACTGACTACAACTCTGTGGGGGCAGCCTATTAAGTCGGCATCGGCGAATTTTTCTCCCGGCCTAACGTCCCTATCGTCAAATAGCACTTCTACGCCTGACTTCTGTAAGTCTTCATAAAGTTTTTCAGCCTGTTTCAGAACAGTATTATCCGCGCCAAATACCGCTAAATAAACCTTAAAAGGAGCTATACTTTCAGGCCAGATTATTCCATTTTCGTCTGCAAAATGTTCAGCAAGCAACCCCATCATACGACTGATACCAAAACCGTAACTACCCATAATAATGGAGTTCCGGCTCCCTTTCTCATCCATATAGTGAACATCAAGTGCATCTGCATATTTTGTTCCAAGTGAAAAAATATTCCCTACTTCCACTGCCGGCTTCTCTACAAGCTCGTCCTTCTTAAGACCCAGTTCGCGTAAAACCTCGTCATTGAACACTTCTTTATTAACAGCTATTTTCTTTCTTTCATCAATATATATAGTATCTTCGCCGACATCGCTTAGCGTTTGGAATTCATCGCTGTATTTGCTAAAAATTCCGCCGCTGGCATATGTGCGATAAGTAATATCTCCGATACCAAGGCGACCATAAATTTTCTTATATGCAGTGGCGGCTTTTTCATAGAATTCATCATGCTCTTTTTGGCTGCGAGAGAACGAATATAGATCTTTCATAAGAAATTCCCGTCCCCGCATTAAGCCGCTTTTAGCCCTTAGCTCATTTCTAAACTTTTTTTGTATCTGGTATATGTAAACAGGGAGATCCTGATAAGAACTAATAAAACTACGCAGTGCATTTGCCAGTTGCTCTTCGTTAGTTAAGCTTATGCCAACTTCTGTCCCGTTCTTAAGCGTGCTCTTAAACCAATTATCTACTTTCTCATCATCCCACCTGTCCGTTTTTTCCCAAATATCTTTAGGCTGCAAAATGCTCAGCTCTACTTCGGAACCCCCTATCGCGTTTATTTCTTCCCGAACGATTTGAGCAATATTATCAAGAACTATTTTGCCAAGCGGCAAATAAGAATAAACCCCGGCCATCTCTTTATGTATGTAACCGGCCCTAATTAACAGTTGAGCATTCTTTGCGGTTTCATCCGCCGGCGCCTCTTTTATAGTTTTAGTAAATAATTGGGAATATCGCATTAATCCCGTTTATTGTACCACTTGGGTGCCTTGTGCACCTGAAAGAATTTGCCGAGGGTCAGCACCGGAACTACCAATAAATACTCGCTCGACCCCGCTCATTAAAGCGGCGGAGCCGGCCTGGACCTTGCTGATCATTGAACCCGTCCCGTCTTCGTCGGTACCTGTGAAGTGAGATGCGTATTCATCCAAATCTCCTATTGAAATTCTTGGCTCAACTTCACCATCAATAAGAACGCCGCGAACTCTTGCCGTTAATAACATAAGTGTGTTTGCGCCTACGTTTTGAGCTAAATGAGAAGCTGCAAAATCATTATCTTTGCCTTCTTTTATCTTGCCCAGCTCATCTCTTGATTGGTCTAATATGTCAAGAATGTTAAATACCGGCACAATGCCATTGTTGACACAGTCCATAAAAACCTCGACCAGGCTTCTTCCTTCTTGAGGACGATCCATGTCATCATGCGTAGCTTTGAGTTCTGCGGTCAATATAGATCTGCCATCATGCTCTAACCTGCCGAATGCTCTCCTCCACGTATGGTAAGCACTGGAACTACCAATTGCAGTTAGGGTTCTTTCATCAAGTTTTCCAATTAGATCAGGCCTATGGCTTTTTATTTTTCTGCTTCCCGCACCTTTTGAACCCGAGCTGACAATTCCCAGTCGATAGTCATGAAGTAACTCTGCTTGCCTTGCAGCATGGCGATTTACGCGATTTTGGGCAATTGTCTCCCTGTTGACAACGCATTTTGTGCCAAATTTCGCAATCAGTATTTCCTTATTTCTTGCCATAAATCAAAACTCAATATTTAGATAAAATATT
>JBBDZT010000028.1:0-11230 GCA_040900025.1 Saccharimonadales bacterium (SeqCode)
TTGCTTCACAAACATCATGAACAAGAAGGTGACCATGAACACTAGAATCCTTCTAACGGCGATCATTAGCTTTATCTTAGGTGCTCTGTTGGTATCAATAGCAGCTACAACTTTCGAAAAAGAGCGGCTTCAGGAATCTGAAGCTACTAATCAAAATACAACAGAACAGCGCGAGGAACACCTTCAGATGTAAATGACTAAACGATACATTTCCAAATCAATCTTGCGTAATGGTGTATCTAAGCTGAGAAATTATGAAGCTAGGTACCACATCGCTTGTTTAGTGGTATAATAATATAGCTTTTAGCAAAAACAAAAAACCATGATAAAACAAAACCGACTAAAACCTATTTTACTTGTATTAATTCTAGCCTTTTCCGTTATTCATAGTAGTTGCTTCGCGCCACAAGCTGAAGCTGCCACAATCAGATCTATTATTTTCCCTGTTTTAGGAAAAAGCAGCTATTCCAATGATTATAACGCGCCTAGGGACGGCGGAACCAGAGTCCATCATGCCATAGATATATTAGCCAATAAAGGCCAACGTTTAGTATCAGCAGTTAATGGGACTATCGTCGATGTACAATACCCGCAACCTAATTGGGGCTACAGCGTCACTATAAGGGATGCTCAAGGCTATCAATATCGATATATACATATGAACGATGATAATCCAAGAACCAACGACGGCAAAGGTGGAGGCATGCATGCATATGCTGTTGATGTTAAGGAGGGCAATAGAGTGGTAAGAGGTCAGCTTATAGGTTGGGTAGGTGATTCAGGGAGAGCTAATGGAATACCTCATCTCCATTTTGAGATGTTTGGCCCTAAGGGTAAGGTAATGAATCCTTATGAATCTTTGAAACGGGCTACACGTATTTCATCACCTAAAAATTATTCAAAGCTTGCTAATGAAATACTACCTAACGGAACAAAATTTAAGAGTAGATTGAGCTTGGATATGGGCAACTTTGACCTTGATGAAGATCCGGAAATAGTCGCTGGCGCAGGAGCAGGAGGCAGTTATGTAAAAATGTTTGAAGTAAATGGAGCTTCTAAGGGCCGCTTCGCTCCCAACAATACCAGTTTTAAAGGTGGATCTGACGTGGCAGCCGGTAATGTAGATGGCGATCCCACAGACGAAATTATTACTAGCGCCGGCCCAGGAGGCAGTTATGTCAAAATTTTTGAAACGGATGGCACTTCAAAATCCCGTTTCGCTCCTTACGGGACAGGCTTTAAAGGTGGTATTTTTGTAGCCGCAGGCGACGTGGATAACGATGGTGTGGACGAAATTATTACTGGCGCCGGGAAGACTGGCGGTCCGCGAGTAAGTGTTTTTGAGCTGGATGGAACTCCTATAAATACTTTTTATGCTTTCTCGCAGGGCTTTAAAGGTGGAATAGATGTAGCCGCAGGCGACGTGGATAACGATGGTGTGGACGAAATTATTACTGGCGCCGGCCCAGGAGGAGGACCTCACGTAGCAATATGGGAATTAAACGGGACAGAAATAGATGATTTTTATCCTTATAGCAGGGATTTCAGAGGAGGGGTAAGAGTCAGTGCGGGAAATGTACGCACCGTTAATCCGGAAGATGAAGTTATAACCGTACCTGCTAGCAAGGGTAATCCAACCATAAGAATGTTTAACAAAAACGGTTCTTCAGTAGGAAGTTACTATTTTATGGAACAATGGTGGAGAGGATTTCATGATGTTGGGGCCACGGAAGGTACCAGTATGGCATCTACAGGGGTAAATAGGCGAGATTCAATTCGCCACGGAATCGAGTAGCTTAAATAAATATTAATCTGGCGGGCCCGACCGGATTTGAACCGGCGATCTCCTCCGTGACAGGGAGGCGTGTTAGACCGAACTACACCACGAGCCCTTAAAGAAAATAACAGAAGAAATCATAACAGTTACAGGGGTAAAAAGCAATTAAAACTGATATAATTATTGATTATTAGAAGTTTCGCCGACGTAGCTCAGCTGGCTAGAGCGCCGCTTTCGTAAAGCGGAGGTCGGGAGTTCAAGTCTCCCCGTCGGCTCCACTCAATCTTTGTACGCGTACCAATTAAATCGTATAATAAATAAATAATGCCCATCCCTAAATCTTTCTTTCATGATCGTTTAATTTTGCTTATTTTATCGATCAACACGTTTCTTGCGCTTGCATTAATAATTACGGCGTTACTGTCGATAGACAGCGCCGGACCGGGTTTTATAAAAGAATTTAGGTCAGACCTCGGCTTGGACGGCTACAAGGCTGGCGGCGTATTGGATATAGTAGCTTTTGCGATATTTTCACTGGTTTTATATGCTTTTCAGTTCCTCGCGGCAACAAAAATCTATCATATAAGAAGACATCTTTCTCTGGTTATTCTCCTTCTTACCCTTATAATCTATCTATTCTCATTGATGGTGATAAATGCGCTTTTAGGCTTGGTCTAGGATAAAAATTGAAAAATCTTGAGATTCCGCTAAAAAACGAAAAACCAAAAAGCTACAGGTTCCTAGAGCGACTACCGGCAATATTGACATACAGCCTGCTAGCAACTCCTATAATACTTAGCCAAATCAGCCCCAAAGCGACGGTTTATTTCATTCTCGGATATCTTCTTATGTGGATTGTCAGGGCGATTGGTTTGAATGTTCGGGTTCTTCAGGGTTGGCGCAATACCCAGAGGCATCAAAAGTACGACTGGCAAACTATGCTCGAGGATGTTCAGACCCGCGAAGTAACAATAAAAAACCCTAAATGGCATGCGGAGAATATAGAAAGACTGAATGAATACCCGGCCAAGGTTAAGCCTTCTGAAGCACTCCATGCGGTAATAGTAGCTATTTATAACGAATCAATGGAGATAATAGAGCCTACAATCCAGTCCATACTAGACTCAAAATACGATTCAAAAAAAATTATATTAATAATAGCTTACGAGGAACGCGGGGGTCCGGAAACAGAGAAGATTACCAAGTATATTATCAAGCGTTACGGCTCGAAATTTAAGCATGCTGAGGCCATAAAACATCCTGACAATATACCGAACGAGGTTGTAGGCAAGGGCGGAAATATAACATATGCTGCAAGGAAATTGCAGAAATGGCTGTCAAAACGCAAGATCGATCCTGATCACGTAATAGTTACCACCCTGGATTCGGACAACCGCCCTCACCGTAGTTATTTTGCCGCGCTAAGCTATGTCTACTGCTTGGTTCCCGAGCCAAAATACAAGTCTTTCCAGCCAATTGCCGTGTATACAAATAATATCTGGGATGCCCCGGCGCTTATGCGTGTTATAGCTACCGGAAACTCTTTTTGGAATATTATTTTAACTATGCGCCCACACCTGATCCGCAATTTTTCAGCCCATGCTCAAAGTATGCGAGCGTTGATAGATACTGATTTTTGGAGCGTCAGGACCATAGTGGAAGACGGACATCAATTCTGGCGAACTTACTTCCGTTACGACGGCAACCATGAAGTCTACCCCGTATACGTGCCGATATATCAGGATGCGGTTTTAGCCGAAGGCTACAGGCGCACGCTGAAAGCACAATTTATACAAATACGCAGGTGGGCTTACGGGGCATCGGATATTCCATATGTAATAACTAAAGGGTACTTAACCAAGAACAAACTTCCCAAGTGGGATATGATGGCTAAAACTTTTAGGATAATAGAAGGACATCTCAGCTGGGCAACCGCCCCTCTACTTATTACATTCTCGGCTTTTATACCTATACTTTTCAATCCTGACGATATTGCCGCTAATCTTCTACCGAACATAGCCAGTAATATACACAGGGTAGCTATGGTCGGACTTCTTATAACCATGTTCCTAAGCTTCAAAGCTTTGCCTCCAAAACCTCTTAGATATAAGCGCCATAGGACTATATTGATGGTCATTCAGTGGGTGCTTCTACCTGTTACGACAATAGTCTATGCGGCAGCGGCGGCTATCAACTCGCAGACCAGGTTATTCTTCGGTTGGTACTTAGACAAATTCGATGTAACTGAAAAAGCTGTCAAAAAATAAAATTATTATTTATGGTGGGCTTTGTAGTACGTGTAGGCGGCTCTGTCGAAACGCCCTAGTACTTTCAGCGCCATTGCTTTGATCTCCGCAGCTTTTATAACCCCGGTTTTACATGGAAGCAATAAGCGTATGGTAGTGTCGGATAGCGCTCTGGAGGCTTCTAAGCCGTTTTTTCTATGAGACATACACTCATAGATGCTCATAAACAATTTATCTTCTAAAAACGGCTTATTTTGCTCGGTATTTTTTTTAACCGTCATTCCTGAGAACAAATCCGGTTTTTCTCGGGTTGAGAAAGTTTTACTACAGTTTTTGCATTGGCGTCTGCGCCAAACGGAAGGCAATTTGGTGCTTGGACGGCTGATTTCAACCGACGTATCTGATTCACAGAAAAGACATTTCATATCTTCGCTTAATTATACAGGAACATGTACATATATGTACATCACCCTGCAAAAAAAATAGTGGAAAACATGCGTAAAAACAAAGACAGGATTATTTTGAGGTTCTTCTTAGACGCTTAGAAACACGCTTATCGGGCAGTTCTTCATAAAAAAGTTTATATTCTAATAATGATTTATTAATGCTTTTCATTGTTTAAAAACACCTTAGGTCAAGGGAGAAGTACAATATCATAACAATTGTTGCCGATCAAGGATAAGCGGAATGTTTTGGTGGTGGGCACGGAGGCGAAAAGCCAATGTCTTGGCTTTTTGTAGTCACAAGCGAAGCGTCAAATAAAAAAACAGTAAATATATGGTGGGCACGGAGGGACTTGAACCCCCGACATCCTCAACGTCAATGAGGCGCTCTAGCCAACTGAGCTACGTGCCCTCAACACAACTGTATTGAATTTCAACTAATGTATTATACCAATTCTTGTCCACAGACGCCGATGTTAATAAAACAATACTTTAGTACTAGCCATATAATACTAACCTTGCTATGATTATCTTACGTCTCTAATAAAGACGTATATGGGTGGGATTTTGTGAGCTGTTTAACTCAAAAAAATAAATAGCTCCGAGAAGTCGGCGGCCGAGTACAATTGCGAGAGTACTGGGCCGCTTTTATTTTGTACTGGCTTTCTATCTGTTATACTGAGGTTAAGCGATGAGGTGAACTCACCAATCACTGAGCTTCGTAGGAGTGATGACAGAGGTACGATAACCAATGTCGTAAGAGCAAAGTCAAGGTGGAACCTTCGCTTTTAAAGCGAACCGAGACACGCCAATCAAAAATATTGTACAAGAGTATTTTTGATAGGGCGTGTTTTAAATTTAAGGAGGCAGGCAAAATGGCAGATCCAAGCAAGATTAGCAATCAACGACACTCACTAGCTCATATATTGGCTTACGCGGTCAAAGATTTGTACAAAGATGTTAAGTTTGGGGTCGGACCAGTGATCGAGGACGGCTTCTACTATGACTTCGACCTAAAAGAAACCATCTCGGAAACTGATCTGGCGAAAATAGAGAAACGAATGAACGAGATAATCAAACAAGATTTTCCATTTGCCAGAGAGGATTTGGATATAAAAACTGCATCAGGACGTACCAAAAAAGCCGGCCAGCCTTATAAAACCGAGCTGATTAACGATCTGGCGAAAAAAGGTACCACAGATACCAAGGCTAAGGGTGGCTCAAGCGAGGGTGTTAAAAATGTGAGTTTCTATACAATCGGTGAATTCGAAGATTTGTGCCGGGGAGGACATGTTGCTTCCACCGGCCAAGTCGGCGCGTTTCAGTTAAATAAGGTATCCGGAGCTTATTGGCGGGGAAACGAGAAAAATCCTCAGATGCAACGCATCTACGGAGTTGCTTTCAATACCAAGGAGGAGCTCAAAAAGCATTTGGAGCTTTTAGAAGAAGCCAAAAAGCGCGATCATCGCAAAATAGGCCAGGAAATGGACCTCTTTGTTTTCTCGGACCTGGTAGGATCAGGACTTCCTATGTTTACGCCCAAAGGAACGATTTTGAGGGATCAATTATCGAATTTCTCCAATGAACTACGGGAAAGATACGGTTATCAAAAAGTCTGGATTCCGCATGTAACCAAGAAGGAGCTTTATGAAGCCTCCGGTCATTGGAGCAAGTTTGGCGACGAACTCTTCTTGGTGACAAGCCAGGAAACAAATGATGAGATTGTTATGAAACCTATGAATTGCCCGCATCACACCAGAATTTACGCTGCTCGTCCTAGAAGCTACAGAGATCTGCCTATACGATATCTTGAGACTACAACTGTTTATAGAGATGAAAAAAGCGGCGAGCTTGTCGGGCTGAGTCGGGTTAGATCTATAACTCAAGATGATAGCCATGTTTTCTGTAGAGACGACCAGATAGAAGTTGAGATAAACAACCTGCTTTTGGCGGCAAGCGATCTATACAAGGCGGTCGAGATGAATCTAAAAGTCCGTCTGTCTTATAGAGATGAAAGCGATGCTTATCTTGGCGACCAAAAGCTCTGGCAAAGCGCCCAGTCACAGCTAAAAAAAGCAGTCGAAGCAAATAAGCTGGAATTTGTCGAAGAAGAAGGGGAAGCGGCTTTTTATGGTCCAAAGATTGATTTTATGGCCACCGACGCGATTGGGCGAGAACACCAAGTAGCGACTGTTCAGCTGGATTTTGTGATGCCGGAGCGATTCGGGCTTGTTTACACCGATACGGCTGGGGCAGAGAGACGGCCGGTTATGATTCACTGCGCACTCCTTGGTTCCGTCGAACGGTTCTTGAGTGTGTATATTGAGCATACTGCCGGCAGATTTCCGATTTGGGTGGCGCCTGAACAAATCAGAATCATAACTGTTAACCAGGAGGACCAAACAACAGAATTTGCCTCAGGCATACTGGAACAAGCCAGAGGCTTAAAGCTTAGAGCTGAAGTTGATAATAACAACGAGTCGGTTGGAAAAAAGATAAGGCGGGCAGAGTTAGACAAAGTGCCATACACGCTCGTAATAGGTGAAAAGGAAATAAATTCAAATAGCATTACTCCCAGAGTAAGGAAAGATCTGGAAGTTGCGCCCGATCACACGGAGATGTCTGTAGAAAACTTCTTAAAGACTGTCAAAAATGAAGTTAAATCACGCGTTCAAAAAACGTCCCTATGACAAAACCTACAATAGCAGTCGATATAGACGATGTTCTAGCTTTAAGCGTAGATAAATTTATAGAATGGAGTAACAGCAGGTTCAAAACAACAATAAAATTCGATGATTATATCGAGGACTGGTCTTTACTTTGGAGCATTAGCCAGTCGGAAACCACCGACCGAGTTAACCAGATGTATAAAGAAGGTCTGCCAGCACGATATTCTCATGTTGGCGAAGCCGTAGAAGTTTTGAATAAATTAAAGCCCAGATATGAATTAATTGTTGCTACCGCAAGGAGAAGTGCCGAGCATAAACTGACCAAAGACTGGATAAAAAAACACTACCCGACAGTCTTTAAAGACATACACTTTGCCGGCATATGGGATGAAATTACCGAGCACTCACCAAAAAAAACCAAGGCCAGACTATGCAGGGAGCTTGGTGTGAATTATCTAATCGACGACCAGGTTAAACATTGCTTAGGCGCAAGCGGCGAAGGGGTAAAAGCTCTGTTGTACGGAGATTATCCTTGGAACAGAAATGCAAATTTAACAGATGATATCCAGAGGGTATTTAATTGGGAAGAAGTCGGAGACTATTTTGCCGGAATTGAAGACAAGTAATTTCAAAGAACGGGTTTTATCCCTGGTAGCGCAAATACCGCGAGGACGGGTAATGACATACGGCCAGATTGCCGTACTGTGCGGCAATCCCAGAGCTGCCCGAATAGTCGGCGGTATCGCGCATTTTGGAAACCCTGATTTACCCTGGCAAAGGGTTGTTAATAAGCGCGGCGGATTAGCTCGCGGTTACCCTGGCGGACTTAACGGGCATAAAAAAGCCTTAGAAACAGAAGGCGTTTCAGTAAACGATGAATATCGCGTAGATATAAATAAAATTTTATGGCAGCCGACGTAAATAAAACAAAAGAGCGGCCTCTTGTTGTCATTATAGGACAGACAGCCTCCGGTAAATCGGACCTAGCTATTCGAATAGCGCGAAAGCACAACGGCGAGATTATATGCGCAGATTCCAGAACAATTTATAAAGGTATGGATATAGGGACAGCGAAGCCGAGTTTTTCAGACAGAAGGTCCGTTAAACACCACCTTTTGGACGTAATCGAACCGGATAAAGCCTTTTCCGCCAGCGACTTCAAAACTCAAGCCATAGAGGCTCTAAATGATATTTATTCAAAGGGCAAGCTCCCGATCGTTGCAGGCGGTACAGGACTATATATTAACAGTTTGGTTTATGATTTTGACTTTGGCCGGGCGCCGGATGTTAAATACCGCGATGAGCTTCAAAAGATGAGTCTTGAATTACTACAGAAGAAAGTAAGGGACTTCGGTTTCACAGGCGAGCAGATCGATCTTAAAAACAAGAGGCGCCTAATAAGAGCGTTAGAAAATAAAGGCATAGTCAGAACGAAGAAAAATCTTAGTAAAAACACCCTGCTTCTAGGTATCCGGGTAGACGAAGAGGAGTTGAAAATAAGAATAAAAACAAGGAACGAAAAAATGATAAAAGAAGGGCTGGAAAAAGAGGTAAGAAATTTAGTGAATGAATACGGCTGGAACGTACCCGGCCTGAACGCGATAGCATACAAGGAATGGAAAAAATACTTTAGCAACGAGCAGAATATAGACGAAGTCAAAGAAAATATGTTCAAAGATAATTGGCAGTATGCCCGACGTCAAAAAATATGGTTCAAAAGAGATCCTAATATTCACTGGCTCACCTCTGTCGAGTCTTTGATTCGTCAGGTGGATCAATTTTTGATACAATATTGATCATGGTTGAGCAATTGTTTGGGTCAAAAACACGCGTTAAGTTACTGCAGTTGTTCTATGGAAATCCAAACAGAGCCTTCTATGTAAGAGAGATAACCAGAAAGATTGACGAACAGATTAATTCTGTCAGGAGGGAGCTTGCAAACTTGCTAAGTATAGGCATTATCTCTTCGGAAAATACCAACAATAAGCTTTACTATGAAGTTAACCAGAAATACGAGCACTACAAATCATTGTCGCAAATCTTTAGCGGCGGTGCTCCGGCTCAATCTGCAGGCGAGGAAGCAGGCGAGGAAGACGGACTAAAAAGCCTTGGTAATGTCGAGTTGGCAATACTAACAGGACAATTCACTAGGGATGATCGGAGCGGCATAGACCTATTATTGGTCGGAGATCTTAACCAGACCCAAGTCGGTAAATATGTAGCAAATCTTGAAAAAAAAGAAGGTAAGGAAATAAGATATGCCACAATGCCCGCTGATGAATTTACTTACAGGAAGAATCTGAACGACAGATTTCTAGTAACTGTTTTGGAGTCAAAAAAACAAGTATTAGCCGATAGAGAAAATTTGCTGGAAAAGAAGAAAAGTAAAAAAGATAAAAAAGAAACCAAGGAAGAGGAGTAAAGATGGAAGCCGAATTTTACGGGGCTAATTGTATACGTTTGCGCGGGAAAAAAACAAGTATAGTCATTGATGACTACAAACAAGACAAAGGTGAAATAATTACAAAACCCGGGGACATAGCGGTCTTTACCAAAGGACATGATAAAGAAATTAAATCTACCTTTACTGTGGAGCGTCCGGGCGAATACGAAGTCAGCGACGTTTCAATACAGGGCATCTCCGCTAGGTCGCATATGGATACCGAAGAAGAAAAAACATCTGTTATATACCGGCTTATTATTAATGACTTTCGAGTAGCGGTTACCGGACATATATATCCTGACTTATCTGAGCAGCAGCTTGAGTCAATCGGTATGATAGACGTGCTTTTCGTACCCGTAGGAGGCAACGGATATACCCTGGACGCTGTAGGTGCTCTGAAGGTTATTAAAAAGATAGGCCCCAGTATCGTCGTACCTACTCATTACGCCGCAAAAGGGATTAAATACGAAGTTCCACAAGCTGATCTTGCCGAAGTGAGAAAGATTCTTTCGATGGAGCCTGTAGAAGAATTGGACCAGCTAAAACTCAAAAGCAGGGAATTTACCGAAGGAACCAAGCTAGTAATTCTAAAAAATAGCTTATAATTTTAATTTATAGCTTTTTGAGTAGGTTTTTGTGCTTCAGGGTTTAATAAATTTTTCTTTTTCAGGGTGCGAATGGCCGAAGTACTTAGCTTCATCTTCACCTTTTTACCGTCTACTATGACGGTTTTAGTTTGAAGATTAGGCTTCCATACTTTACTGGTTTTTCTTAAGGAAAAACTTACATTATGGCCGAATTGCTTGCCTTTACCGGTGACTTCGCATTTTTGCATAGGAGGATATTGTAACTTTTTTCACCCCATAAAGCAACTCTCACATTTCCAGGCCGCCTGCGCTATACTAGTTTGGTATGAACGAGGGGATGAGTATTATACAGTCGTTGGATTTTGGTACGATTGCTATCGTATTTTTCTCCTTGGTGATTTCCATAACTCTGCATGAAGCAATGCATGCGTTTACTTCCCATTGGCTGGGCGATGATACTGCTCACCGCGAAGGTAGAATATCATTGAATCCTTTCAGGCATGTTGACCCTTTTGCTACCATTCTTTTACCACTCATTACCCTGATAATCTTCAAAGTTCCCTTATTGGCGGCTAAACCTGTGCCATTTAATCCCAATAGAGTGAAGTTTGATGAGTTCGGCGCGGCGCTTGTCGGCATTAGCGGTCCGCTTACCAACTTATTTTTGGCTTTCTCTGCCGCCGGGTTCATAAACTTGTTCTTTAGCTCTATGAGCGAGGGCCTCTTAAATGTGCTGTTAATCTTCATGCTGGTAAACGTCGGTCTGTTTGTCTTTAATATGATGCCCATACCACCTCTGGATGGCTCGAGGCTTGTTTATGCATTTGCCCCTGAGCCCGTACAAAGATTTATGGCTAGCCTGGAACAGTTTGGAGTTCTAATTGTCTTCGCCTTGGTTTTAATGGTTCCGGCTTACTTCGATATAATAAGAAATCTTAACAGGTCGATAATAGACTTTCTGATTATTGTATAATTAAGCTGTCGTTTACAGGGTGTAGCTTAGTTGGTAAAGCGCGCGGCTGGGGGTCGCGAGAGCGGAGGTTCAAGTCCTCTCACCCTGACCAA
>JBBDZT010000028.1:11330-32809 GCA_040900025.1 Saccharimonadales bacterium (SeqCode)
GGTGAAGATTGCCAGTGGCAATCTGCAAGGAAAGCTTCTCTTGAAAACTTGTTTTCAAAGATGAAGTTTCGGGGTCGCCGTAGGTGACCGTGAGGTCGTGGGTTCAAATCCCGCATCCCCGACCACGATTAGTTCTTATTTTTTATTAAGACCCCTTTGATATTATTGATCGATCTTATATAGTGTGTGAATTGTGGCAGATAACTCAGTAGAAACAGGGAACCGGCATATAATTGGCCCAGGTACAGAAATATTGGGAGGTGTTTTTCTTGGACGCAATTCTATTATTGTGGATTCTGATAAAAAACCTGAACCTTATGAATTTGCTTACAACCGATTCGGGAATATATTATCCGATCCATCTCAAGCTTCGGTAGTAGAGATTGGTACAACTGTCAGTGAGGTTGTTAGAAGAATCTTACCTTTCTCTCGTCACTGGGGCAAAAGCGTGCTAAGAGTTGAGGCGGACTCAAGAGGACAGGATCGTATAAGACCTACAGACGAAATAGGCCTTTCATAATTTATGGAGGCAGGCGGGGGCATATGCCAACACCAAACACTGCTGGCTGGCGCTTTGTTAAGGATAGTTCAAAAAAGACACGATATAGGCGGCGAAGTCGGTGTGGATTGGGTGCAAGATACAACGGATGATCCTGAAAGACATATTTGGCTACGTTACGTTAGAGGTGATGAAAAAGTTATTATCGATGATTCTAGGCCGACCTCTCAGGCTTTTAGGCTTGAACATCCAGTACAACAACCTACTGACCGGATTTACATAGGACCGGACGACGACATACAATTAAATAGCGGATGATAGAAACTCTTTTCTCCGTGTTAAGATAGGACGAATATGTGGCAAAAAAAAGACGATTCACTGTATCGAAAGTTTGAGTTTAATGATTTTGAAGAAGCTTTTAGCTTTGTAGAAAAAGTTGCTGATGTTGCCCGCGGGTTGAATCATCACCCAAAGATTATAAATGACTACAGCACGGTGGAGCTCTGGCTTTCTACGCATGCTCAAGGCGGGGTTGCTACAGAAAAAGACGAACAGTTTGCAGGTAAAGTTGATGATTTCTTCGACCTAAAGAAAACAAAAAAAGATTTTAAGCTCAAAGAGGCAAAATTATATACAGACGGTGGATCGCGTGGCAATCCGGGTCCTTCGGCTTTGGGATACGCTATTTTTAATCAGAACGATAAGATTATAGAGAAGAACAGCCGGTATTTAGGTATAGCTACCAATAACCAGGCTGAATACCAGGCGCTTAAAGAAGGCTTGGAGGCGTCGTTGATACTTGGTGTAAAAAAAATAGATGTTTTTATGGACAGCCTGCTTGTAGTGAATCAGCTAAAGGGCCTGTACAAGGTCAAGAACGGGGACCTGATACCCGTGAACCAAGCTGTCAGACGGATATTAACAGAATTTGATTCCTATAGCCTCACTCATATACCAAGAGAGCAGAATACCGTCGCGGACAGTATGGTTAATGAATGTTTGGACGAAGTAAAGAACTCCGATATATAATAGTAGGGTCAGACTATCGGCTAATCGCCCGCCATCCGGCGGGAGGAAAGTCCGGGCAGCATAGGGAAGGACAGTTGCTAACAGCAACCGGGGGCGACCCTAGGGAAAGTGCCACAGAGACGATACATCCTCGTTTTTTACGGGGTTAAGGTGAAAAGAGTGAGGTAAAAGCTCACAGTTTGGGTAGGTGACTATCCAAGGAGGTAAACCCTGTCTGCTGCAAGGAAGCATGTCTTCACAAAGGTTTCCCGCTGAAGGCATTCTATATATCCGCTTGATCCGCAGGGCAACCTACGGGCTAGATAGATGATTAGCTTCCGCCGACAGGCGGAGACAAAACCCGGCTTACAGATAGTCTGACAATTATTTTTTGGCGGCCTTAACTATTTCGGTGAACACTTTAGGTTCGCTGACGGCCAATTCAGCCAACATCTTACGATTCAGCTCAATCTTGTTTTTCTTTAAGCCTGCTATCAGCTTGCTGTAAGAAGTATCATTTTGTCTGGCCGCCGCGTTTATGCGGGTGTTCCAAAGAGCCCTAAAAGTTCTTTTTCTATTTTTCCGGTCGCGGGTAGCGTTTACTAAAGCGCGGGTAACTGCTTGCTTTCCTCGCCTGACACTTACCCTGTTCGCATGACTGTAGCCTTTGGTCGCTTTTCTTATTTTATTGTGCTTCTTACGGGCAGGAACGCCTTTTTTGACGCGCATAATTAAACTCCAAGCTTTCTTTTAATATTCTTTCGGCTTTTACCGATAATAGTACTTGCTATAGACAGCCTTCTTTTACTTGAGGCGCGTTTTTTTTGAAGGAAATGATTTCCCGCTGAACGGCGTCGCAACAATTTGCCTGCTTTTGTCAGTTTTACTCTCTTCTTCGTACCGCTATGGGTCTTTAATTTAGGCATTTCTTCTCCTGGTTATCCTTTTCTATCCGTGTAGAGTTATTTATTAGTGGGTTTTGCGGATGGGTTAGACCTTACTACAAAAATCAATTGTTTTCCGGAAAGTTGCGGCTCTTGTTCGACGACCGCGCTTTCGTCCAGCTGTTCAATGACTTTTTTTGCCAGTTCAAACCCTAATTCCTTATGTGCAAGCTCTCTACCTCTGTAAAAAATAACCAATTTAACTTTGTGTCCGTTTTCTAGAAATTTTCTGACTTTATTCAGTTTTACATCTAGATCGTGATCACCGATTTTAAGTCCGAACCGCATTTGCTTTACCTCAAGGGTTTTTGCATTACGCCTGTTCTTTTGGAGTTGTTTTGTACGTTGGTAGTTATACTTTCCCCAATCAACAATCTTGGCTACCGGAGGATTCGCGTTCGGTGAGATCTCGACTAAGTCTAATTCTTGATCGGAAGCCATCTTAAGAGCTTCGGACTTAGTGATAACTCCAATTTGATTACCGCTCTGATCTATGACGCGCAGGCTTGAGGCCTTAATGGCATAGTTCAGCCGAGGTTTCTTACTGATTACGAATCTCCTTTTTCCGCAAGAATGATTAGTTAATCTTATCAAATTGGGCAACAGGGGTCAACATATTTTACGCAGCGACCGGCCTTTTTCTGTATTGTAGGGCTTCTGCCACCTCTGCTTCGGTGATTTTTTCGCTATCATTTAAGTCAGCTATAGTGCTAGCTACCCTTAAGGTGCGCATATAGCCCCTTGCTGATAAATTCATTTTTTTGGCTGCTTGATCAAGAAGTAATTTACTATTTTTTACCAGCCTGGAGCTATTCTTTAGGTCCTGGTTCGTAAGCTGGCTATTCAGCTTGCCTGCTCTATCCAGCTGTTTCCTGCGAATTTTAGCTACTTTTTGTTGAAGTGAAGCTGATCTGTTTTCTTTGGTCACCTTAGGGTCCAAAAGGCTGGAGTGCTCTACGTTATCTACGTCTACGTATAGATCAATACGGTCAAAAACCGGTCCGGATATTCTTTTTTGATACCGAATAATACTGTTTGCCGGGCAATTGCATTCTTGGGACGTATTAAAATTTCCGCAAGGGCAGGGATTAGCAGTGGCTACTAAAATGAAGTTTGCCGGAAAGTTTATGGTATCTTTAGCTCTTGCAACGGTAATCTCTTTGTCTTCCAAAGGTTGACGCAAAGATTCGACCACGGAGCGATTAAATTCAGGAAACTCGTCGAAAAGTAGAATACCGTTATGGCTAAGAGTAATTTCACCAGGTTTAGGATTTGACCCTCCGCCAATAATTGATACCTGGCTGGAGCTGTGGTGAGGTGTTCGGATTGGCCTATCGGATATTATCCGGTCAAAGTTTTGGCTGGCAAGGCTGTGCAGGTGGGTTACCTCAAGAATTTCTTCTGTATCCAGAGGGGGCATAATACTTCTCAAAGCTTTTGCTAACATACTTTTTCCCGTGCCTGGAGGCCCGTTCAGCATAATATTATGATTTCCGGCAGCCGCTATTACCATAGCTCTCTTAGCTCTTTCTTGTCCGGCGATGTTTTCGAACAGGTCGCTACTCTGCTTAACAGATACAGCTGTTTGCTTAAATGCTGTTTTAAGATTTTCTTTAAAGGTCAGCTCCGGTTCTTGAAGCTTTTTGTATATCTCCTCGAAACCTCCTATTGCTAAGAGATGGACTCCGGGTATAAGTTTGGCTTGCTTTAGGTTATCTTTAGGAATTATGAAATTTTTATAGCCAATTTTCTTTCCTGCTAGTATTTTACCGATTATTCCTCGTACGGGTCTTACTCTTCCGTCTAGGCTTAGCTCGCCGATAACTATAGAGTCTTGCGTTCGTCCGGCCACCATGCTTGCCGACTGCACAATAGCCAGTGCTATTGCCAGATCAAAACTTGAACCTTTTTTAGGTATATCTGCCGGCGCCAGATTTATGGTAATTCTTTTTCTCGGCAATTTTATATTGCTTGAAGACAATGCGCCTCGAATACGTTCTTTTGCTTCGTCTACTGACTTGTTTGCAAAGCCTACTATTACAATATTTGGCAGATTGTTTGATAGAAAGCACTCAACGTCGATTATAGTATCCCGACCCACATTGTCGTATCCCAAAATTGTTTTTACGGAATGATTCAAACTCACAAAAAAACGTTAGCTTTTTACGCTAAAAAATGCAAGAAAAAAATAATCCCCGGCGTTGATCCCGAGGATTATTTTCGGTTAGATTTTGTAGTTTATTTTTGTTTATTTCAAGTTTTTCTTTTATGGAACAACGGCTTGCGAGAAGCCGTTGTTAACAGGGACGTTTTTGTTTTTGAGCACTTTTTTTATTCAAGTGCTATAGATATCGTATACTTTGATTTTTATGATGTCAATACGTTTTTGCTTAAATCTGTGTATAAAAATATTATTAGCCTTATTTAATTTTTTTATAATTTCAAATTTAGCTTATATTTGTGCTTATTTTTCGGAAAATCATAAATATAAAATCCTTATATCTTTATGTATCGAACATGTTGCAGGTTTAAAGTATTTAACAAAGAATTCTACGCCATTGACCTAACTCAATCCTTATATGCTCTATCCCTATTCTTGATTACAAGCAAGAATAGCAAGCATTTTGCTATTTATTTGCATTAACTATTATTAAAAAAGTTATTTTTTATAAAAATAGTGAATTACATAAATTTTTTTTAGAATTCTTGAAAATCAAAACGTAAGCCCACATGTCGTTAAAAGACACTAGCATTATCGAGCTATATATATTTTTTGCTAAAATTTATATAAAATACCAGAAAAATAATTATCAAGCTACGCGTTTACAAATTGTATTAGTAATAAAATTAATTTGAATAGTAATCAAAAAAATTAAAAAATATAAATTAGCTTGTATTTTCGTTGCCGAATATTCAAAAAAGAAATATTCGAAATTATAATATTTTTCAAAATTTTTAAACACGGATTTAGCCGAGCTTAATTTAACTGTACAAATTTTTAATGCACGAAAAAGCACCTAATAAATATTAATATTTGTATTTATTTCCTTGTCGTCCGACAGCTTACCCAGAGCTATTATAAATGAGTATTTCGGCAGATTTAGTCTGCGAATTATTATAAAAAAACTTTCATTGTAATAAATACAAAGGATTTATATAATATGCTTACAGTTTAAAATTGTATATAATACAATAAATCTATTGACTTAATTTATTTAATATAATATACTTATGCTTATCGTATTTGCTTGAAACAAATTCGAAATAAACATTTACAAAAACAAAAATAACGCTCAATTTTTGCGAGTAAGCAAAAATGAGCGGTCAGTCAAAGTCGATGGTTGCATAAGCGCTATAAAGTAATTTAAACAAGAGCGGATTTATCACCTTAGACCAAGAAAAGTCCGCTGCTTCGGCTGCGGGCTTTTTAAGTTATTATAAAACCATGGCTATTAAAAGAATGACAATTATTGCTCTCTCGGTGCTTTCTTTTTTGATTTTTGCGTCTTTAACTAATCCTCAAGAAGTAAGTCTGGTAATTATACTTGTTCCGTTTATTTTGCTTGGAATAGTTTTCTATAACATCCTGATGTTAATAATGGAAAAATTCTTTAGAAAATCATCCAGAAAGAGGAAAGTAAGACTTTTTAGCGTTGTAACCACGGTAATACTAGTAAATTTTGCACTCTTAAGCTCCATAGGCCAGCTTACGCCGCAGGATACCCTTTTAGCCGCGCTTATAACTATAGTGGGTGGCTTTTACCTCTATAAATTTCAAATTGGTTAATAAAGCGCAAGAAGTTTCTTTGATATAATAAAAGTCTATGGAGTTTATTAGAGAGAATGAATGATGATAATCTGATCCAGAGACCAGCTCCTGACGTAGACCGGCCTACGGATAATAGCTTGAGCCAAAATACTACCAGTATTCCGATACCTCCTGAAGCCGAGGATAGCGATCTGATCGAGAAGGAATGGGTTGAACGAGCTAAGCAGATAGTTGCACATACTCGGCATGATCCCCACGAGCAACAGAAAGCTTTAAGTCTAATGAAAGCAGACTATATGAAAAAACGCTACAACAGAGATGTAAAAGTTTCCAAGCGTGATGTTGACGAGCTAAAACCAGATTCGGAAAACTAAGTATGGCAATTATCATAGCTGTTCTAGTAGCACTCCTTTTTATAGGAGCTATTGCCGGCCCGATTATTTTCTTCCAGTCGAGGAAGATACTTAGGGAGCAAAAGGATTTTGAGCGCGGTCTCAAGATGCTCACTATGTACATACACTTGCCGCCTACGAGCGACGATACTGATGTCGGACAGAGAGATATAAGAGATGTAACAGAAGAAAATATATCCAAGGCTGAAATACTATATGGGATAATCTCGAGTACATTAAAAAAAGATTTCAAAAGCAAATTTTATGGCCAAAGGCATCTATCTTTTGAAGTTATAGGTAAGAATGGCTTCATAGAGTTCTACGTGTCTGTCCCTACGGTATTGGCAGACGTTGTCTACCAGGCTGTGGTCAGTGCTTACCCGAATGCAGTTTTAGAAGAGGTTGCGGAGCATAACATATTTAACGAAGTAGGCGGTATTAACGCTACAAGCGGTGGGGAACTGACTCTAAAACAAGACGCAGCTTACCCTATCGGCACCTATGGAGACATAGGAAGAGATCCGATAAATTCGCTTTTAAATTCATTAGCAACACTGGGTGATGAAGACGGCGTAGGCATTCAGCTGCTCCTAAGACCGGCGAACGAAGGATGGACCGGTAAATCTACGGAGCTGGCAAAGAAAAAACGGCAGGGAAAATCGTCAAAAGGCGGTGGTTTCATGGAGTCTTTCGGCTGGTTCATATCGGCTATGGAGGCGCTTTGGAAGCCGCCGGAACAAGGCTCAGGAAGACCGGGCGAGAATTTATCGAGCCACGAGGAGTCCCTAGTAGCTTCGGTAGAAGATAAAACTCGGAAGCCTGGCTTTGAAACGCTTATAAGAGTAATAACCTCGTCGAATGTAGCGGATCGCTCGCAAAGCCTGTTGAACAGCCTTGTGGCAAGCTTTTCTATATTTGATGCCCCCGGCAAGAATGGTTTTAAATTTGAGCCTTCTTCAGATATAGAGGATTTCGTAACAGCCTATATATTAAGGTTTTTCCCAGCCAGCAAAAATAAAAATATTTTAAACTCAACCGAGTTAGCCACCTTATTTCATTTTCCTCAACAAAACGATATTCCGACCTCTCAGGTTACTAGGCAGGACTCTAAGCAAGTGGATGGACCGCGTAATGTTCCGGAAACCGGTTTACTGCTTGGTTATAACATCTTCAGGGGTACGAAAAAAGCAATAAGATTGTCGGAATCCGACAGACAGCGGCATATGTATATAGTCGGTCAAACAGGCGTAGGTAAGTCCAACCTGCTGGAAAACTTAGCTCTGCAGGACATGATATTCGGTAACGGATTTGCATTTATCGATCCGCACGGTGATACGGCCGAACGGCTGCTATCCATGGTGCCTAAAGAACGTACGGAAGACGTAATATATTTCTGTCCGGCGGATACGGATTACCCTCTTGGGTTAAATATTTTTGACGCAAAAACTGACGACCAAAAGGATTTTGTTATCCAAGAAGTAATAAACGTGCTTTATAAATTATATGACCCGCAAAGACAGGGAATCATAGGGCCCAGGTACGAGCACTTGTTCAGAAATGCGGCTCTTACCGTTATGGCCGGTCCGGAAGGAGGCAGTTTCATAGACATACCAAAACTTTTTAGAGACAAAGATTATGTAAACCAAAAATTAAAATACGTTACCGATCCAAATGTTTTGGAATTCTGGCAGAAAGAAATGCCCCAATCCCAGCGTTCTAACGAGTTTGGAGAGGTTGTGAGCTGGTTTGTCAGTAAATTTGGCGCCTTTCTATCAAACGCGATGATGCGTAACATAATAGGCCAAATAGAGAGCTCGTTTGATCTAAGAGATGTTATGGATAATAAGAAAATTCTTTTGGTAAATCTTAGTAAAGGGCGCACCGGCGAGCTTAACTCCAGGCTTTTAGGAATGATGTTTGTTATGAAGTTCCAGGCGGCTGCTATGAGCAGGGCTAATATACCAGAGAATGACCGAGTAGATTTTGCTTTATACGTTGACGAGTTCCAGAACTTTTCAACCGACTCGTTTGCTACTATCATGTCCGAAGCACGAAAGTACCACCTAAACCTGATAGTTGCGAACCAGTTTACTACACAATTAACCGAAGAAATAAGAGATGCCGTATTCGGTAATATGGGTACTATAATTTCCTTTAGAATAGGACAGAACGACGTTGAATCTCTTAGCAAATACTTCCAGCCCCTATTTGGTGGCGATGATTTATTGCGTATTCCAAACTACAACACTATCGTAAGAACCTTGATTAATGGCGTTCCAACTCAACCTTTCAGTATGGCAACCATACCGCCCCTAGGAGAGCCTAGCGATGAACTTGGACAAGCTTTAAAACAGCTGTCATCAGCTAAATTCGGCCGGCCGCGGCAGGTAGTAGAAAAAGAAGTTTTTTCAAGACTAAAGACTTTAGAAGAGAAGCCTAACAAACCAGGTTTAGGTCCCGCCGCGCAAGCTAATAACCAGAAGCTAAGCGCAGGTAACAAAACATCCGCATCTGCGCCTAAACAAGGAGCGTCGTTCTTAGACCAGTGGCTGGCTAAACGTCAGCAAGATCAGCATTCAGCCGGGAAGACTTCTGTATTGCCTCCGACTCAGGCAAGTAAATCTCCAAAAAAACAAGCTCCTAAACCTATAACCAAACAAAGAAAAATGGTCAAAGGCAATGAACCTAACCAGCAAAAGAAAGAAGACTCGACAGTATTGAAAGTAAAGAGGGAAAACCCTAGCAAACCCGATAAGCCGAGTGATGAATTTTCTGAATCTGCCGACACCATACATATAGACAATGAGGGTAACTTGAAGCAAAAAAATAAGTAATCGATAAACTGACTTGTGATTGAAAACAATACAATAATTTAATATAATATGTAATATTAGCATCAGCGTAGAAGCGCAGATTGTCTACTTTTAGTGTAGGAGGGAATAGAAACACTTTATGGCAAAACAAAAAGAATATGATTCCGGCTCTATTCAAGTACTGGAAGGGCTGGAACCTGTAAGAAAACGTCCGGGAATGTACATAGGTGGAACAGGTATAGACGGGTTACATCACTTAATAAAAGAGGTTGCAGATAACTCAGTAGACGAAGCTATTGCCGGAGAGGCAACCCAGGTAAATATTACCCTTATGGCCGACGGGGGAGTTTGCGTAGAAGATGACGGGCGGGGAATTCCTGTTGATATTCACCCCAAGACTAAAAAGAGTACCCTTGAAACAGTTTTAACGGTTCTTCATGCCGGTGGTAAATTTGGCGGTGGCGGATACAAGGTATCCAGTGGTCTGCACGGAGTAGGAATCAGCGTAGTCAACGCGCTTTCAAGGCATCTGAAGGCTGAAGTTTATCTGAATGGAGAAGCTTATGTTCAGGAATTCGAAAGAGGTGCACCACTTTATGACATTAAAAAGACGGGAAAGACTGACAAGAAGGGAACCCGAATTACTTTTTGGCCTGATGACACGATCTTTGAAACAGTTAAATTTGAGTATGAATGGGCACTAGATTATTTAAGACATCAAGCCTATCTAACGAAAGGTATAAAAGCTTATATATCAGATGAGCGCACTAATGATGAGTATGGTTTTTATTTTGATGGCGGTATAAAATCTTACGTCAAACATTTAAATCTAGGGAAAGATGTTGTTGACGACGAAGTATTCTATGTCGACAAAGCTGTTAAAGATTCCCAGGTTGAGATCGCTATTCAGTATGTTGATGCGTTTACCGAATCAGTAAAAGCTTTCGCCAATAATGTGTATAACCCGGACGGAGGAACTCATCTTACCGGCTTTAGGGCGGCTCTGACCAGAGTCATTAATGATTACGCTCGCAAGAGCGGGTTAATTAAAGAAAAAGAAGAAAATCTTTCAGGGGAAGATACGAGAGAAGGGTTAACCGCAGTCATATTAGTAAAAATGCCCGACCCTCAGTTTGAAGGCCAAACTAAAAATAAGCTTGGAAACCCTGAAGTCCGAGGCTATGTTGAGCAAGTACTTTCAGAATATTTCACATACTATCTTGAAGAGCACCCGGGTGTTGCCAGAAAAATAGTAGGGAAGGCACTTTTAGCGGCTAGAGCACGGAAAGCTGCCCGCGCAGCTAGAGAAAATATAATTAGAAAAGGGGTTCTAGAAGGCTCTGGACTACCCGGGAAACTGGCTGACTGTTCATCTCGTAATCCAGTCGACTCCGAACTCTATATTGTAGAGGGCGACTCAGCTGGTGGATCAGCCAAGGGCGGTCGGGACAGTAGAACCCAAGCGATTCTACCTCTCAGGGGCAAGGTTCTAAACGTGGAACGAGCTCGTTTAGATAGGATGCTTGGCAATAACGAAATAGTCACGCTGATAAAGGCATTGGGCGTAGGGATTGAGGATCAGTTTAGTATGGATGGTTTGCGTTACCATCGAATTATTATCATGACAGACGCAGATGTAGACGGGTCTCACATTAGTACATTGCTATTAACTTTCTTCTTCCGGTTTATGAAGCCAGTTATTGACGGAGGCTATTTATATCTCGCGAAACCTCCCCTTTTCGAGCTTGTTAAATCCGGAAAACAGGACAATGTCTTTATTTATGATGAAGATGAACTGGGGAAAGTACTGGATGAAAAAATTGCACTTCGCAAAGCGGAAGGGGCTAAGATCAACACTAAAGATGAGCGTTATCGTCAGGCAGGATTCACTGAGCAGAAACGATATAAAGGTCTTGGCGAGATGGACGCTGATCAGTTATTCGAAACAACCATGAACCCGGCACAGCGAGTTCTGGTCCAGGTGCGTGTAAACGATGCGGAGAAGGCCGATGCTATCTTTAACAAGCTAATGGGCACAGAGGTAGAGCTAAGAAAAAACTTTATTCAGACCCATGCAAAATTTGTAAAAGATTTGGATGTTTAATATGGATAAAGATAAAGACATGAATGAAGAACTAAAACCTGAGGGAGAAGCTCTAGAAGCAACCGCTGGAAGCCAGCTATTTGAAGATGATGATTTAGCGGATCTAACCCATTCTCGAATCGTAGAACGACGCAAAGTAGAAGATGTGATGGAAGACAGCTATTTGCGTTATTCTATGAGCGTTATTGTCTCTCGTGCTCTTCCTGACGTCAGAGACGGTCTTAAGCCGGTGCACCGCCGTATTCTCTATGTAATGAACCGAATGGGGATAACTCCGGGCAGCAAGACTGTTAAAAGTGCTCAGATCGTCGGTGAAGTTATGGGTAAATATCACCCTCATGGCGACAGTGCTATTTATGATTCGATGGTTCGCATGGCTCAACCGTGGGCAATGCGCTATTTGTTAGTAAACGGTCAGGGTAACTTCGGCTCCATGGATGGCGATCCGCCGGCCGCAATGCGTTATACAGAGGCAAAAATGACCAACAACGCTGATGCTATGCTGTCTGACATAGAAAAAGATACGGTGCCTTTTCGCGATAACTACGACGGAACCAGGCAAGAGCCTGAGATTTTGCCGGCGAAGCTACCGAATTTACTTCTAAATGGCCAGATTGGTATTGCTGTGGGCATGGCTACCAATATACCGCCGCATAACTTAAATGAGATCGTTGACGCTGTTGTAACTCTCATAGATAATCCTGACGCAACGCTAGATGAATTGCTGGAGCATGTCAAAGGGCCGGACTTCCCAACAGGTGGAATTGTCTACGGTCGCGGCTCTATCCAAGCGGCTTTTGCAACCGGTCGCGGTGGTGTAGTTGTACGAGGAGTAGCTAGTATAGAGGAAAATAATAAAGGCAGACATCAGATTATTATTAGTGAAATTCCCTACGCGCTCAATAAAGAGAGCCTAATTCTAAAAATTGCAGACCTGGTGAAAGACAAAAAAATTAATGGCATTAGTGACATAAGGGACGAAACTGCCCGCGGTAGTGTAAAAATTGTCATAGATTTAAGAAAAGACGCTTACCCCAAGAAAATACTTAACCAACTTTATAAGTTGACTCCCCTGCAGACCAGTTTTCATTACAACATGCTGGCTCTGGTGGATGGAATACAGCCTCGAGTACTTGGTCTGCAAGATATCCTGCAAGAGTATATAAAACACCGCCAAGTAGTAGTAAGGCGTCGCACAGAATATGAACTGCGCAAAGCTAAAGATCGCGCCCATATTTTAGAGGGTCTGAAAATTGCCTTGGATCACATCGAGGAGATCATAAAGACCATTAGGGCTAGCAAGACTACCGAAGAAGCCCAAGCCAGCCTAGTAGCCAAGTTTAAATTGTCAGAGATTCAAGCAAAAGCTATTTTAGCTATGCAACTTCGCACATTAACAGGGCTAGAGCGCCAAAAAATAGAAGACGAATTAGCTGAATTACTTAAAATCATTTCCGAACTTGAAAAAGTCTTGGCTAGCGAGGAAGAAATCTTAAAGATTGTAAAGAAAGAGATTCTTGAGGCTAAGAAACAATTCGGTGATGAACGTCGAACAAAGGTTGTACCCAACGAATTAGGTAAAATGAGTGATGAAGATCTTATTCCTGACGAACAAATTGTTGTAACTCTAACATCGGCAAACTACATTAAGAGAAGTCCGATCGCTGAATACAAGCGACAGAACAGAGGCGGTAAAGGTAAAAGAGGTATGACTACCAGAGACGAGGATGTGATTGAGCATGTAGTAAACGCTTCTACTCATGATTATCTTCTCTTCTTTACAAATAACGGCAGAGTCTTCCGTCTTAAAACATATGAGGTGCCGACAACCAACTTGAATGCTAAAGGTATAGCTATCGTAAATCTACTACAACTTCAGCCGGAAGAAACCGTTAGCGCAGTGATTAATATAAGCAAGCAGTCATCAAGCGCTAAAAATCTTATCATGTGTACTATTAGAGGAGTTGTCAAGAAGACGCCTTTTGAACAGTATAAAAATGTAAGAAATTCCGGTTTGATAGCAATAAATCTGGATAAGGGCGATGAACTGAAATGGATTAGAATGACTTCGGACGATAATGAGGTTGTTATATCAACTTCCCAAGGCCAGGCTATAAGATTCCACGAAAAAGGCGCGCGGCCCATGGGGAGAGTCGCTAGGGGCGTTAGGGGTATAAGATTGCGTCCTGGCGATAAAGTTATAGGCATGGATATAGTAGAAGAAGGATCAAGTATATTTGTTATCAGCGAGAAAGGGTACGGCAAAAGGACAAAAATAGCTCAGTTCACAGCTCATGCCAGAGGCGGCGTCGGTATAAGATCTGCTGTAGTTAATAGCAAGACCGGAGATTTGATCGGGGTAAAAACACTTTCGGGGGATGATAATCAGGAGGCTATTGTTATATCAGCATCCGGCCAGACTATAAGATTGGGTCTAAAGGACATCCCTGAACTTGGCAGAGCCACTCAAGGGGTTCGTATAATGAGGCTTGGCGACAAGGACAAAGTTGTCTCGCTTGCTCTTGTTGACAAGATTGAAGAAGAAGAAGACGACGACCCTAAGCCTGGAAAGATAACTAAAAAGGCGGAAAAGTAAACGTCAAATGGCAGGCTTCGATAGCCCTACTCCACATCTATTTGCACATAGGGGGGGTAATGCCGCCGGCTCTAATCATGAAAACACGCTGCTTGCTTTTCAATCCGCGGTAGAACTAGGCTGTAAATTTTTAGAGACCGATGTTATTGCTACTAAAGATAATCGAGTCATTACCTATCATGGTTCGGCAAATTTGTTTATGAAAAGTCTCTTCGGTTTAGAGATAAGAAAAAATGTCCAGAAAATGAATTATATTAAAGTTCAAAAAAAAATAAAGCTTGGCGAAGAACCGGTTCCTGAGTTTAGCGAAGTATTATCAAAATTTAAAGAACAGAATTTTTGCATAGACATCAAAACAAATGAATCAATAAAACCCCTGGTAGAAGTCATAAAAAGACAAAAGGCGGAAAAGAGGGTCATCATCACTTCTTTCAGTAAAAGCAGATCAATTCGTGCAAATAGGTTGTTATACGGAGAAAATTTTAAAACTGCCTGTCTATGCGTTTATAGAATGAAAGGCATGATCATAAGTATGTTTCCGGCCGTAATTTTGTCTAGGATGAAAAAACAAGGTTTCAGATACATACATATTCCGTATAGATGCGTAACGAAGAAATTGTTAAAAGAAGCGAAACGACAGGATTTTAAAATATATGCTTGGACGGTTAATAATCAAAGCAAAATGAAGGAACTTCTCTCTATGGGTGTTGACGGAATAATCAGCGACGAAGTGGAGTTATTAATGAAAACGGCAAAATAACTCTAGGATTGTTGACAACCCATCCTACCTCAGGTAAGATACTATGAGCTTTTCCGGAGTAGTCTATTAGTTTCTCAAAATAACTAGGTGGGCTAGCTTGGAAACGGACTTTAAAAATTTAGATAGTGCAAATCAACGTCAGTTCACTGCCCTTAATTGGGCAAATTGAATTGTTTTAAGAAGTCCAACTTCTTCGCGGAAGTTGGCAGTCAGTTTAATCTGATGCTTAAGAACAAATTCTTATGAAGAGTTTGATCCTGCTTATGATGAACCTTCGGGTAATTAAGTCGGCGTCGCCGCCGGCTTAATGAATCAGCATAAGTACGTGAGATAACCTTCACTTTAATGGAGAGTTTGATCCTGGCTCAGGATGAACGCTGGCGGCGTGCCTAATACATGCAAGTCGAGCGGTAACACTTCGGGTGACGAGCGGCGGACGGCTGAGTAACGCGTAGGAATGTACCCCAAACTGAGGGATAAGCACCAGAAATGGTGTCTAATACCGCATATGGTCTTCGGATTAAAGCTTCGGCGGTTTGGGAACGGCCTGCGTATGATTAGCTTGTTGGTGAGGTAAAAGCTCACCAAGGCGACGATCATTAGCTGGTCTGAGAGGATGATCAGCCAGACTGGGACTGAGACACGGCCCAGACTCCTACGGGAGGCAGCAGTAGGGAATCTTCCACAATGGGCGAAAGCCTGATGGAGCAACGCCGCGTGCAGGAGGAAAGCCTTCGGGTCGTAAACTGCTTTTATATGCGAAGACTTCGACGGTAGCATATGAATAAGGATCGGCTAACTCCGTGCCAGCAGCCGCGGTCATACGGAGGATCCAAGCGTTATCCGGAATTACTGGGCGTAAAGAGTTGCGTAGGTGGCATAGTAAGCAAATAGTGAAATCGTGTGGCTCAACCATACACCCATTATTTGAACTGCTAAGCTTGAGCATGAGAGAGGTAGATGGAATTTCTAGTGTAGGAGTGAAATCCGTAGATATTAGAAGGAACACCGATGGCGTAGGCAGTCTACTGGCTCATTGCTGACACTAAGGCACGAAAGCGTGGGGAGCGAACGGGATTAGATACCCCGGTAGTCCACGCCGTAAACGATGGATGCTAGCAGTTATGAGTATCGACCCTTGTAGTAGCGAAGCTAACGCGTTAAGCATCCCGCCTGTGGAGTACGGGCGCAAGCTTAAAACATAAAGGAATTGACGGGGACCCGCACAAGCGGTGGAGCGTGTTGTTTAATTCGACGGTAAGCGAAGAACCTTACCAGGGTTTGACATCCTTGGAATTTCTCCGAAAGGAGAAAGTGCCTTCGGGAACCAAGTGACAGGTGTTGCATGGCCGTCGTCAGCTCGTGTCGTGAGATGTTTGGTTAAGTCCATCAACGAGCGCAACCCTTATAGTTAGTTGAATTTTTCTAGCTAGACTGCCCCGGTAACGGGGAGGAAGGAGGGGATGATGTCAGGTCAGTATTACCCTTACACCCTGGGCCACAAACACGCTACAATGGCCGGTACAAAGGGCAGCTAAGTCGCGAGACGGAGCAAATCCCATCAAAGCCGGTCTCAGTTCGGATTGCAGGCTGAAACTCGCCTGCATGAAGCTGGAATCGCTAGTAACGGTAGGTCAGCACACTACCGTGAATACGTTCCCGGGTCTTGTACACACCGCCCGTCAAACCATGAAAGTCGCCAATACCTGACGTGCCAGCTTGCCTGGTCCTAAGGTAGGGGAGATGATTGGGGTTAAGTCGTAACAAGGTATCCGTACCGGAAGGTGCGGATGGATTACCTCCTTTCTAGGGAGTAAAACTAGCCTGAAGTTGAGTAATCACTTCAAGAGCTAGGTCGGTCTTGGTAAGTTGCTTGGCATTGACAGCTTACGAATCCGTTCATTTTGAACGGACAGGATACGGTGCCACCAAAAACGACTGCCGTTGAGATGCACTACCAAGTTTTTAATAAAAAACCGGCTCTTCAAAAGCCGGTTTTTGATTATCCTAAGTTGGTGGAGATGCGGGGAGTCGAACCCCGGACCCCCTGCTTGCAAAGCAGGTGCTCTAACCAGCTGAGCTACATCCCCGAACTTGTAATAGAACTATGGTGGGCTTGCCAGGACTTGAACCTGGGACCTCGTCATTATATCCGGATTAAATACCGGATATATTTAACATTTTGGTGGGGCTGCCAGGACTTGAACCTGGGACCTCGTCATTATCAGTGACGCGCTCTAACCAGCTGAGCTACAGCCCCTTACGTTTAAAATGTTAAATAGCATTGACGATTGCTTCTTGGGGTCCCCGCAAAATAGCAAAGCGTATTTTTGTGGGGCGTCCTAACCAGCTGAGCTACAAGCCCGCGTAACAGGGGTATTGTAACCAATTAAGGGGGTTATAGCAAACAAAGGAGCCTAAGCCTTTAACAGTCTGTGGTACCTGCGGTAGCCTCGATAAATGCTTTCCGAACTATTGGTTTACCGGGCTTAGAAGTTTTGTCAGGATAATTAACCCCAGTCCGTAGCTTGTCGCCTTTATCGTCAGTCTCATGGAAGATTAATACTTTCTTCACCCCCTGGCATACCGCAGTTAAAATGAACTGCTTATAAAATAACCCCTGCTCAACACCCTTTAAGGGTAGAATTGCCTCTGGGACCGGCTCCTTATATAGCTTTTCTTTGGCAACTGGCGTTTCTGAATAGGCGCCGAGCTCATTGTAAATTAAAGGCACTTGTCCAAAGTTTTCAGAAACGCTGGCGCTGATAAGCCGGATACTATCTGAGGCCGAGGTAGAGGGATCAGCATCAACCCCCTGTAGATAATAATGGGCAGCGAACTCATCCATGAGCGGTTCGGTAATTTGCTGTTCTTCCATATAGCGCCCCATCTGCCTTAAAAAACCAACAGCGTTAGAGCTGCGGCTAGTGGATATATCTCCCCCTACGAGGGTAAGGTCCACCTCTAGTCCTTTTTGGGCTGCTTGCTGCTTCAATCTGGGGTAGGCATACCGCATAAGCTCGACGGTATTCTCTGGCGCCACCCATCGTCCGTTGATGTACTGATTGATGTTAAATCTTTTATTATTGGGCTCGTTGAAAAAGCCTATGGTCAATTCTTTTTGCTCCGGTAAACAGCCGCCAGTACCGTCAGGGTTTTTATCGCCCGCCAAAGACCACATTAAGTTTGTTATGGCTGTTACATATTTCTGTTTCTCATGTGCTCGTGTGGGCATATAGCCTAGACCGTCTTTCGCTTTGCCCTCCCGTAAACGATAATAACCCTGCATGGTTATCATTAGGTCTAAGTCGTGACTGTAAGCCGCTTTTGCGGCGTTGCAAGTTCTAATCACGTCGTTTTTAACCTCTGCGCTTCCTTGAGAATACGGCAGAATAATCCTTATATCAGTGGCGCCGCTGTTGGCCACACGCGCGGCGGCCTCATTCGCTTCATTCTCATCGGTAACCCACACTGCGTTAGTATTAAAGCCGGCTCCATCTAATCTTATCGCGTTTTTGGAAGAGTTTGCGGGAGAAGCCAGCGCTAAACTGCCCAAGCAGCCGATAACGGCTAGGGATCTTGTGATTTTTTCGTAGCTTAAGCGCGGTTTGTTGGGATTGCCGGTAGTCTCGGTAAGGAGATTTTTGCTTTCTGGAGTGCAGGTCACCAGTATATTCTGGGTTAAAGTGTTTGGCGGTGCAAGAACTTACACATATATTTATTAGCAAAAACGTCGGCTTAAGAGGCCAAACTGTATACTTTTTAACATCTTAAAAGATAGAGAGTCGACTTCAGACGGCGCTTAAGGCAACTACTGAGAAAGGGGCTTTGCTAGCCAGTAGGCCAATTGACTGATTGTTCACCCACAATTTATAACCGGTCGGGTATTTTATGTGGCTATAGTGTCACGCCTAACTCTTTAAATAATGGCTTTGAAGACAATGATAAGTAGTTATCCACAGCTCGGGTGAAGTATTAAAGTAAATTATACGAAAATTTAAGATTTTCTAAGGTGTAACGTAGTGTTTATGTCTACAAAAGCTGGAATTCTTGTAGGTGTGACCTTCTTGCATAAAAAAATGCTTTTAATTCACATTTTTATCCTTGACACGGTCACGCTTATGCCTAATACTGAGCGTAGCCTAAGAACAAAAAAATTGTTCGCTCAAAAGGTAACAAAAATGGCCAAAACCAAAAACTGTCGCAGCTGTAATGAACCTCTTCTGGGAAGAAGAGATGCTAAGACGTGCTCTATCCGTTGTCGCAAACGCCTCCAGCGAGCTAAAACCCTTTTGCTTAGCGAAGCTGAAGCTGCTAAAAATTCAACGGTCAACACTCTCAAGAGTTTAGAGAAAAATATATCTTCAGAGCTGTCTGGCGGCGCCATGGAAGGCGGTTTCATAGGAGAAGGGGATAGCCCGGCTAGCTCAACCGCCATTGCTCCACCCCCACTACAGTCATCTCCACCTGTATCCACCACGTCAGCCACCGTTCCTTCCGTACCCACTCCCCCACAGGGTCCCATGCAAGGTCCGTCCTTGCAGACAACGCAGGGTTCGTCCTTGCAGACACCTTCGGTGGCTCCTCCTGAACCAGCCCCACAGCCATCTCTGCAAGCAGTGCCCATAAAGCCGCCGCCTATGCCCCAACCACCTACCCCCAAAACTTCTTGGGGCACTGTAAATCCTCTTAAACCTCCTGAACCAGCCCCGGCGCCATCTCTTACAGCGGCTGTGCCTAAATACGTACCCCCACTTAGCTCTAACCTGCCAAATGTCGTTTTTAGAGCTTCTACTGCACAACTTACACCGACCGTACCTTCCGTTGCTTTGCCTAGCCCTTCACCCACTCCTCCTCCGGTCACCATCGGTAGGGCAGAGGTTTCTGCCCAGTACTTAGATCCGAGTGGTCCACCAGTATCCCCAAGAGGGATAGTCTCGGATCTAAGTACTGGGCAAGCACCCACCCAGATATTTTCATCCGCCAAAGTTCCCTCGGAATTTTCGGCGGGCAAGACATCTGCTATGCCCCCAGTATCCCCCGGGGTCTTGTCTAGCCCCTTTGTTGCTTCTAAACCCTATAGCCCAGCCTCCCCTAGCCCCTCTGTCTTGGCTATGCCTACCCCCATTACTTTATCCTCCATTCCGAAGTCCTCTCCACTGCCGCCGGTTGCCGGGTCCTCTCCTTTCAGCTCTGTAGTATCCTCGACTGCACCCTCCTATGCATCTCCTTGGCCACCCCGGAAATTTGCTATGTCATTAAGGTCATTCCACCTACCATCCTTGAGAGCAGCTTTAGCATTGCCGGTTCTGGCTTTGGTGGCCCTGTCGGCCCTGACAGCCCTTAACCTGCCAGGCTCTACCCCCACCAGCCAGCAAACCCCTGCAGGTGCTTTTGGGCCTCAAACTCCTTTGGATAGTTCCGCCAGTGAAACCGAAACCCTCAGTTTCAACCGGGACACCATCATAGCCGGTGGCCATAGTCTAACGGCCACCGGTCAAGTACTCCTGCAAAACACTGTAGATTCCACCTTAGCCTTCGCCGTCCAGGACGCCTCCGGAACCGACCTGCTGACAGTAGATACGCTAAACGGCGTAGTCGGCATAGCCGGCAGTCCGGTAACCGGCGGAGCCACTCTCCAGGTGGCTGGTAATATCTCGGCCACCGGTAACTTACAATCAGGGGCCTCCTCCCTAAGCGACACTGCCTTAACCCTAAACGGAACTATTATCTGTACAGTTGGCGGTTGTACGTTGGCTAATCCCAGCACCGACGCCTTAACCTTGCAAGGCGAGAACGCCGCTTTCTACCGTAATGCCTCCAACCTCAACGCCGGGACTCTATCCGAACAAAGGTTAACCGATAACGTAGCCCTGTTAAATAGAGCCAGCCAGACCTTTAGCGGCAGCCAAATTTTCCAGAATGCTGCCGATTCTATTCTCGCCCTGCAAATCCAGGATGCTTCCGGTACATCCAATTTGTTTGTAGCGGATACCAGCAACAGTAAAATAGGCATCGGCTTGGCCCCGGCCGCCACTGGCGCGATTCTGCAGGTAGCCGGCGACATAGACATAACCGGGCAGTACAAAATTAACGGTGCGCCGTTGAGTTCCAGCAGCCTGACCGACTCCGGCCAGATAGCCTACCTGGACGCCGACCAAACTTTCACAGGCGATAACATCTTCAACGGCGTCACTATCCAAAACGGCAACTTCCTCTTCCAAAGCTCCACTAACTCAACCTCGGCCTTCCAGGTCCAGAACGCCGCCGGCAACAACAACTTGCTGGTGGCCGACACCATCAATACCCGCATCGGTATCGGTATAGCCGCCCCTAACTACACCCTAGATGTAAATGGGGATATTAACATTGCGGCCGCCCAGTCTTACCGGGTGGGCGGCGTTATTATATGTAACACCACTGGCTGTGCACCCTCTACCGGCTCCAGCTCCTACGTTCAACTGCAAGGCAACACCCCTGGCAGCGCTCAAAGTGGTAATTTTAACATCGCCGGCACGGCCATCGCCGGCAGCTTTTACGGCAGCGGCTTGGGCTTAACCGATCTGGACGCTACTCAACTGGCCAGCGGTACCG
>JBBDZT010000029.1:0-28785 GCA_040900025.1 Saccharimonadales bacterium (SeqCode)
ATAGCTCTGATAGTCGGCGGAATAATCATATGGCTGATAGAAACTTATCATTCGGCAGCCAAGAATTTTTCTGGCCATGCGAAGTTTGAAAAAATAACCATGAGGAAAGCTCTGCAGGTGGGTTTGTTTCAGGCTTTGGCGATTATACCGGGCGTGTCCCGATCCGGCGCGTCGATAATGGGCGGGCTCTTATCCGGATTCGACAGAGTAACAGCGGCGGCTTTTTCGTTTTATTTGAGTATTCCGCTACTGACCCTTGCAGGAGTTTACCAGTTGTCAAAAGGCGATGAAGGGCTTGATACAGTAGCCGGAGGCGCTCCGGCGATTGTTGCCGGAACTTTAGCAGCATTTGTAACGGCGCTTTTGATCATCCGGTGGCTACTGCGCTATATCTCAACCCATGACTTTAAAATCTTTGCTTATTACCGAATAATCCTTGGCATAATTATCCTTCTAACCCTTTCCTCTCAGACATAACGAAATAAAACACTAACTTCATTAATAAATAAATTCGCGCCATAATACTATCAGTGAAAAAAATCGGAATAATCACCGGAGCTTTTGATCCTATGCATAGCGGGCATATAGATTTTATTGACTCCTCAATAGAGAAATACGGCTTAGACAAAGTCCTTGTCTTAATTGAAGAAATATCAAAATTTAAGCAATCTTTTGCTGAGTTTACCCACCGCAAAAAAATAGTCGAACTCTCTATCAAGAGCATTCCGAAAGCCAGGCTTTATGAGCCTGTAAGCGCCAGCTTCCCCCTTAGTTCAACTTTGCCGAACATTAAATCCGACTTCAAGGACGCGGAGATTTATCTGCTAATTGGCGACGACGTGGAGAAACATATAAATACATGGCCGAACGCTGGTGAGCTTTTAAAAGGCGTGGAGCTTATCGTTACTAAAAGAAGCGGTTCGGGCAAATATAATCAGGTTTCATCAGGCAAGGCGAGGAAACAAATAAGGGCAGGTGCTCCGAGCGTGGACTTAGAAAATGAGGCCTTAAAATACTGCGAGCAGAAAGGCCTTTACCGCTAAATTTACCCTTTTGGAGAATGTGACTCAAGGTGCGACAAATGCTTTTCGCGGATTCTTTTAAATTCAGTCTTATTGAGCCCGTTGCGCTTTATGAATGAACCTATTTTCTCGCTGCCAATATAATGAGGGATCATTACGTAGCTGGCGCCCAGATCGTATAGTTCTGTAGCTTCTTCCAAGTTGTCGGCATGACATACTATAACCGCTCCGGGGTTGACGCTTTCAACAAGATTAACCAGAAATACATTGGTGCTGTGTTCTGATATTGTAGAAACTATCAGCTTTGCCTTTTCTATATTTGCTTCGTCTAGAAGCTCTCGGTCGGTAACGTCGCCATATAGATAATCAATCTTTTGCTGTTCCATAAGCTCTATTACGTCAGGATCGTAATCCACCACTAAAAACCTTTTATGCATTTGCCGGAAGGTCTTAACGAATTCGTGGCCCCCGTGATGATAGCCCAGCAGAACCATCGGATAGCCGCTGGCTTTGCGATTCTCTCTGTAGACGACTTCTTTCTCAAACATTTTGAACTTAACCCGGTCGAACATTTCGTATAGTTTTTCATCATAATGCATAAGATACGTAGACGATGCAAAGGTTATGATGGCTACAAGAGTCACCACTGCTCCAATGTCGGCTCTGACCAATCCGTTGGAGATAGCTAAGACCATCAATACAACCGAAAATTCGCTAATCTGCGATAAGTTGATTCCGGCCTTAAAGCTAACACGCTTGGTGTACCCAAGCAGACCTAATATGGTTGTCACTATAAACGGCTTCATAATTATTACCGTTAGCGACAGGATTATGGCGAGCAGTATAGACGAGCCTATGTTGGAGACAGTCAGACTTTGCCCGAGGAATATAAAAAATATGACTACAAAGAAATCCCTAAGAGGCCTTAGGCGCGAAGCAATCTCGGCTACATAGGGAGAAGTTGCCAGAGCTACACCGCTAAAAAGCGCGCCGACTTCCAGGGAAAAGCCGGCAACCTCGAAAAGTGTTGCTATGCCAAAACCCCAGCTTATGGCGAACAAGAACAGCATTTCCTGAGATTCGGCCATATGTCTGGTGACTTTGGGCAGAATTTTGGTGCTACAAAAATAGAGAAGACCGAGTAACAGTATGCCCTTGCCGATCAAAAGAACTATTTCATTAATCTGGAGGCCGCCATTGCCTCCTGCAGCTACAAACAGCAAAGCAAAAGTAGCGATGATATCGTCTAAAAGAATTACGCCGATAGCTATTTGGCCATGCAGGCGGTTTTGCTCTTTTTTGTCGGTCAGGATTTTGACAATAATAATTGTCGAACTGAAGAATAACGCTAAGCCGGTTATAAGAGCTTCTGTTTTACTAAATCCGAATAATGAAGTGATGGAAAAGCCAACCATGGTCATAGTCGCAAGGGTAGTAAGCGCTACGGCAAATACCGGCTTGCCGAGCTTTTTTAGCTCGGCTACGTTCATGCCTAAACCAATAATGAATAGCAGTAGAGTTATGCCCAGGCTTGAAAATACCTTAAACAGCTCTTCAGAGTGTATAAGCCCTAAAAATGCCGGTCCAGCCAAAAGCCCGGCAAGGATGTAGCCCAGTATTAAAGGCTGGCGGATGAGCCTCATAAACAGAGACACAGCGGCAGTAACAATTATTACTAGACTTAGTTCTGAGAATACATGGCTTTCCATAATGTTTGTTTCATAACCGCTTAAGTATTAATATAAGTCTAACAGATATAATTATGTTTCGTAATTTTTCAAATAAAGTCTCAAAAATTTTCGGCAGTTCCTATGCTTTTTTGGGCGCGCTTATTATTGTTGGCGTTTGGGCGTCCAGTGGACCGATATTCAATTTTTCCGACACCTGGCAGTTAATAATAAATACCGGTACTACAATAGTTACTTTCCTTATGGTCTTTTTAATTCAGAATACTCAGAACCGGGACGCTAAAGCCATGCAGTTAAAGCTGGATGAACTTATCCGGGCCACAAGAGCGCGCGACGCCTTCGTTGACCTGGAGGATTTAGATGACGATGAACTTGCCCAACTAGACAAGGAGTTTCAGGAGATCCACCAAAAGCAGGTGGCCGGGCCGGTCCTAAAAAAACTTCATAAGAGCATAGAGATCGAAAATGAACTTAGAAAAGCCGGCGACAGGCATTCGGTGGAAAAACTAAATCAGATCATAAAGAAGATCACCAACCAGCACGGCCCGTAGGCGACTAATTGTTGTTTTGGCCGGCTTCTTGGATTTTAGAGTTTATAAGCTCTTTAAATTCTTCAAGGTTTTGAGGGTTCTTTTCAACTTTCTGTCCGTTTATGACAAAAGTCGGGGTGGAACTAGCCCCTATACTCTGGCCTGCTTTAATGTCAGCATCTATAGCGGCGCCAACCTCAGCGCTGATTACATCGTTTTTATATTGTTCTATATTAAGCTCCAGCTGGGAGGCGTAGCCTTCAAAGACACTGGTTACGTCGCTTAAGCCCGACCAGCTTTGCTGGTTCTCGTAGAGCAGATCGTGCATCTCAAAGAACTTGCCCTGTTTTCCGGCGGCTTCTGCAGCTCGGGCGGCCTGATAGGCATGAGGATGACTTTGGTTAAGCGGAAAATGTCGGAACTGGAAGATTATTTTATCTCCATACTCTTCCTTAACCTGCTTAAGAAGGGGATAGAATTGCTGGCAAGCCGGGCATTGGAGGTCGCCGTATTCTATTAGAGTAACGTTTTCCGTACCTTTGCCTACGGTGTGGGAAGTCGGCTGGCCGTTGCCGGCAGTATTACCATTCCCGCTATCTTTTTTTGTTATCGTAAACAATCCAAAAAGACCTACTACCACAACTATGAGTACCGCTATAAATTCCTTGCTCAAAATACCTCCTATATTTCTTTTCTAATATACCATTAGGGCGCGGCAAGTATAAAGTAGTAAAATACATACATGGACCTGGTGGCGATTCTAATTCTTAGCGCGCTATCTGTAATATTTTCGATATTACGCCGGGTTTTTAGCTTTAGCGCCGGAAAGAACCTATTCGGCGAGGAGCTGGAATCTAATTACCAAAGAATTTTCACCCAAATAAGCAACAACAAAAACCTTCTTAACGCCGAACTGTGGACACTGATTGTTTTGGCGTCTTCTACGAATCTGATATTGATAGAGAATTATACCGATAGCTGGGTGTCCGTGTTTATTTTCTCTGCGTTTATCTGGCTCATTTTTATATACCTGGCAAATTACCAGCCCAGAAGCTTAAGCGTTAGTCTGGCCAAAATGTTTGCTCCTGCAGCGGCAAAGACTGCCAGTGCTTCAAAGCGGTATTTTAAATTTATCCCAACACCCAAAACGGGCTCATATGCACAAACAGACAATCGGATATACGAGAAGCCCGACCTGATAGATTTCCTACAAGGACAGGCAAATGCGCCAAACAATAAAATAAATGGCGACTTGCTTAAACTTTTATCCAATATTGCGGCGAAGAGTGATTTGCAGGCGGGGGATATAATGACCAGCCTGAAAAAAGTTAAAAAGATTGACTCGGAACAAGAGATAGGGCCGGTAGTAATTGACGAGCTGCACAAAAGCGGCAGCAAGTATTTCCTGGTTGAAGACAAAAAAGAAAACGAGATGATAGGCTACGTGAAGCTCCGAGACCTGACCTCGCTGAAAAGCTCGGGTAAAATCCGCGGGGCTGTAAATAAAGAACTGGACTATGTAGAGATTACGGATGATGTTATAGAACTTATCGACGCGTTTTTAGCTAGCAGTTGCCCGGTGTTCTTAATTCGTGATTCCGGCGAGACCGTAGGTGTAGTAACAATAGACGAATGTTTGGAAAAGCTATTGTTTTAAGATTTTGTTGCGTATCTCAGCGGTTAGGTTCAGCAGTCTTATAAAGTCGGGGGTATCCGTTGGCAGCCCCACGCACAAGCCGAATAATTTCTTAGACGCCCAGCCGTTTGCGATTTTCTGACGCTTTTCATACTGATTTATCGTGTAGTTTATCCGGCCGCTTTTGCTGAGTTCGTAGAGAAAACTTCCCGGAATCGCCCCCGGGTCGCATTTTTTTATCTTTTCGCTGCCAAGTATTGTTCCGTCGAAATGGTAGCTAGTGAAGGGAGAGAACGGCTGGGAGGCACGCTCTAAAGCCGTCGAGGCCATAACACTGCCGAAACCTATAGTGTTGCTGTGCGGTTGGGCAGAAGTTAAGTTTTTGCGGTCGGAGTTTTCAGCCATGGTGCCGATTATTTCGTCCCAGCTGGCCTCTGGCTGGTGGGCGCGCATAAGACCCATGACCCCGGCAACAAAAGGCGTGGCGAACGAGGTGCCGGCTACATCGCCGGCATACGCTGAAGTTTGATTATTTTTGGTCCAGTACGGAGTTATCATGTTTTGTCCCGGGGCTATGATATCCAGATTGTTTCCATAACTGCTGAAACTAGCGCGGTTTCCCGAAGGGTCTAGAGCTCCTATAGCCACGACTTCAGGGTAATTTGCCGGATAGGACATGCAATCGCAACCGTCATTGCCAGACGCCGCTACTACCGCCACATCATTTTCCATGGCATAGAGGATAGCCTCTCTTAAATAAGGATCGTCAAACTCTGTACCAAGGCTGATACTAATGATGTCCACGCCTTGGTCTACCGCGTAATATATTGATTCGCCCACGGTTAGGCTATCGCCATATTCATCATCATCCAGGGCTTGGATAGGCAATATCTTGGCCTGCCAGTTGACTCCGGCAATTCCGACATTGTTATCACCGGTTGCCCCTAGCGTACCAGCAGTCATAGTGCCATGGGTAGTTCCTTCGCCGTCCGGATTGGTTTCCCCGGCCTGCACACTGTGGTCATAGTTGCTGAAATCCCAGCCACGCCAATCGTCGACCAAGCCGTTGCCGTCATCGTCAATTCGGTTGCAGGATTTATCCAGTGCGACGGACTGGTCGGTGCAATTAAGCCATGAAGGGTTTTCAACGGCTGTAAAGCCCGATTCGTTGTCGATAATTCCGTCAAAATTATCGTCAATGTTATTGCATGAGCGGTTCAAAGGTAGGCTCCTATCTGTACAGTTAAGCTTGCTGGCTGCTTCCAAAACAGCAACTCCTGACTCCCCGGAATTCGTTGCCCAACGCCCGGTAAATTCCTGATGCGCCAAGCCAAAGCCGGTATCGATGACCGCTATGGTTATGTCTTCATCCCCGACCGGCATTTCCCAGGCGTCTTCCATGCCGGTAGGTTCAACCCACCACTGGTCAGCGTAAGTATCGTTAGGCAAGTTCAGCGGCTTATAAATTCTAAGCGGATAAGTTTTGCCAGATTTGGTTATTATTTTATCTTCGGATTTTTCTATTTCTGTCCTCAAGCCAGTGAAAACCTGTCTGTCATCTATTTGTTGAATAGTCGGTACTGTGGGTCTATCGTCAGGAGCGCCTTCCGACTTGTTCTGAGTAACGCGAGAGTCAGACTGTAAAATGGAGACTTCTTCTTGGTCGACAGAAGCTTTTTCGATAGCAGGGGGGTTTGTATTAACCACTATGTTATTTGCCCGGATAGATACTAGCGCCCAGCCGGCAAAAACTACCAGGACAAGCCAGAATACTTCCTGGATATATACGCTATTTAAATTTGGAGTTTTGATTTTTGTTTTTAGCATTAGCTATCTGTTTATTATAGCAAAAAAACACCTTAATGTCAAGGCTATAACACCTTAGGACCTTTTGTGTTATATTAACAGGTAATGAACAGAGTGCTCACAAGAGACGTCAGTAAACATATTGGCAAAAAGATAAAAGTATCCGGCTGGCTTCATAAGAAGCGGAAGTTGGGCGGCTTGAATTTTATTAATCTGCGCGACCGCGGTGGGATAGTTCAGGTTCTAGTGGAAGACCAAAAGGAAATGGAGAAACTCCGCGGAATGCAGATTGGCACTGTTTTGCACATCGAAGGAAAAGTCGTTAAAGACGAGCGGGCACCAAACGGGGCGGAGATTCATGAACCGGTTTTGCAAGTGGAAGTCCCGGTTACTGAAGAGCCGCCAATAGAAATTGACAAACCGATCGATCATAAGCCGGAGAATTTGGACACTCTTTTTGAATACCGCGGTCTAAGTCTGCGCAATCTTCAGGAGCAAAAAGTCTTTAAAATAAGGGCGAGCCTGCTTCGCTACATCCGTGAATATTTAACTAAAAATGAGTTTGTAGAAATTCAAACGCCGAAATTATTAGCCGGAGCGACAGAGGGCGGTGCCGAAGTCTTCAAACTGGATTATTTTGGCCAGGAAGCCACTTTAGCTCAAAGCCCCCAGCTTTATAAGCAGATGCTTGTCGGTGCTTTTGAGCGGGTATTTGAGATAGCGCCTGCTTTCAGGGCCGAACTGAGTGCCACCACCCGCCATATCAGCGAAGTAGTAATGCTGGATATCGAGATGGGCTTCGTAAAAAACCACGACGAGGTATTAGATCTGGTCGGCGACCTGACTATCTTTGCCTTGCAGCAAGTCTACGAGGAACATGCCGATGACTTGAAATCTATCAATGCTCCGCAACTGATAGTGTCTGATAAAGTACCGAAATTTACCGTAGAGGAGATCCACGAGTTATATAGCAAGGCTAACAAAATTGATACTACTAACGAGAAGGACCTAATACCGGACGAAGAGCGATGGATCTGTGAATACGCAAAGAAGAAACATGGCTCGGAGCTGGTTTATGCAATTGATTTTCCTATTGAAGCGATGAAGTTTTATCACAAAATCAATCCGGACAACCCCAAGACCGTACTTTGGGGAGACTTGCTTTTCAGAGGGCTTGAAATAGCAACCGTGCCGCTTCGCGAAAATAATCACGAGACACTAGTCAAGCAAATGAAAAAAGCCAGCATCGATGTCAAGCATCCGGGTTATAAATACTTCCTGCAGGCCATGAAATTCGGATTGCCAACCCATGGCGGGTGCGGCTATGGCATAGACAGGCTAGTAGAAAAAGTCTGCGGGCTGAAGAATGTTAAGGAAGCCACGCTCTTCCCCCGGGACATAAATCGCCTCAGCCCGTAATAATTTTGCGGAACCACCGCATTGGCTGATAAGATAATTTGAATGAGCAAAAATATCCTGGTTGTTAAAGATTTGCAAAAAAGCTATGACAAGAAAAAGGTCGTAAAAGGCGTTAGCTTCAATGTTGATAAGGGCGAGATTTTCGGAATACTCGGGCCGAACGGCGCCGGTAAGACAACTACGCTGGAGATGATAGAAGCTATGCGTCCGATTGATGGCGGAACGGCTATTCTAGACGGTATAGATGTCGATAAGCACCCAAGCAAGATCAAAGGGATTATAGGCATACAGCCGCAAACGGCTTCGTTTGAGGAAAAAACCAAATTAACCGAACTTTTAAATTTTTTCGCCGCGGCTTACGGGGAGAGAATAGACCCCATGAAATTACTCAAAGATGTTCAGCTGGTAGATAAAGCAGGCTCATATGCCGAGGACCTATCCGGCGGGCAGAGACAGAGATTTTCAATAGCCGCCGCTCTAGTGCACAACCCAAAGATATTTTTCCTAGACGAGCCGACAACCGGGCTTGATCCCCAAGCCAGAAGAAATCTATGGGATCTAATAAAAGACATCAAAAAACAGGGCGTAACAGTAATAATGACTACTCATTATATGGAAGAAGCGGAACTGCTATGCGACCGCGTGGCAATCATGGACGAAGGAAGGATCATAGCTATGGACTCTCCGAAAGCCTTGGTAAAAGACTTGCTAGGTAGAGGATTTAAAAAGAAGAAACATGTGGAGCAAGCTGATCTTGAGGACGTGTTTATTGATCTGACCGGAAAGGATCTCCGCGAATGAAAAAAGCGCTTCTGCCGATAATTACTTTTATACCGATGGACATCAAAAGATTGTTCCGCGACAAAGTGGCTATATTTTTTGTCTTTGTTTTTCCTCTGATCTTCTTACTGATTTTCGGCTCTATTTTCGGCGGTAATGATGAAATTTCATTCAGGGTTGGCCTGGTGAACCAGTCCGATAGCGAATTCTCCGGCAAGTTCGCGGGACAGATAAAAGCAAATAAGGTTTTTAATGTAGATAAAGAAGTAGCTAATCTGGACGATGCGCGGGAGAAGATGAACCGCGGCCAGCTTGACGCGACCATAGTCCTGCCCGAAGGCTTCGGGGCGATAAATGAAAAAAATTATCCGGCGGGCGAGGTAAAGATTTTATATGACGAAAATAACGCCTCAGCCGGCCAGACTCTGAGTTCTATCATGGACGGGATACTAAAAGAGATTAATAACGAGTTCGTCGAAATACAAGAACCGCTTAGCGTTACGACCGAATCAACTGCGACGAAAGGCCTGACGCAGTTTGACTATACATTCTCCGGCCTGCTTGGGTTTACTCTGCTATCGCTTGGTATCTTTGGACCGACAACTGTATTCCCCAGACTGAAACAAAGAGGGGTGCTCAGGCGCTACCACACAACAACATTGAAAGTCTGGCAGTATTTTACGGCTAATGTAGTGTCAAACGCGGTAGTAGGCCTGATAGCGGTGGCGGTTATGTTTGCCGCGGCATTTTTAATATTTGACCTGAATATGCGCGGCGATTACTTGAACTTGGGTATTGTAGTTATCCTAGGGACTATACTGCTGTTTGGAATCGGCTTAGCTATCGGCGGCTGGGCGAAAAACGAGAACCAGGCGGCGCCTATATCGCAATTGGTCGTACTACCGATGATGTTTTTAAGCGGAGTTTTCTTCCCGACTTTTCTGATGCCCGAACTTTTGCAGAACATTACCAAATTTATCCCTCTTACCCCTATAGTGGACTCTGTCCGCTATGTAGTGACCGAGGGTAAGACGGTCTTAGAGCTTGGGCCTGAGATGACGGTTATGTTGGGTTGGACGTTATTGATTTATCTCGTAGCCTTCAAAGCCTTCCGTTGGGAGTAAAATTAAGAAAGCTAGCTTTTCTAATTTTTTGTTCGCTCCGGGTAAGTGGAAATGGACTAAGTAAGGTATAATCTATTAAAATAGATAAGCATAAAAACTATAATGGCAAAAGACAATAAAAAAGATCAGACTCCCAGTGATTACGACCCAAAGCTTGAAGCCCGCGTTGATGCGATGATGTCTGAAGACTCCAAAGCTCCCAAGAAAGAAAAGCCTGAAGCAACAAAAGAGATAGAGAAGCCGGAGAATTCTTCCAGTGCACCACTTTTACCCGGGGAGAAACTGCCGCGGTTTGATGACAAGCCGACCGGGGGAGAAAAAGAAGAAAAACCAGCCGTGTTGGGCGGGCTAGTCAATAATATTCCCAAGAAAACAGCCAACGAAGACAACCCAAAAGAGGATGGCTATCTGGAATCAAAAGAAACCGGCAAGGCGGTAGACGAAATAATATCGGATGAGTCAGACAGAATTCTGGCTATAGAGGATGCTAAAGCTGAAATGCTAGCAGAAGGCAGCGCGGAGATTGATGATGGCGGCCTGTTCGGCAAAATAAAAAGAGTTTTTGCTTCCAAAGCTTTTAAAATATCTTTCATTATTGTTCTGCTGGCCGGGCTGGCGGCTACTTTTGCCTATCCGGACAGCAGGTATTTTGTTTTAAACAAAGCAGGCGTAAGGGCCTCGACTTCATTTAAAATTGTTGACGAACAGACCGGACAGCCGCTGAAGGACGCAACTGTAGAGATAGGCGGAATCAGTACGATTTCAGATACTGACGGCAATGTCAGTTTGAATGAAATACTCCTTGGCGAGCAGACACTAACCGTAAACAAGCCTGCTTTTGCTCCGGTAAGTAAAGAAGTGACGATAGGCTGGGGGAGCAACCCTATCGAAGATTTAGGACTTATCGCCACCGGCACAAGATATACTTTTGAAGTTACGGATTTCCTATCCGGCAAGCCGGTAGGCAGCGCGGAGGCAGTTAGCAATGAGGCTAGCGCCAAAGCAAATAACAAGGGCGAAATAGTGCTGGTTGTATCTGAAGATAAAAAAGAAACTATAAAAGCCGAAATATCAGCCGAAGGCTACAGGACCGAAGAAATAAGCCTGAAGATAGGCGATGAAGCTGTTAAAAAGATACTTCTCGTACCTGCCAGAAAACATGCTTTTGTTTCTAACCGGGACGGCAACTTTGATCTGTACAAAATAGATGTTGATGGAAAAAACGAAGAGAAAATTCTGGATGGCACGGGCAATGAACGTGAAGACGAGATCTCAATTTTGGCGCACCCGAACAGAGAGATAATTGCTTTTGTTTCTATCAGGGGCGACGAAAGGACAAAGGACGGAGCACCGATTTCCACCCTAAGCATAATAGACCTAAACAGTAATGAAATTGAAGATGTGGCGGATTCCGAAAGAATCCAGCTCGTAGATTTTATAGACAACAGACTTGTATATATAAAGACCCAGCCCAATGCCAGCCTGGAGAGTAAAAGACTTCATAGGCTTATGTCATATGACTTTGACGCGAAGACCGAACAGGAATTGGCCAGTACCAACTACTTTAATGACGCTTTAGCGGCGAATGGGGCTGTTTACTACAGCCCGGCGGAGTATAACGTTAACGGTTCGGTAGGCTTTTACAGGATATATCCGGACGGGTCAGGCAAGATAACCGTATTGGCCGAAGAAGCATGGAACTTATTCAGGGTCGGCTATGACAAAATTAATGTAGCAATTTCCGATGAATGGTATCAGTATGACCTAAACACCACTCAGCTGGATCAGTTAAACGGATCACCACCGACCCTAAAGTCCAGAATCTATACGCCCGGTCCGGATGGTAAAAAAGCTGCCTGGACTGACATAAGAGACGGTAAAGGTGTCTTGATTATATATGACACGGAAACCGGGAAAGATAAGGTTATACAAAGGCAGAGCGGTCTTGTGAACCCGGTGGCATGGATAGATGACGACCACATAGTTTACCGCGTAGCTACAGGTTCCGAAACTGCTGATTACGTGATCAATATCAATGGCGGAGATTCGCAAAAAATAATCGATGTTACTAATACCATAGGGCTTGATAGCTTCTATTTTTATTAAAAATAGACTAAGCTCTTATGATAAAATTAACTGAAGAATTATGATCAAAAAACTTAGCTTTATATCTGTTTTTATTTTATTGTTTTGCGCGGTAAGCGTGAGTGCCCAAGATGCGGAAGACAATTCTTCCTCACGCAGCAACGGGCTAGACCAAAGAGTCACAGAAAGGCTGAAGAAACTAACAACTGATTTGGACGATAAACAAATACAAGCTATAAAAGCCAGATGCGAAGCCGCACAGAATAAAATCAAATTAGTCAGACAAGCTGCCGGGACTTATTCATCAACTCAAAAAGAAAGCGTGAATAAAATACTTAATAATCTAATCGGTCTTAGCGAAACATTGAAAAGCGAGAGGATAGAATCCGGCTCCGTAGATAAGAAGATAGAAGAAATAAACCAGTTGGAAGCAAAAATTAACTCTACTTACGAAAATTATTTTCTGGCGATTAATGATTCGGTTGCCATAGATTGTAAAACAAGCCCTGAAGGTTTCAGGCTATCTGTCGATGACGCTAAAAAACAATTTTCCGACTTGCAGGAGCTAAGAAGCACTCAAATGAATTTGATCAAGGTTGAATTAAGACAAATCTTAACGGCTATAAAGGATAGCTTATAAATATGGAGGAGAGAAAACCACCACCGGTTCAAAGGGGAAACATTGACGGCATAAGGCCCCGCAGACCGAGTGTAGATGTAGAAAATCAGATTACCGGCAACGCTCAGGCGGGGGACGGCTCTCAGGAAGTTTCAGACCAGAAGCCGAAGCAAAGTCGGCAGGCGGAAAAACAAGCTGACAAAAAACCGAAAGCCGGCAAAAATCTGTCTGTAATAATCCCGGCGGTAATTATTTTTATCGGCCTATCAGCTCTGGCAATCTATGTGGGTATTCAAAAGAACTTGGATGGCCGACAGGCGGAAAAAACCGGTTCTGCCCAGACAAATTCAGCTGATACTAGCGGTTCAATCGATCAGGTCATAAACGAAATCGATCAGCTTAGTGATCAGCCTGATAATTCCGGCGAGGGTTTAAGCGATGAAAAGCTCGGCCTATAAAGTTCTAAAAATATCTGACACTGAGTTGGTCCAAATCATAAACGCCGGAGGAGTAGTAGTAATCCCGACAGACACTGTTTACGGTGTGTGTGTCGCCGCGAATGATCAAAAAGCCGTGGAGAGGCTTTACAAACTAAAGAGGCGCGAGTCAAAACCCGGAACGGTGATTGCTTCGTCAATAGATAAACTGGTTGAACTGGGCATAAAACGGCGTTATTTAAAAGCTGTTGAACAATACTGGCCGGGACCTATAAGCATTGAGATTCCTCACGGAGTGGATTATTTAAGCCAATCCACCGGCAGACAGGCTTTTAGAATAGTCGCGGACCGGGGTTTAATTAAGCTTCTTGATAAGACCGGTGCGCTTCTGACCTCCAGCGCTAACCAGCCCGGCGAAAAACCGGCGGTAAATATTGATGAAGCCGTGGAATATTTCGGTAAAGACGTAGATGCCTATGTGGACGGGGGCGACTTATCCGGGCGTAAATCATCGACACTGATCAGGGTAGTTGACGACGCGGTTGAGGTTATCAGGGAGGGATCGGTTAAGATTGAAGAGAATGGTAGGATTAAAACATGAACTTTAATGAATATCAGAAGCGCGCGCTTACGACGGCTTCGTCAACTGGCGATGAATTTAAAGACATTATGCACTGGGCTTTGGGGGTGAACGGCGAAGCCGGTGAAATCGCTGAGAAACTGAAAAAAATTATAAGAGATAAAAAAGGCGACATTTCTGGATCCGACAAAGCTGCCCTTGGCGGAGAAATAGGAGACGTTTTGTGGTATCTGGCCGTGTTAGCGCACCATCTCGGGCTATCTTTTGAGGACATAGCTGCGGCTAATTTAGACAAATTGCAGAGCCGTAAAAAACGAGGGGTTATCGGCGGCAGCGGCGATACCCGCTAGAAATTTTTGCGGAGCCATTCGTCCAAGCTGTTTCCTCCACCGCCTGATATGCAGACTACTGTGTCGCCTGAGTCCAGATGATTTTGGATTGCGTCTTTAAGCTTGCCGTCTAGCTCCATGGCTTGTTTGTCATCCGGCACCTCGGCAATACTAATGAATTCTTCCGGGGTTATAACCTTTTGCGCCGGATCCTCGCGCGCTAAATAGCTGGGCACCCAATACAGCTTCTTAATACCTTTAAACAAGGTTTTATATTCGTCTTTAATATAATGCTGCCGCCTATCGGTTAAAGGTTCATAAACGATTACAACCCGATCTGAAACTTCCCGGGCCATTTGCAGGCAGCCTTTGATTTTAGGAACTGTATGCGCGTAGTCGCTATATAGATTCTCCTTTATTTCTTCAAATCGGCGCGATAGGCCGGGAAACTTTGAAAGTATTTTAGTGGTCTTTCCAAGATCCGCGGGACCTATATGGTTTTTATTCAAGCCAACGGCTACCAGCCATGCGTCTTTCCGGTTTACCTCCCCCGGCAAGGAGATTGTTTTCTCTGAAATGCTATCCCACTTTAAGATCCAATCATCAGCAGTCCCCTCAAAATTTATTTTCTTAGCATCTTCAGGCCACAAGACTACACGTTCGCTGTTTTGCGTGAAATCAAAAAACGCCTTCCTATAGTCTTGTTCAGTAGGAAATATTTCATGGTGGTCGTAGTCAATCCCGGCAATAAGGCTTAGATATGGCTGAAATGCCAGGAAATTGCGGTCAAATTCATCGCATTCGTATATGAAATACTCGCTATTTTTATCGAAGTGGCCCATATCACCGAAAGATATTTTCGCGCCGACGGAATAGCTTATAGGAATACCAAGCTCATTAAACAGCCAGACAGCCATGGCAGTAGTAGTGGTCTTGCCGTGAGTGCCGGCAATCGCGATGAGTTTTTTGCCCGAGTCGCTGATTATTCTGTTCAAAAACTCATCACGCTTAGATAGCTTAATGGAGTTTTCTTTGGCGAAGGAAAGCTCAGGATGGTTAGGATCTTCAATGCTTACGGCCGAGGAATAAACAAACCAGTCTATAGGTGTCTTTTCGTGAATTTCGGCTATATTTTCCGAAGATTGTCCTATATGTATATTTTTCAGGCCCTTCATTTTGAGGTATTCAATATATTGCGAGTTCTGCTTATCTGATCCGTACACGCTATATCCGGCTTGGTGGGCTATTAATGCCAAAGGGCCTATAGCCGTCCCGCCTATACCGGAGAAGAAAACATTCATTCTACAAGTTTCGCACCACATTAGCTTGCTGTCCAGTGAGACCGGTAGCTTAACCTGCTAAATGATGAAGTATAATCAATATCGTAATGAATAAGCGTAAGCTGCATCATCAATTCAAATTTATCAAGAAAATCCGGCCGATGTATTTTTTCCTCTTGGCGGCATTTTTTCTAGCTCTGGGAATAATAGGTATCCGGGAGAATTACCTTCGAATGACCGAACTCAGAGAGCAGGTATTTTTAGCAGATGAAAAAGGCGCAAATATTGAAAAACCTCTCAGAGAGCTAAGGGAATACGTTTATGCGCATATGAATACCGATCTTTCAGGCGGAGATGTTCCCATCAAGCCGCCTATACAGCTGAATCATCGATACGAACACCTCCTTGAGCAAGAACAAAAAAGAGTAAATAAAATTAACAAGAAGGTCAAGCAGCAGGCCGAGAGCAAATGCGCGCGGGAATTCCCCGCGTCGGGCCTTAACTCGGAGCGAGTAAATTGCGTAGCCGAATATACAAGCGACAATGCCGTTAAGCCGAAGCAAATCCCTAGTGAACTTTATAAGTTTGACTTCATAAGCCCGGTTTGGTCGCCGGACTTTGCCGGTCTTAGCCTATTGGCTTCTTTATTTTTCTTTGCGATGCTTGCACTCCGTCTAGTTATTGGCTGGTGGTATAAGATCCAACTTTAGTAGGCTCTCTAACGACGGTTCCCTCGTGTTTACATAATTAGCCTATAAAAGAACAACAGCCCGAGTATTGGGCTGTTGTGAATACGATCAATGGTTGACTAGACTGATCTACTAGTTGCCAGTTGACCCTGTATTTTCTTCTGACCCATTACCTGTACCGGTACTAGGTGAAGATGTCGGAGTGTCAGGCTCTGTCGAGGTGTCTGAGCCGGTTCCACTGCCATCGGAAGGTGGAGTTGTCGTACTTTCAGCAGGTGTTTGTTGTTGCTGATTTTGAGAACAATCCTGGCCGTCTGGATTAGCCTTTACGTACTCGGCTATAGCAGTTGCTACTTGCCCGTCATCCTTTAAGTTTTCCCAGAAAGTTACTTGATCCCTGTTTACTACCATAATATCCTGCGGGCCGTGTAGCTCACAACCAAGCTTGACTAGCGAGACGTCATTTTGAGTTGCTTGCTGATCCGGCTGGACCTGCTGATTAACCCTTAGGTAATAAATACCCGATAATGTCAGGAAGTCTTTATTAAGATCGGTGATGTTACCGAAATACACCTGGCCGTTATTTAAGAATATAGCCTGATGTTTTGAATCATCTACATATTTGTCTTCACGATTTCCCTCAAAGAAGAACAAAGCCAGCAATACGCCGACCATTACTACGGTAATCGAGAGCAAAAGTCCTAGATACGTAATATTAAGCAATGCATGTTTTTTAAACCTGCCTAGCTTGCTTGGTTTTGTGTTTTTTACACCGCCTGGAGCGCTGTCTGAGTTTTCAGGTCCTGCTCCTGGTTGTCCTGGCCTTGAAGTACGATTTGTAAAATCCATTTGTTTTTTACCACCTCTGTTAAATTATCTTACTTACTCTAGTTTAATGCATAAGCACTAATTATTGCAAGAAATAAGTTGTTAATTTAAAACTGTCTTCTCTGACGGCGCTTCGCTAGTGACTACAAAATAGCCCACAGGGCTATTTCGGGGTTGACAAGTGAAAACAAGGCGGAGTATGGTAAGGATACCATTAATCTAACAGAGGGGAACAAAATGGGATACAGCCACACAAATAGCAAGGGCGTAAAGTACCACCTAAATTCAAAGGACGTAGTTCTAAGGGGCGGTAAAAAGCAAACAATTTATTACTTCTCAAAAGATGAGAGAAGCGAGACGACAACCGATCTACCAAGCGGTATGAGCGTGAATGAAAACCCAAGAAATGGTTTTCTTACAGTAAAACGCGGCTAATTCTTCGGAATTAGAACGCTAACCCCCGGGGATATCTCCGGGGGTTTTTTATGTTTGCGCCTGACACCCAAGTGCAAAAAACATATAATAGAATGCATGGAAGAGACTATTTTTACTAAAATTGTAAAAGGGGAGATACCTTGCCATAAGATCTATGAAGATGATCTTACGCTGGCGTTCATGGATATTCATCCTATGACTCCAGGACACGTTTTGGTTATTTCTAAAAAACAGGTGGATAAACTCTGGGAACTACCGGATGAAGATTATCAAGCCCTGCAAGATACGGTTAAGAGGGTCTGCAAGCGCATTGAAGATATTTTAAACCCTGGCAGAGTGGGTATAAAAGTAATAGGCATAGATGTGCCCCATGCCCACATACATGTTTTTCCATTTAATAATATGGACGAATACAATAAAGTTCCTGATATGAATAAAGAGCCTAACCATGAGACATTGGCAGAGATGGCGAAAAAGCTCTCTTTCTAAAATTAAATGAAAAGTTTCTTAGATGAATTACCGAAGCCATTTTTTGCGCTAGCGCCTTTAGATGATGTGTCGGATACTGTTTTTAGACGGGTGGTTTCGGAGTGTTCTAAACCTGACTTGCTATTTACAGAATTTACCAACGTGGATGCGCTTCAGTCGGCGGGACGCAAAGCCACGCTCCGCCGACTTGATTTTGATAAATCCGAACAGCCCGTAATTGCTCAGTTATGGGGTAAAACGTCAGAGAATTTTAGGCAAACCGCCCAAGAGTGCAGCGACCTCGGGTTTGCCGGCGTGGACCTGAATATGGGGTGCCCTATAAAGCATGTAGTAAAAAACGGTTGTTGCTCGGCCCTGATAAATAATCGAGAAAAAGCCAAGATAATCATTGATTCAACTAAAGCAGGACTGGATGAGAATATGACTTTCAGTGTTAAGACCCGAATCGGCTTCAAAGATATAGACCTATCCTGGATAGAATTTTTGTTAAGTCAGGGAGTGGACATGCTGATAATACATTTGCGGACGGTTAAGGAAATGTCGAAGGTTCCGGCGCATTGGGATATCATGCCTGAAATAAGACAGTTAAGAAACAAAATAGCTCCTAACACACTGTTAGTTGGCAACGGCGATGTTTTTAACCGCGAACAGGGAGTAAAACTTATGAAAGAGACCGGCATAGATGGAATAATGATCGGTCGGGGAGTATTCCAGGATCCGTTTGTGTTCTCTGAAAACAGCCCTTGGAGCAATTATCCTAAAACTAAGAAAATTAATCTGTATAAAAAGCATGTCAAACTATTCAAAGATACTTATCCCGGCAGTTCAAGACCGGTAGTAATACTTAATAAGTTCTGCAAGATCTACATAAGCGGCTTTGACGGCGCGAAGGAGCTCCGCGAGGAACTGATGAATTGTTCTAATGCTGAAGAGCTTATGAGTAAACTAGATACATTTTAGCTTGAAGCGTTCTGTCGTGTGAATTCAAGCATCTCCGCTTTTTGTTGCTGAGTTATGCGGCCTTCTTGTTGAAGAATCTCAAATATCTCACTGATTCTCATAGCAATTTTCGCGCTGTAACCGGCATCTTCCATTACCTTTCGACCGCCCATTTCCCGGTCGACAAGCAGATAAAATCCGACCACGTCAAGCTTTGCCTGCTTAAACTGGGCTAAGGCTTCAATCTTGGAATCGCCTTTTGCCACCAGATCATCAATAATTGCTACTTTGTCGCCGGTTTTCCAGTCGCCTTCTATTAGCTTGCCTTTTCCATGCTGTTTTATCTTAGCTCTCGGCTGTATTAACGGTCGCTTGGAGACATATCCGACGGCTGTAGCTAACGGTATGCCGGCTTCAGGTATACCGGCAAGGAATACATCTTTATCAAGGTCAGACAACAGTTCTATATATATCTCTACAACCGCGTGAAAGGCTTCAGGGTGCGATTGAAGCATGCGGAGATCTATGTAGTAAGGCGATGTTATTCCGCTTTTAAGCACAAACTTGCCAAATGACAATATATTGGAATCGAAAAGCGCTAAGCTCACCTTTTTTTTCGTTGATTCAGATACTTTTGACATGGGTTTCTCCAAAGTTTGGTGGGGGTGGTTGGAATTGAACCAACTACCAAGCGGTTATGAGCCGCCTGCTCTAACCGGTGAGCTACACCCCCTCAGCTTTACGCACCGTGCCAGCCTGCTTTTCTGCGGAGCAGAAAACTACGCTGGCACTTTTACTGCTGTAACAGATAGAGTATAGCAGATTTAGTTATTTTTTACGTTTGGATTTTTTTGGTTTTGCGACCAGGACCCCGAATTTTATCTGGGTTATTATCAACACCATAACTAGTGCTGCAAGCGCAGCGCCAAATGCAACCATTCGATTAGGCTGATCCGTGCTGAAGAAAAATACTACCGATTTAGATCCGGCATACAAGGCGGTCATTAATCCGGCAAAAAGTAATCCGTCGCTGAAGATTGAATTAAAGCGCCGGGATTTTATAGCAATTAGCCCAAGCAGAAATATTCCCACAGAAGCCCCTAGAATATACTTTGCCGAGTTTTCCCGGTGCTCTGCGTATTTTTTGTCGTATTCCAGGTACTGCAGGTCAATATCTTGTTGCTCTGTGACATCCCACTCTACATCATAGTTATAAGTGGGGTTGGGGTAGGGTGGTTCCGGGTAGGCCGCCCATACGGCAAATCCTACGAATACTGAGATGATCCCAGCAAGAAACACCGAGTATATTAGCTCTATTAGATTTTTCATATTTCTCCTTACGCTTACTTTTGGGCTAATTCTACTCTAGTGGCAAACCAATAGCAATAGTTTGTATAATATAGTTAAGTTATGATTTCCAAAATAAAAATTAATAACGCTCTAAAACTCTTATCGGACGTAAGAGTAATCGGCCTGCTAACATTCTTTGCGGTTATACTTCTGGTTGCCTTCAGCAGTGTCAGAGTGCTCCAGACGAATTTCGAACTTCAGAAGAAAGAAAACGAACTTTATCAGGTTAACGAAATTAAGAAACTCGAAAATGAAAATTTAAAATTAAAAAACGTTTATTTTGAGAGCGACGAATACCTTGAGCTGACAGCCAGAAGGCAGTTCAACAAGGCCTTGCCGGGCGAGGAGCTATACGTTATTCCCGAATCGGTAGCACAATCCAAAGTTAAGGATACGCCTGCAGTTGAAACGCCGGAAGATAAACTAAAACAGGAGGAGAAAAACAAGCCGAAATATCAGCAAAATATCGAAGCTTGGCGTGATTTTTTGCTTCATAGAAACACAAATAACCTATAATTAACTAAGCATGAGATTTATAACCCATAAGCCAGGGACATTATTTGCTTGTTTCTCACCTCCTGTAATGCTGGCTACTTTTGCTATTGAATTAGGTTATCTTTTTTATGTAATTTGGCGCTATAAAATGAATGCTCTCGCCCGTTTGAGCACGGCGCTGTTATTCTTTTTAGCTATGTTTCAGATCAGCGAGTATTTTGTATGCGGCGGGAACTATGATGCTAACTTATGGTCAAGGATCGGCTTTGTCTCAATCACGATGCTTCCGCCTATAGGCATACATTTAATTCATACTATCGCTGGCAAATCCTGGAATAACATTACCGGAGCGGCATATGGAATGGCTGCGATGTGGATAGGAGTTTTTGCGTTTTTTGAGAATGCTTTTGCCGGCCATCAATGCGCCGGGAATTATGTAATTTTCCAAGTTAAGCCCGGTCTCGGCGGACTGTATTTCGTTTATTACTATCTCTGGCTGGCCATCGGTACATGGCTGGCTTATGAGTACGCAAAAACGGTCAAGAAAAAAGATCGGAAATCTCTATATATGTTGGCTGTCGGCTATCTGGTCCTTTTAGTTCCGACTACGACTGTAAACTTACTAAACCCGGAAACGCAAGAAGGCGTAGCCAGTATCATGTGCGGCTTTGCCGTCGTTCTGGCAACTATTGTTGTTTTTGGGATTCTGCCGAAATCCGGCACAAAGCGAACCGTCGGATAGAATTTATTTTAAATTCAAAACTTCGTCAATACGAGGCCGGTCAAAACCTAAGATTTTTTCCTCTTTTCCCTCATCGGTTTCTATGATGGTAAAGGGCACGCCCAACTGGCCGCTTTTCTCATATAACTCTCGGGCTAGGTCGGGATCTTCATCGGCCATTTTTATTTCGTAGGCGATATTTTTAGACTGTAAATAACTTTTCAGCATTTTGCAGTATCCGCACGTTGCTGTTGAATAAATTGATATCTTTGGCATATTTTCTCCTTTATTTAGATTTATTCGTTATTTTAACTAACTGGTTGATTAACTCATCGTTATCCTTCAGCTGGTAACAGATTTTTTGCCCCATGCGCTCTTTTTCAACAATACCTACTAACTCGAAAGTTCTGAAGTGCTGGGAAACGGCAGGGACGGATATGTTCAGCTTGCTGGCAATCTCCGAAACGCATAGCTGCTTCTTCTCAAGCAGGATTTTAAACATTTTATATCTGCTGGTATCGCCCAAAACTTGCAATATGTGGATAATGCGCCTGTCGTTTTTACTGAGTTTTTCAGCTGCTGTACTTTTAGTACTCATATTTAATATTTAAGCAAACACTTAAACAAAAGTCAAACTCAAGAGCGTCTATACCGAATCTCATAATGTAGACTAATATTATGCATAAAAGCCAGTTGCCGGACAGGCCTAAAACAGGACATAAAGGAACGTTCGGTACGGTTGCTATTTTCGCCGGCCATGTTTCTGATGAGTCAGTCATGCTCGGCAGCGCCGTATTTGCAGCCAAGTCGGCATTGAAAAGCGGTGTTGGCTTGATAGATTTTTTTGCGGATCAACAAACTTTAGTTGAACTAATCAAAATGCTGCCGCAAGCCGTAGGACATACTTTTAAAAGTTTTGATGGCCAATCATCTAAATGGAGCAGTATAGTTGCCGGTCCCGGATGGGAAGCCACGGATGAAAATATAGAAATGCTGAAGCGTATTTTAAGCCTGAAAAAGCCTGTGATTATCGACGGGGAGGCGTTGAATATTGTAGCTGCTAATCCAAAAATGCTGAATCTCTTGAGCGAGAAATGTATTTTGACCCCGCACTTAAAGGAGTTTGAAAGGCTAAGCCGCAGCTCAGGTATAATCCAGCCGGAAGAATTTGCTAAAAAGTTCGGCTGCATTGTAGTTTTAAAAAGTCACATCACAAAGGTTTTTAGTAATGGACAGTCCTGGAAGTTTGAAGGAAACAACCCTGTTTTAGCTACCGGAGGCACTGGAGACATCCTAGCCGGCCTTATAGCCGGATATGCGGCACAACATTATCCGAAGATAGACTTGTTCACTTGTACTAAGGAAGCTGTCGTGACTCATGCGGAAGCTGCGAAAAAGTATAGTCGAAAAAAAGAAAATAAAGGCTTGATCGTAGAAGAGTTAATTGAATATATTTCTAAATTTTAGTTAGGAAATATTTAGTTAGCGGATTGTCTTCATCAAGTTCACTGTGAAATGTGGTTGCTAATATATTTTTGTATTTTACGGCTACCGGAGAAACAGTACTTCCGAACTTATATTCCGCCAGTATTTCTACCTTGCGCTTTGTCTTTATGATCTGCGGTGGCCGGATGAACATGACCTTAAGTGATTTACGGGAAACGGCAGGGGACCTTAAGTAAGTTTCAAAACTATTTTTCTGGCTGCCGAGAAAATTTCTCCTGACTTCTACGGGCAACTTTTCCAGGTGGTCAGCAAGTAAAATCAGGCCGGCACATGTACCCCATACGGGTTTGCCGGAGCTTATGAATTTTTTTAACGGATTTATGAGTTTATACTTTACAGCCAGCAAGCCTATAGTGGTAGACTCGCCACCTGGGATAATGAGTTTATCAACTTCTTCTAAATCTTCCGGCAATTTTATTTCTTTGCACTTGAAGTCGAATTTTTTTACGGCCTTTGCATGTTCAAAATAATCACCCTGAAGGGCCAAAATACCAACAGTTTCCAATTCTACCAGCCTCTTTTAGAGAAACTTTGTTTTTCGTCCAGGCTGTCCATCCCGATCCCGGTCATTGGCGACCCTAGGTTTTCGCTGACTTTAGCTAGGATTTTCGGATTGTCGAAGTGAGTAACCGCTTCAACTATGGCCGCTGCGCGCTTTTTGGGGTTGTTGCTTTTAAATATTCCGGATCCGACAAAGACTCCGTCTACTCCCAGCTGCATCATCAGTGAAGCATCAGCGGGGGTGGCTATTCCTCCAGCTGCAAAATTAACCACCGGCAGCCTGCCAAGCTTCCTGGTTTTTAGAACTAGTTCGATATTTACTCTTTGTTCCAAGGCAAACTCTTTAAGCTTGGTCTCTGATAGTTTGGCCAATTTAGAAATTTCTTCATTAACCGTCCGGGCATGGTCGACAGCCTCAACTATATCGCCGGTCCCGGCCTCGCCCTTTGTGCGGATCATAGCTGCGCCTTCCTGGATCCGTCGCAAGGCTTCGCCTAAGTTTCGGCAGCCGCAAACAAACGGCACGTCAAATTCTGATTTATCTATATGGTTTTTGGAATCCGCCGGAGTTAAAACTTCGCTTTCGTCAATATAGTCTACGCCAAGTTCTTCTAAAATCTGGGCTTCAGCAAAATGGCCGATTCTTACTTTGGCCATAACTGGGATTGTTACGGCTTTTATGATGTCTTTGATCATTTTCGGGTCGCTCATTCTGGCAACTCCACCGTCAGCGCGAATGTCAGCCGGAACTCGTTCCAGGGCCATTACTGCGGTAGCTCCGGATTGCTCGGCAATTTTTGCCTGATCGGGAGTAACTACATCCATAATAACGCCCCCTTTAAGCATTTGGGCAAGACCGGACTTTACTGCGAATGTTCCTCGTTTTGTCATCTGTTTATATTATTATACAATCTGTTGCTTCGTATAGCTATGTTCTAATTGCTGAGTTTTCGTTTGCTGTGGTCTCCTAATGCAAAATCTTGACTAATCCTCTTGGGCAGCTTGCTCAATAAGAGTCGGCCGTAATTTTCTCATCACTCTGATGCCTTGTTCCTCGCGGCTTCTTACTGTCCTTTCACTTATGTTAAGCTGACTGGCGATTTCTTTCCGCGAAGTTTCTCTTCCTGTTAGGTAGAAAGAACTAATTGCTTCGTGCTGGTCGTGTTCAAGTTCGGCGACCAACTCTTCAGCTTTATCATGATTTAAAGATTCGAGTCCTACACGTGATGCGAGCTCTCCTAGTTTACGGGTTAATATCGCTTCGGGATCACGGCGTTCGCCAGTATCGAACATTGCTATCATCAGTGCTAGTTCAGTTCTGGAACGTGCACCGGTCTTCCGCCTCATTTTATGAACGCTGCCGGTAATTTGCGCGGCGGTTCTGCCTCCGACTACTGTGCCTATTTCACCATATTCATGGTGAAGCAGGTTACCTATTTTCATTTGATGGTCGGTAAGTAGTTCCACTAAAGGCTTCTCGGGAATCTTTATTGGATAGCGGTAACCTTTGGCATGAAACACAAGAGCAAGCGAGGTGGTATTGTGAACCCCAAGTTCTATCTGCAGGCGCGCTGTTGTATTGTTCACGGAAACTCTGGTGGCGGGAGGGCCTAGTGCTTCGGCTATATCATCATGGGTACCTAGGTGCAACAGAGGCACTATCTTTCTTTCTTGAGGATGCAATCCTTCGAGGACTTGTCGGTTCGCCACTTCTTGTTTTATTGACGGCTCTAAAGTTCCAAGGAATCTATGCACCTGTTCCATAGGTCTGCCTTCAGAAGGGTCGGAAAACATTTTTGGTGCTTCAGGAATAGCTTTAGTCAGAGCCCACTCTAAGGCGTAAACCACCTTATCGTCAAAATGTGATATATTGCCTTGCCGGTAAGCCTGGGCCGCAACAACCAGGCCTTGCCCTCCTATATGCAAGAGTTCGTTGCTATCCACTCCGTGACCTTTGAAAGGAAAAACTACCGTTGCGACCAAGCCCGCATAAGCATCTTTCAGTGCTTGTGCAGAGGATTCGTTTCCTCCTCTTATGCCTCTGACCAGCATCTCTTGTTCGGCAGCATCAAGAAATTCCCCGGCCGCTAAAGTATCATGATATTCAATCATCTGTGCGTCCAGTGGGTCTGTTGAATCAAGAGGCACTAACTCATCGGGAGGTAGAATAAGTTCCGGCGGCCTATAAAATTCCTCTCTAATCATAAGTAATATATTATACCATATAAATTAATAAATGAGAAGAGTCATTGTCGCCTTTTTGGGCAACTATTTTTTAATCGGGTAAAACTAATTGCTGCGTTTGCGTTTGCTGTGGTTGAGTTCACGCTTGCGGAGGCGCAGGGATTTTGGGGTTACTTCCAGAAGTTCGTCTTTTTCGATAAAATCTATGCATTCTTCCAGGCTTAGAATAGTCGGAGGGGTCAGCTGGACTACGCCATCGCTGGAGGAACTGCGCATATTTGTCAGATGTTTGGCTTTGCAAACATTCATCTCCATATCTTCTTGGCGTTTGTTCAAACCTACTATCTGCCCGGCATATACATTTGCTGTCGGGCCGACAAACGCTTCGCCTCGGTCTTCTACCATTTGTAGGGCATAGGGTGTAGTTATGCCATTTTCAAATGCTACGATTACACCGTTTCGCAGTTGCGGCAGGGCAGGGCTAAGAGGCTGGTAGCCGATCATCAGGGAGTTGATTATAACTGTGCCTTTGGTTTTGGTCATCAGCACATTGCGCAAACCTAAGAGTGCGCCGGTAGACAGTTCGTAAATAAGTTTTGTCACGCCTTTAGGGCTGGCAAATTGCTCTTTTAGTGTTGCCCTGCGTGCTCCTAATTCCTGCTGAACAGTTCCTACGTGTTCTGCCGGGACTTCTATAATGAGTTCCTCTACTGGCTCGACTGTCTGGCCATTTTGCTCTTTCGTGACGACTTGCGGCCGGCCGACTTCAAATTCGTAGCCCTCCCGGCGCATGGTTTCTATCAAGACGCTTAAGTGTAGTTCGCCCCGCCCGGATACTAAAAAGCCGATGCCGTCCTCCACTACCTGAAGGCCGATGTTGGTTTCCAGCTCTCGCTGCAGACGTTCGCCGATTTGGCGGCTGGTAGTAAATTCACCTTCTTTGCCCTTGAAAGGAGAAGTATTTGGGCCCAAGTAAATCTTGAGTGTTGGAGCTTCCACCTCCAAGACCGGCAAGGCTTCCGGTTGAATAGCATCGGCTATGGTTTCGCCAATTTCCGCGTTATCTATACCGGTTAGCTGGACTATATCTCCTGCCACACCAACATTTACTTCGGATTTTGACAGGCCGTGGCTCATGAAGATACTCTGGACTTTGCCTTTAGCCTGCGAACCGTCCTTTTTGCACAGGACTATAGGCTCGCCGGATTTGATCTGTCCGCGGGAGATCCGCCCGATAGCGTATTTACCCTTAAAGCTATCCCAAGCTAATGCAGTCACCAACATTTGGAAAGGTTTGTCCGGTTCAATCGCCGGTGGGGGAGTATGTTCGATAATCGCGTCGAAAATTACCGATAGATCGCCGGCTTGCTCAGAATTATCCGGAGCGTGATCCCAAGCTTTGCCAGCTTGGCCAACAGCATAATAAACGGGATAGTGGAGTTGATTTTCGTGAACGGCAAGTTCTAAAAATAGATCCGCTAATTCGTCCTCGACTTCTTTTACCCGGGCGGCAGATTTGTCGATTTTATTTATGATAACGATCGGCTTTAGCTCGTTTGCTAGAGCCTTAGTCAGCACAAATTTGGTCTGAGGCATGGGACCTTCTTGAGCATCGACTATTAATATACAGCCGTCGGCCATGTTTAAAGTGCGCTCTACTTCGCCTGAAAAATCGGCGTGTCCGGGCGTGTCGATTATGTTTATGCGGTAATCGCCATGCTGAACGGCCGTAACCTTGGCGGTAATAGTTATACCACGCTCACGCTCCTGATCGCCGCTGTCCATTATCAAGTCTTGCTTCATTTCAGCTTGGTGGCTGGCAAAAGTTTGGGATTGCTTAAGCAAACCATCCACCAAAGTGGTTTTGCCATGATCCACATGCGCGATAATCGCTATATTTCTAATCTTGGTTGGGTCTTGTATTTGGGTCATATCAAAAAGTATTTTACTAAATCAATTGATGTTCGGATTAATGTGTTTTTTCTATAAAAGTCAGGGCGTTGCCTGTTTTGCCTGCTCGCCCAGCTCGTCCTATACGGTGAATATAATCATCATAGCTTGCAGGGGTAGAGTAGTTAATAACGTGGGTAATATCAGTCACATCTATACCCCGTGCTGCTACGTCTGTAGCAACTAAAACAGATATGTTGTCGTCGCGGAATTGGTTTAAGGCGCGTTGTCTGTGGCCCTGGGTCTTACCGCCGTGTATAGCATTAGTCTTAAACCCGCGGCTAACAAGCTCTTTAGAAAGTCTTTCAACGCTACGTTGTGTCTCGTCAAATACGAGAGCTTTTTTAACGCTGGAGTCTATGAGTAGGTCGTGGAGCATACCGATTTTCTCGCTGGAAGAACCGTACCTGACCACGTTTTGCTCGACATTATCGCTGGTATCGCCTTGCTTTACTGAAACGGTGACAGGATTTGTCATGAATGACTGTATAAGAGCATTTATTTTATGATCAATAGTGGCAGAGAAAAATAGCGACTGCCGTTTGTCGGCAACTTTGCTAAGAAGCAAGCGTATATCGTTTATAAAGCCCATGTCTACCATTCGGTCAACTTCGTCTAGTACGACCATGTTAAACCCGGATAAATCCAGAGTTCTTCGCTCGACATGATCTTTTATACGTCCGGGCGTACCGATAACAATATTCGGCTTGTTACGAAGGCCTTGCAGCTGTTTGCCCATCGGAGATCCACCGATTAAAACCACGCCATTTAATCCACTCTTGCGGGCGAAGGATATACACTCGTCTTCTATCTGCTGGGCTAGTTCACGTGTTGGGGCAATTATTATTGCTCTGGAACTTTTATCATTCATAAGCCGGTGAAGTATCGGTATCGCAAAAGCGGCGGTCTTTCCTGTGCCAGTATTAGCGATTCCAATAACATCTTTTCCTTCTAAAGCAGAAGGAATCGCCTGGTCTTGGATAGGCGATGGGGTTAGGTAACCCTTGGTTATAATGTTTTCTTTCAGCAAAGGCTGGATATCAAAGTCGGCAAAAGTATGCGTTGCTATGTATGTATCAACGTGGGTCGGCTTTGCAGCTTTAATAAATTTATCGGGGTGAATGTATTGTTTTCTACCCTTGTTTCTGTTTTGTGCCGGTCGGCCTGAGCCATATCTGGGACGGCGATTACGACTGCCGCGGACGGCAAAATTTGTGTATGAGGACATAAAAAAAGAATCCTTTTCTAGTTTAGTTAGTTTATCGTTTGATCAGTAATGAACAGCGAGTAAACAACTACTAGTGACCCGGATTCATTTTTAGATTAACTTGTCAATATTAACAGAAAAAAATGCTTATGTCAA